>MNIR01000075.1 GCA_001919865.1 Gemmatimonadetes bacterium 13_1_20CM_4_69_16 | reverse complement strand
CGAGCGTGACGGTGTAGCCGTCGGGATCGAGGTTGGAGCCGGTGGTGCTGGCCGAGACGGTGAGGTCTCCGGCCGGCGCGCAGCTCACGGGAAACGCCGCCGTGCCGGACCCGAGCAGCGACACCATCACCGTCAGGGGCGTGCTCACCGTGCAGTTTGACGCGACGTCCGTGAGGGCGACCGTATGCTGACCCGGCGCGAGCCCGGTGAAGACGACGACCCCGCTCGGGGCGATCGACTGGCGCTGGGTGTTGTCCACGACGACGACGTAACCGTTGGGGTCGATGGAGGAGCCGGTAGTGGCCGTCGAGACGACGAGACCGCCGATGTCGGTCAGCCACGCGTTGGGGCTGGCGGGCGGCGGGCTCTCGGCGTCGCGATTACAGGCAAGTGCGACCGCCACGGTCGCAGCCATTGCTGCGAGTAGACTGCGGCGAACGGCTCGTAACATACGGGTCCTCCGAGATAGGCAGTCCGACTGTGCCAAGCGACTGCTAACTGCGTTGTGCAAAGCAAGTTCTGGACCGGCGCGTGGAGGACGTGGGAGGCAACGAGCGACCGCGTTGGAAGCGCGCAGTCGATGCGCGGGCGCCACGCACATCGCGCCTCACTTTAGTGCACGGCTGACTCGTCGGCGCTCGTTTTTTGCGCGTACGACCGGTACCTTCCGACTACATCCATGATGACGGTCTGCGTCCGCGACCCGCGCAGTTGCTGCGGCATCGACGAGACCAGAGGCCGACTCGGTCCACACCAAGAGGGGGCGGTGCTTGAACCTCCTGCTGCTTCTCCCCCTCGTCGCGGGCGTCGCGGTAGGGGCGCGCCGGGCGTCCGGCCCGTGGCACCACGCACTGCTGGCGGCAGCGCTCTGGGGAGCTGGCCTAGGCGCGTTGGTCGGGCTCGTGCTGGCCTTCCAAGCCGCCCACGTCGCCGTGCTTCGCACAGTGTGGAACTCAGGCCTGGTCGGGGCGATCGAGGCCGTGCTCGCGGCTGGGCTTGTTCTGCTGGTTCGTTTCTCGGTGCGGTACCTCCGTTAGCGGGCGGGATTCGGGGATGTCCGATGGTTGTGATCGCGTGACCGTCCTCGCGAGACAAGCCTGGGACTAGCCCAAACCATGCTCTTCTCGTTCAGATCCTTCCGAACCGTTCTTCGTGCCTGGGCGGAGCGATTCCAGGCTTTCCTCGCGGCCCTTCCGCTGTGGCCGCTCCCGGCCCAGCGCATCGTGCGACAGTTTCGAGAAGCGAGGGCTCTCACGCCGCAGACTGCACGGTCGTTTCACGCCCGCTCCCGTCCCGACGAAGACGCGTTCATCCAGTTGCTTAGGACAGGCGTTATTCGCGAGCCGGTGCGCGGCCGGTACTACCTGGACGAGGGCTCCCTCGCTGAGCTGCGGAGGCAGGGGCTGCTGCCTTGGGAATGAGGCTACCCCTCCTGGTTGGGTGCTGCCTCGCGTGCTGGACGGGGGAGCGGGCGGGCGGGCAGGGGCGGGGGGGGATGCTCGGTCCCTTTGAAAAGCCCTCCCTGGTGAACCCGGTGATCGCGCCGAGTCGAACTTCGCAGTTCCGCTCACCTATGAATGACAGCATCGTCTATTGGGAGGCGTTCGCCACCTTCAACCCCGCTGCCGTGGTGAGAGACGGCAAGGTGTCCGTATTGTACCGCGCCGAAGATGCGACCGGTGAGATGAAAATCGGCCATCACACTTCGCGCATCGGGCTGGCGGAAAGTGCGGATGGGCTGCGCTTCACTCGCCGCAGCGCGCCCGTCTTGTACCCAGACAACGACGCGCAGGCGAGCTTCGAGTGGCCCGGGGGAGTCGAGGATCCGCGCATCGTCGAGGCGGAGGACAGCACGTACGTGCTCACCTACACGCAGTGGAACCGCGACGTCCCCCGGCTCGCGATTGCAACCTCGCGCGATCTCATTCATTGGGATAAGCACGGTCCCGCGTTCGCCAGGATGATCGACGGGAAGTACCGCAACCTGGAATCCAAGTCCGGGGCGATCCTCAGCCGGGTGGACGGGAATCGCGTGATCGCGACCAGGCTGGACGGGAAGTACTGGATGTATTTCAACGTGCCCGATATTCTCATCGCGACATCCGACAACCTCGCTGACTGGACGCCCCTCGAGGACACCAATGGGAAGCTGGTGAAGGTGCTCTCTCCTCGGCCGGGGTACTTCGACTCCTGGCTGGTCGAGGCTGGCCCGCCGGCCCTCATGACCGAACATGGAATCCTGGTGCTGTACAATGCGGGAAACAGCGAGCGGTACGGTGATCCCCGTCTGCCGCACCGGATCTACACGGGTGGGCAGGCGCTGTACGACCCGCGAAATCCGGTCAAGCTGCTTGCCCGCTCGGACGAGCCCTTCATCAGGCCCACCGAGGCCTACGAGCGGACCGGGCAGTACGTGGAGGGAACGACGTTCGTGGAGGGGCTGGTTCCATTCAACGGGCGCTGGTATCTGTATTACGGAACCGCGGACTCCCGGGTCAGCGTGGCGGTCTGGGATCCGCACACCACGCGGTAGCCAAGAGCCACTCCCTCTTCGCCAACGTACCGGCGTTTCTGTGGCTCGGGTTAGCGGGCCTCACCATCGCGCGCGCCGCACGCGCTGACGTAGCCGCAGGAGGCTGAGCCATGGCCGAGTCCGCCGCTGTGCACGCTGCAGCAATCGCGCAGGCCATCAAGGCCTCGGGCGTGGTTGTCCGGGTCGAGCCCGCGAACTTCCAGAGGATCCTGAACCAGCAAGACGAACCGATCGTGGTGTGCGCGCGGGGCGGCTTTTTCCGGATCCACTGGCGCTATCTCACGACCTACAAGGGGCTCGCCTTCTTTACCATGTCGCCCGATCCGTTGCCGCTGCCGGGGCGGGCCCAGCTCATCGACGCCAGGTCGATCTGGATTCCGGGCTAGGGAGCGCCGCGGCTCTTGAGGCGCCCCGTGTACAACGGGTTCGTCTTCTCGGTCGGGCTCACACTGCTGCCGATACCGCGGGCCTTCCTCGACTGGCTGCTGCGACTGTTACACATCGCAGCCTGACCGCCCCCCCCGACGGGAGCCGTTGCGTCCTGGAGGTTCGGCCCGCAGCTTAAGCGCGATTCCCACCGGCACGGTACCACGGAGCGAGGAACGGCCCAATGACTCTGGTTCGGGTTGCCCCACATCTCGAGCAGGACGTCGATCTATCCAAGACCTACGACGCGGTGGTCGTGGGCTCGGGCGCGGCCGGCGGCATGGCCGCCCACGTCCTGACGACGCGCGGTCTGAAGGTGCTCATGCTCGAGGCGGGGAAGAAGCTGCCCATCGAGCAAGAGCTGCGCTCGATGCAGTGGCCGTACGATCACCCCCGCCGGGGGGACGCGCCGCCGGGATACCATTCTCTCTCGTTCAACGAGTACACCATCCGGACCCCACCGTACGCGAAGAACAGCACGGCCAAGCACGTCATGTCCTATGTCGGCGGGTGGGGCGGGTCCGACTACGTCAAGAACATTCTGGTCGACGAGAAGGATCACCCCTACACCGGCACGAAGTACGCCTGGGTGCGCGCTCGCGCGCTCGGGGGGAAGACGAACATCTGGGGCCGCCTGGCGCTGCGTCTGTCCGACTACGATTTCAAGGCGAAGACGCACGACGGGTACGGCGACGACTGGCCGATTTCGTACGCGGACCTCCAGCCCTACTACGACAAGGTCGATCTCTACCTTGGCATCTCCGGTGTGAAGGAAAACCTGCCGCACCTGCCGGACAGCCTGTTCCAGCGTCCCAACAAGCTCACGTCCAGCGAGGTGAAGCTGCGCGAGGGCCTGAAGAAAATGGGGCGCGTCCTGACGCCGTACCGCGCCGGCGTCACCACCGACGGTTTGAAGCACAACCGCTACCGCAGCAAGTGCTATGGCCGCGGCGCCTGCGACCGGCGGCCCGGCGGATGCGACATCCACGCCGCGTTCGACTCGCCCACCGGGCTCATCTACCCCGCCATGGACACCGGGAACCTCACGGTGCGGCCCAACTCCATCGCTCACGAGGTCCTGGTCGACAAGAACACGGGGCGGGCGCGTGGGGTCGCCTTCCTCGACAGCGCGACGCGCAAGAGCTACGAAGCCAAGGCCAAGGTCGTGATCGTGGCTGCGTCCACGCTCGAATCCGCCCGCCTGCTGCTCCTGTCGCGCTCGCCGCAGCATCCCAACGGGATCGGCAACTCGAGCGGGCACGTGGGTCACAACTTCTGCGAACACGTGATGGGCCCCGGGGTCACGGGGCTCGTGAAAGACTTGGTCGGCAAGCCGTCCACGCTCGACGACGGCCGCCCCGGGGGGTTCTACATCCCCCGGTTCCGGAACCTGAAGGACCGGCAACCGGGGTTCGTCCGCGGCTACGGCTTCGAGGGGGGCGGTGGCTTTTCAATTTTCCCCGGGAATGCGTTTGGGACCCCGGGATTCGGCGCGCAATTCAAGAGAGAGGTGCGTGACCACGCCGGGGCGTTCATCGGGATGGGTGGCTTCGGCGAGGTGCTGTCGCGCTACGAGAATTATGTCGATCTCGATCCCGACACGAAAGACGCGTGGGGCATCCCCACGCTGCGCTTCCATTATCAGTTCGGCGACAACGAGCGCAAGATGTGCGAGGACATGGTCGTCGCGGGCCGCGAGATGCTCGAGGCGGCGGGGATCGAGGTCATAGGGACGGACGAGAAGATGCTCACCGAGGGGTGGTCCATTCACGAGCTGGGCACGGCGCGGATGGGCAGCGACCCCAAGACGTCAGTGCTCAACCAGTTCCAGCAGTCCCACGACGTGAAGAACCTGTTCGTCGTGGACGGGTCGAGTCATGTGAGCGCGTCGTGTCAGAATCCCACCTGGACCATCATGGCTCTGGCGTGGCGCTCTTGTGAGTATCTGGCGGACGAATTCAAGAAAGGGAACGTATGACCGACGCGACCCATCCGGAGGGCGAGTCGCTCTCGCGCCGCGAGATGCTCGAGGTGACCGCAGCGGCACTCGCCGCTCCGCTGGTCAAGCTGGGCCCCGCGGCGGCGCCGCCGGCGCTCCAGGCCGTCTCCAAGTTTTTCACCGCGCCGGAGCTCGCCCTGCTCGATGAGCTGGCGGAGCTGATCATCCCGGCGGACGCCCATTCCCCCGGCGCGCGCGCCGCCGGCGTGGCCGCCTACATCGATTTCCGTTTGTCCGACTCGGCCGAGCCCGAGCAGCAGACCAAGTGGCGCTCGGGGCTCGCGGCGGTGGAGGCGCTGTCGAAGGAGCTCAACAACGGGCAGGCGTTCCTGCAAGCTTCCGCCGATCAACGGGTCGCGGTGCTCACGCGGATGGCGGCGGGGGAGCACGACCCCAAGACTCCCGCCGAGCATTTCTTCCAGGATCTCAAGGGGTGGACGGTGCGAGCGTACTACACCTCCAAGGTCGGGATCCACGCCGACCAGGAGTACAAGGGAAACGTGTACCAGCGGGGGGACTACGCCGGGTTCGATGCGACGTGAGTAGCGCGTACGAGGCGTACCGTCGGACCGTGCGGCGCTGGTGGCCAGGACGGGCGAAGGGGTAAGGGGTGGGTAAGCAGCGGCTCGAGGCGTTCAGCGACGGTGTGATTGCCATCATTATCACGGTCATGGTGCTGGAAATGCGGGTGCCACACGGAGCCGACCGGGCGGCGCTGCAGCCGCTGATCCCGGTGTTTCTGAGCTACGTGCTCAGCTTCGTGTTTCTCGGGATCTATTGGAGCAACCACCATCACCTGCTACAGGCAGTCCGGCACGTCAACGGTCGGATCCTGTGGGCGAACCTGCATCTGCTGTTCTGGTTGTCGCTCGTCCCCTTCGTCACGAGCTGGATGGGCGAGAGCCACTTCGCGGCGTGGCCCGTGGCGCTGTACGGGGCGGTGATGCTGCTCGCGGGGTGCGCGTATTTCATCCTCAGCCGCGTGCTGATCGCTCACGACGGCACGGACTCCGCGCTCGCCGCGGCGTTGGGCGCCGACTTCAAGGGGAAGGCGTCGCTCGCGCTGTATGCGGTCGCCATTCCGCTTTCCTTCGTGAACCGGTGGTTCGCCTGTGGGCTATACACCGTGGTCGCGGTCATGTGGCTCATCCCGGACCGTCGCATCGAAGCCGTGCTCACCGAGCGGTAGCGCGCGAACGGTTTCGCGGCGGCCGTCCACACGAGTACGATCGACGGAGATAAGGCCGGGGCGGGGGCCGACCTTGAAGGCGGTCGCCCCGGCCCGCAGCTTACAAGCGAGTATCGACCCGCGTAACACCAGGCGAAGGAGGTTGACGATGGCGATCCGCATTGGCGACGAGGCCCCCGACTTCACCGCCGAAACGACCGAGGGCACCATCCACTTTCACGAGTGGATCGGCGACAAATGGGCGATCCTGTTCTCGCACCCCAAGGACTTCACCCCGGTGTGCACCACGGAGCTGGGCTACATGGCGCGTCTCAAGCCCGAGTTCGAGCGGCGCAACACCAAGATCGTCGGCCTCAGCGCCGACCCGGTGAGTGACCACGCCCGGTGGGTCAGCGACATCAAGGAGACGCAGGGCCACGCGGTGAACTATCCGCTGATCGGCGACGCCGACCTGAACGTGGCCAAGCTGTACGACATGATCCATCCGAACGCGAGCGGCGGCAAGCGCACGGCGGTGGAGAATGCGACGGTCCGCTCGGTGTTCGTGATCGGCCCGGACAAGAAGGTCAAAGCGATGATCGTCTATCCCATGAGCACCGGCCGCAACTTCGACGAGGTACTGCGGCTGCTCGACTCGGTGCAGCTCACCGCGAAACACACCGTGGCGACGCCGGTGAACTGGAAGCCCGGCCAGGACGTGATCATCCCGACCTCCGTCTCGGACGAGGACGCCCGAAAGAAGTACCCGCAGGGCTTCAAGACGCAGAAGCCCTATCTGCGCACGGTGCAGCAGCCGACGTAGCGGCGCGTTGCGCGCGTCCGCCGTGCCACCCGACCTGTTCGCGCTGTGCGTGGGCATCGCGATCGGGCTGCTGCTCGCCTGGGTGTACGTCCTGATCTGGAAAGCGCGTTACACGGCCACCATACGCGAGGATGCGGTGCAGCGCAGCCAGGCCGTTACGGTCGGGAAGGTCCACGAGCAAGTGGTCCCGTACCTCCCCGAGTTCCGCTATAACCCGAAGGACGCTCGCTTTCTTGGCACGCCGGTGGACCTCGTCGTGTTCGACGGCCTGGCCGACGGTCAGCTGCGTCGCATCGTGTTCCTCGAGGTCAAGACCGGGGCGTCGGACTTGACCAACCGGGAGCGCCAGGTCCGAGATGTTGTCGAGGCTCGTGAGGTGGAATGGGCAGAGCTACGGGTGGCGCGCCGTTAGCGGTGGATTTGCAGCGATGCCTGATACCGTTCATTTCACTCTGTTCCTGTCGGCGGCGGCCCTGCTGGCGATCTCCCCCGGCCCGGGCATGCTATACGTGCTGGCACGCACCATCAGCCGGTCTCACTGATGCGGCGGGACCCGACTCCCGCGCGCCCGCAAGCCTGAGCTCGCTCCGTCTCACTCCGCTCACGCGTCGCGAGTTCGCCGCGACGCTCGCCGGCGCCACCCTCGCCGCTGGCGTGGCTTGGGCGAGGACGCCGCGGGCGCGCCCCGCTCCGTCGCCGGCGCAACTGGCCTGGCAGCGCGAGGAGCTCAGCTGTTTCCTGCACTTCGGCGTGAACAGCTTCACCGACCGCGAGTGGGGCGACGGGACGGAAGCGGCGCGCAGCTTCGCTCCCGGGCGACTCGACGCCCGGCAGTGGGCCCGGGCGGCGCGCGCGGCCGGCTTCCGCGCCATGATCCTCACGGCCAAGCACCACGATGGGTTCTGCCTTTGGCCCAGCGGGGTCACCGACCACAGCGTGGCGAAGAGTTCCTGGCGCAGCGGGGCGGGGGACGTGGTGGGCGAGTTCACCGACGCCTGTCGCGCCGAGGGGCTGCGCGCGGGGTTGTATCTCTCGCCGTGGGATCGCAACGCGGCCGTCTACGGAACGCCCCGCTACAACGACTTCTACTGCGATCAGCTCGCCGAGCTGCTCACCCGGTACGGGCGCATCACCGAAGTGTGGTTCGACGGCGCCAACGGCGAAGGGCCGAACGGGCGCCGCCAGGCGTACGATTGGCCCCGCATCTTCGCCACGGTGCGCCGGCTCCAGCCCGACGCGGTCATCTTCTCCGACGCCGGCCCCGACGTCCGCTGGATCGGGAACGAGACCGGCTCGGCGGGCGATCCGAACTGGTCCACGATGGATCCCGCCGTCGTCCCCGCGCCCGGCGTGTGGAGCGAGGCGATCGGCCGGGCCCTCCAGCACGGGGACCCCGCGGGCTCCGTGTGGCGACCGGGAGAGACCGACACGTCGATCCGCCCCGGGTGGTTTCATCATCCCGCTGAGGACGACAAAGTGAAGAGCGTGGCTGCGCTTACGGAGATCTACTTCAACTCCGTCGGACGCAACTCGAAGCTGTTGCTCAACGTCCCGCCCACGCGCGATGGCGTGCTGCACGACAACGACGTCGCGCGGCTCGCGAGCTGGCACGATCGCCTCGCCGCGCTGTTTGCCGAGGATTTCGCCGCGGGCCGGCGCCCCACGCAGCACATCACCAGCCCGCGCAGCGCCGTGGTCGAGGTGGACCTCGGGCGGCGTGTCACAGCCGGGCTCGTCCGACTCGAAGAGGACATCGCGCACGGCCAGAGGGTCGCTCGCTACGCTGTGCTCGGGGCCGGAGAGAGCGGCGCGTGGACCGAGCTGGTGCGAGGAGAGACGATCGGATACCGCAAACTGGACCGGTTCGCGCCGGCGTCCGTTCGCCGGCTACGTGTCGTGGTGGAGGACGCGGTGGTGGCTCCGCGGCCGCTCGCGATCGGGGTGTACGCGGGCTAGCGACTCACGCCGAACGCGAAGACGGTGCGCGACCGGTATTCCGCTCCCGGCCGTAGGATCGTGGACGGAAAAGACAGGTGGTTCGGCGAGTCGGGGAAGTGCTGGGTCTCGAGGCAGAAGCCGGACCTGTGCTGGTAAGCGTGCCCTCCCTTCCCGGTGATCGTGCCGTCGAGGAAGTTCCCCGAGTAGAACTGCAACCCCGGCTCGGTGGTGAAGATGTCGAGCGTGCGGCCGTTCGTCGGCTCGAGCACGTGTGCCGCGTGCGCCAGGCCGGATCCGGTTCGGTTCAGCACGAAGTTGTGATCGTAGCCGCGACCCCGCCCGAGCTGGGGGTCCGGCTGCTCGATGCGCGCGCCGATCGCCGTGGCTGCGCGGAAGTCGAGCGGCGTGCCGGCGACGCTCGCCAGCTCGCCCGTGGGAATGAGGGTCGAGTCCACCGGCGTGTACCTGTCGGCGTCAATCGAGAGAATGTGGCGGAGGATGTCACCGCCACCTACACCGCCCAGGTTGAAGTAGGTGTGTTGTGAGAGGTTCACCGGTGTCGCCTGGTCGGTCGTCGCCATGTAGTCCACGACCAGCTCGCTCGCCGGCGTGAGCGAGTAGGTGACGCGGGCGGCGAGGGTGCCCGGATACCCTTCGTCGCCCGCTGGGCTCGTATGGCTCAGCCGGACGCCGACGGTGTCCCCCTGCTGGAACGGCTCGGCCTGCCACACGGCCTTGTCGAAGCCTTTCGTCCCGCCGTGCAGATGGTTGGGGCCGTTGTTGGTCGCGAGCCGATACGTCGTGCCGTCGAGCGTGAACCTCCCCTGGGCGATCCGGTTGGCGTAGCGTCCTACGATCGCGCCGAAATACGGTGTGTTGGTGAGATACCCTTGCAAGTCGTCGTGGCCGAGGGCGACATCGTCCACACGGCCGGCGCGATCGGGCACCCGGATCGCCTGGAGGATGGCACCGTAGGTGATGACCCGCACCTGCATCCCCTGGGGGTTGGTGAGGGTGTACGCCTCCACGGCGATTCCCTCGGCCGTCCGGCCGAACGGCGCTCGCGTCACGGTCGCTCCTTGCGGATCCTGCAGCCGCCGGTTCACCGCCGCCACGTCGCCCGCGAGCTTCACGATCTCACGGTCGTACGTCATGACGCCGTTGACCTCGATCTCCACGTCCGACGTCTGCGTGTACACCGCCGCGGCGAGCCCCTCGCTCTCGAGCGACCGGAGCCGGTCGAGCAGGGCGCGGTAGGCGGCCGAAAGTTCGTCCTGGTTGGCGTAGCGCCGGTAGCCCCAGTTGTCCTTCGCCTGCCAGGTATGACCCTCGATCGGCAAGCCGAGCCCACCAAACTCGCCCAGCACCGAGGCGCGGGTCGAGTCCGGCGGGGGAAGGGCGGGCCCGGGGTAGTCGTGGATGTCGAGCACGTCGCCGACGTGTGCGTCGGTCCAGCCGCTGGCATTGTCCACCAGGCGCGTGGCGTCGCGTTGCTTCAGCCGCGCCACGATGCGCCGCGTGTCGTGCTGGCCCCAACCCTCGTTGAACGGCACCCACATGACGATGGCGGGATGATTGCGGAGCGCGGCCACCACACGATCCAGCTCGTCGGCGAACTCCTGCCGCGCGGCCGGAGTCTTGTTGTCGCCGCTGGGCATATCCTGCCACACGAGCATCCCCAGCTGGTCGCAGTGGTAGTACCAGCGCGCCGGCTCCACCTTCACGTGCTTGCGGATCAGATTGAATCCGAGATGCTGCAGCGTCTCGATATCCGAGCGCAGTGCCGCGTCGGTGGGCGCGGTATACAAGCCGTCGGGCCACCACCCCTGATCCAGCGTGCCATACTCGAAGAGCGGATGGTTGTTGAGAAACAGACGCAACCTCCCGACGCCGTCCCGCGCCACGGCGATCTTCCGCATCCCGAAGTAGCCGGTCACCGTGTCGTCACCCAGCCGCACTCGCAGGCCGTACAGGAAAGGGTGCCCCGGTCCCCACAACTTCGGGGCCGGGATGTAGAGCGTCAGCGGTTGGCCGGGCGGCCCGGTCCCCCGAGCGACGGTGCTGTCTCCGTCGAGCGCGGCGAGCTGCACGCGGGCGGCGGGCGTGGTGCCGCTCGCGGCGACCCGCACGCTCACCGTCCCGGCGTCCACATCGGGCCGGACGTCGAGTGCCGTGATATACGCGCGCGGCACCGCCTCGAGCCACACCGTCTGCCAGATCCCCGTCACGGCCGTGTACCAGATGCTCTGCGGCTTGAGGACCTGCTTGCCGCGCGGCTGGTCCCCGCGGTCGGTCGGATCCCACACGCGCACGACCAGCTCCTGGTCGCCGGGGGCGGGACGCAGTGCGCCGGTGATGTCGAGCGTGAAGGGGTCATAGCCGCCACGGTGAGCGCCGACGCGCCGCCCGTTCACGGAAACGATCGCCTCCCAGTCCACCGCGCCGAAGTGCAGCAGCCAGCGCGTGCCGGCCGCCGTCGAGGGTATCCGGAACGTCCGGCGATACCACAGCCGCTGCCGGTCCGTCACCGTCCGCCGCACGCCGGAGAGCTGCGATTCGATCGGGAAGGGAACAAGGATCGTGCCGTCCCACGCGCGCGGCGAAGAGGTGCTGCCCGAATCGCGCACGGCGTACTGCCACGTCCCGTTGAGGGTTTGCCAAGTGGGCCGCACGAGGTCGGGGCGGGGGTACTCAGGCAGGACGTGCTCGGGCGTTACCTCAGCAGTCCACCGGGTCGTCAAGGAAGGGCGGGAGACCGCCGGTTGCTGCAGCAGCACGAGACAGGCGGCGAGCGCGGCGTTCGGCATGGGAGCGTAATTTGCCTGCCGTCCGCGCGTCCTCAAGGGCGCGTTGCGCGGTGGCCGCCAGCGCGTAGCTTGAGCCCGGTCTGTCACCCAGCGGATCATTCGCTCTGGGCACTCCGGGCACTCGGGCTCAACCGACCTTACCGTGACCGACCTGAACCTGCGCCGCTCGTTCATCGCGCTGCACCTGACGCTCGGCCTGGTGATCGCGTTCGAGGGCGTGCGCGCGCTGATCCACGCCTTGGGTGCGGCCCACCACGGCCATCTGGCAGTGGTCGCCGCGGTCGAGACCGTCGCGGCACTCCTCTTTCTGTGGCCTCGCACGATGCGCGTCGGCGGGGTCGCCCTGGTCGTGATCTTTCTGACAGCCGTTTTGGTGCACGCCGTGCGGGGCCAATTCCCGGCGGAGTTTCTGGTGTACGCGGCGGCGGCCCTGTACGTGACGCTGCACGGCAGCGCCTGGCGACCCGCGCCGCCACCATGATCACAGTTTTCACGATTGCATGGCCACACCATCACAGGAGATCGCGATGACGGGACTAACCGCGCTGTGGCTCCCCATCCTACTGTCGGCGGTGCTCGTTTTCGTCGTGAGCTCCGCCATCCACATGGTGTCGCCCTGGCATAAGAGTGATTACCCCAGGGTGCCCGACGAAGACAAGCTGAGAGATGCGCTCCGGCCGCTCGCCATCCCGCCGGGGGACTACATGGTGCCGCGTCCGAAGACCAGGGAGGAGATGCGATCACCGGAGTTCGCCGACAAGGTGAAGCGAGGCCCGAACCTGATCCTCACCGTGTTGCCGAGCGGCCCCTTTCAGATGGGGAAGAACCTCACGCTCTGGTTCCTGTACGCGGCGGTGGTCGGTCTGTTCGCGGCCTACGTCGCGGGACGTGCCCTCCCCGCCGGGGCGAGCGTCGCGAGCGTCTTCCGGTTCACGGGAGTCACCGCATTCATCGGGTACTCCGTAGCGTTGTGGCAGATGTCCATCTGGTATCGCCGCGCCTGGAGCACCACGATCAAGGCGACGGTGGATGGGTTGATCTACGCGCTCCTCACGGCGGCCACGTTCGGCTGGCTGTGGCCGCGATAGGCGGCGCCGGGGGGGGGACGCTGGTAGAAGGAGGGCATAAACCCTATAGGCATTGTGTGGCATCGAACTACCGATAGCCCCGAGAAATCCTCTGGGCATCAGGTCCCAAGGAGGAAGCGATGACCACACGAGCCTTTCGACTACTGCTGCCTGGTGTGCTGGTGCTCCCGGTGATCGCAGCCAACGTCGGCGGGTGGGCCGCGATCACGGTCGAGGATTTGCCGGACCAAGTGGTGGCACGCCAGCCCGTCACGCTCGCCTTTACCGTGCGCCAGCACGGCGTCAAACCGCTCGACGGGCTCAAGGGCAAGGTCGCCGCCACGGCGGGCAGCCTGGAAGCGAGCGCGGCGGCGACTGCTGGACGAGAAACCGGTCAGTACACCGCCACGCTGACGCTGCCACAGGCCGGTCAATGGACCATCACGATCCACAGCGGCTTCGGGAATAGCCGCGTCACGCTGCTTCCGGTGACCGCGATCGATTCAGGCGCGGCGCCGCCGCCTCCCCTCGCCGAGTCGGAGCGAGGACGCAGGCTCTTCGTGGCGAAGGGCTGCGTCAGTTGCCATGTCCACCGCGACGTTGGCGAGACCAGCGTTGCGGTTGGGCCGGATCTCACCCTCAGACGTTATCCGCCTGAGTTTCTCAAGCCGTTTCTGGCGAGCCCCACGGGGCAGATGCCGAATCTGCATCTCAAGCCGCTCGAGATCGCGGCGCTCGCGGCCTTTCTCAACGCGGGAGGCGCAGGGGCGGGTCAGTGACGCCTTGATCCTGGCCGCCACGGCGGGGGGGGGGCGCGCCCGCACTTGCCTGAGGGCGCCTGAACAACCCACCTTATGCATTGGCTGTGACGCCCCCCCCGACCGCTGGGTGGAGAGCGGGACTTCTTGACCGGAGCAGCAGCGATGTCGAAGAGCGACGACCAGAAAATTGCCGCCCTGGCGAAGAAGAATGCCGCCAAGGCGGCCAAGGCCAAGCCGAACAAGCGACGCCAATACGACCGCACGCTTCCTCCCGAGCAGGAGGACGACGTGGACGTGCGCGACTTCTTTTCGGAGATGAAGAAGCGGGAGTTCTAGGAGGGTGCCAGTGGACACGGTGCGCGACATTCTGGCGCGCAAGGGCAGGGACATCGTGGCCGTTCCGCCGGGGGCGACGGTGCTCGAGGCGGCGCAACTCATGAACACCCGCGGCACAGGCAGCGTCCTGGTTCTCGAAGGCAAGAAACCGGTAGGGATCTTCACCGAGCGGGACGTGCTGCGGCGCGTCGTTGCGGAGCAGCGCAATCCGGTCACGACCCCGGTGCGCGACGTGATGACCACCTCCTTGATCAGCTGCCAGCCCGACACGCCGCTGGAGCAGTGCGCGGCCGTGATGACCGAGCGGCGCATCCGCCACCTCCCGGTGGTGGGTCCGGAGGGCCTGTGCGGCGTGGTCACGAGCGGCGACGTGTTGGCGTTTCAGTTCGCCGAGCAGGAGGCCACGCTCAAGCACTTGAGCAGCTATTTCTACGACGTGCGCTGAGCGATTCGCGGGCCGATTGACCGGTCCCGGTCTCGGCGCTTAAGTTCTTGCCTGATGCCGACCTACGAGTACAAGTGCCCGGCCGGGCACGTGTTCGAGAAGTTCTACCCGACGATGAACTACAAGCGGCGGGAGAAGTGTCCCACGTGCGGCAAACCGGCCGAGCGGCAGATCTCCGGCGGGGCGGGTCTCGTCTTCAAGGGCTCCGGGTTCTACACCACCGACTACAAGCGAGCGGGTGAGAAGCAGGGGCAGCAGGAGCAGAAGCAAAAGGACGAGTCCAAGCCCGCCGCGGAGTCGAAGCCCGCCGAGTCGAAGTCCGGCGAGAGTGCCAAGAAGAAAAAAGACTCCGGCGACAAGTGAAGGCGCACGACGAGATCGTCCGCGGTCTGCGGGACGCGGCCCACAAGATCGGCGTGTCTTCGCTTCCGGAGTTCAAGTACGAAACCCCGCGCGATCCCTCGCACGGCGACGGCGCCACCAACCTGGCGCTGGTCATTGCCAAGGGGCTGGGTAAGCCGCCACGCGCCGTCGCGGAGGACCTGGTGAGGGCCCTCACGCTTCCCCAGGGCATCGTCAAGAAGATCGAGATCGCGGGTCCCGGCTTCATCAATTTCTTCCTCGCCGAGGATCAGCTCGCCGCCGTGCTGGCGACCGTTCACGCCTTGGGCGAGCGGTTCGGCCGCGGCGACACAGGACGCGGCGCGAAGGTCAACGTCGAGTTCGTCTCCGCCAATCCCACGGGCCCGCTGCACGTGGGCCACGGCCGGGGGGCGGCCCTGGGGGATGCGATTGCAGCGCTGCTCGACTGGACCGGCTACGGGGTGACCCGCGAGTTCTACGTCAACGACGCAGGAACCCAAATCGACAAGCTGGCCCGCTCGCTGTGGGCGCGGGTCCAGCAGGCGGTGGGTCGGGCGGCCGAGGTTCCCGACGGCGGCTATCACGGGGAGTATCTCGTCGAGCTGGCCGAGCGGATTCTGGCGCGCGAGGGCCGGGCGTTCGCCGACCTCCCCGAGCCGGAAGGCCTGCGCCGCTGCCGCACGATCGGCGTCCAATCGCAGCGCGCCGAACAGGAGGAGGACCTGCGGGAGTTCGGAGTCCGGTTCGACGTGATCTTCTTCGAGTCCCAGCTCTACCAGGAACGGCTCATCGAACAGACCCTGGCCGATCTGGCTCAGCGGGGCCACACCTACGAGCGGGACGGCGCCCTGTGGCTCAGGTCCACCGCGTTCGGAGACGACAAGGATCGCGTGCTGCGCAAGTCGGACGGCAGCTACACCTATCTCTTGCCGGACATCGCCTACCACCGCCACAAGCGCGCGCGCGGTTTCGCCAAGGCGATCGACATCTGGGGCGCGGATCACCACGGGTACGTCGCGCGCGTCCAGGCCGCGATGCTGGCGCTCGGCTACCCCGATGATTTCTTTCACGCGGAGATCGTGCAGCTCGTGCGGGTGATGCGGGGTGGGGAAGAGGTGCGGTTCTCCAAGCGCACGGGTGAGTTCGTCACGCTGCGCGACCTGCTCCAGGAGACGGGGGTGGACGCGGCGCGCTTCTTCTTCCTGATGCGTCGGGCGGACTCGCAGTTCGTGTTCGACGTCGACCTGGCGAAGAGCCAGACAGAGGAGAACCCGGTGTTCTACGTGCAGATGGCGCACGCGCGCATGAGCGGCATCTTCCGTGTGGCGGCGCGCGACCCCGCCTCTCTCCCACCCGCGCCGGTGGACGGGAGCGTCCTGACGCAGCCCGAGGAGCTCGACCTGCTGAAGGAGCTCGCGGCGTTCCCCGGCGTCGTGGCACGGGCCGCCGAAACGCTCGAGCCGCACCGCATCACGGGCTACCTCGAGGGGCTCGCCCGGATCGCCCACGCGTGGTATCACAAGTACCGGGTGCTGGGCGAGCCCGAAGAGCGGGAGCGGCTCGCGCTCGCGGCGGCGGTGCGCCGGGTGCTCGCCAACGGACTTGGTTTGCTCGGGATCACGGCGCCGGAGCGGATGTGACGATGGGTCTCCTCGTGGTGGGCTCGATCGCGTTGGATTCGGTCGCGACGCCGTTCGGTGAGACGGCCGACGCGCCCGGCGGCTCGGCGGTGTTCTTCAGCGCCGCGGGCGCGATTCTGCATCCCGTCCAGGTGGTGGGTGTGGTCGGGAGCGACTACCCGCTCGGCGCCCTCAAGGCGCTCGAGGCGCGCGGCGTGGATCTGTCCGGCGTCGAGCAGATGCCCGGTGAGTCGTTCCGCTGGAAGGCGAAGTACTCCTACGACCTCTCCAGCCGCGAGACGCTCGACACGCGGCTGGGCGTGTTCGCCCAGTTCCGCCCCAAGCTGCCGCCCAAGTTCCGCGACGCTCGCTACGTGTTCCTGGGCAACATCGATCCCGAGCTCCAGCTCGGCGTGCTCGATCAGGTGAAGAGCCCGGCGCTCGTCGCCTGCGACACGATGAACTACTGGATTCACTCCAAGCAGGACCTGCTGCTCGAGCTGTTACGCCACATCGACATCCTCATGGTGAACGACTCGGAGGCGCGGGAGCTCTCGGGCGACTGGAACATCTACCGCGCCGCCCAGTGGATCCTCGAGCGGGGTCCCAAACGGACCGTGATCAAGCAGGGGGAGCACGGCGCCCTGCTGGTCGATCGCGACACGACGTTCAAAGTCCCTGCCTACCCGCTGCAAGAGGTGTTCGACCCGACGGGCGCGGGCGACGCGTTCGCCGGCGGCTTCATGGCTCACTTGGCGGCCACCGGCGACCTCGGCCCGGCGAATCTGCGGCGCGCCATGGTGTACGGCGCGGCGCTGGGCTCGTTCGCGGTGGAAGCGTTCGGCGTGCAGGGCCTCGCCGGCGTCACCCAAGCGGACGTGTACGCGCGGGTGTGCGCCTTCAAGCAGCTGGTGCACTTCGACGTGGACCCGGCCTCGGGGGATGCGGGGGGAGCCGCTTGACTAACCGCTACGCCGCCGCCGGCGTGCATCTGGACGCCGCGGACGAAGCGAAGCGTCGCATCGCCGAGCTGGTGCGCACCACGCGCACCGCGCTCGCGCTCGGCGACATCGGAGCGTTCGGCGGGATGGTGCGCCTCCCGCCGGGGTACGAGCGCCCGGTGCTCGTGCTCTCGACCGACGGCGTGGGCACCAAGGTGCTCGTCGCCGCGCGCGCCGGAATCCACGACACCGTGGGGGAGGACCTCGTCAACCACTGTGTCAACGACATCCTGGTCCACGGAGCACGGCCGCTCGCATTGCTCGACTACATCGCCACCGGTCGGCTCGAGCCCGACGTCGCCGCCGCGCTCGTGACCGGCCTGGCGCGCGGCTGCCGCGCCCACGAGATGACGCTGGCGGGAGGCGAGACGGCACAACTGCCCGAGCTGTTTCAGCCGGGGCACTACGACCTCGCGGGCACGATTGTGGGCGTCGTGGAGGAGGGGGCGGCGCTGCACGGCGACCGCGTGCGCCCGGGCGACGTGTTGATCGGCTACGCGTCGAACGGACTGCACACCAACGGGTACACCCTGGCGCGGCGCGTCGTGTTCGAGACCTTGGGGCTCGAAGTGGGCGACGAGTTTCCGGAGACGGGGCGGTCCGTGGCACAGGTGTTGCTCGACGTGCACCGCAGCTACGCGCCGGCGGTAACTCCAGTCTTCTCACGGGTGCACGCCCTCGCCCACATCACCGGCGGGGGCATCGCGGGCAACCTGGTGCGCGTGCTGCCCGAGGGCTGCGAGGCGCTCGTCGACGCCAGCGGGTGGCGCTGGCCGGTCGTCTTCCGGGTACTAATGCGCGCGGGCCGGGTGTCGCTCAGCGAAATGCGCCGCGTCTTCAACCTCGGGATCGGCATGATCGCGATCGTGGGCCGTGATGACGTGGAAACGATCACGGCGGCGGCCCGCCGCGAGTCGATCGAGACGTGGCTGATCGGCGAGGTGCGCGCCGGAACGAAGGGCGTGCGCTTCGCGGAGCGTTGAGGAGGACGCATGCATTCACTCAAGAGCAGAACGACCGTCGCAGTCGCCCTTATTGCATTGGTGTCGCGCTCCCTCGCCGCTCAGGAGCCCCAGTGCAGCATGGCCAACCCCAACGCCACGGCCGCGTGCAACACCGCGGTCGACGCCATCCGGGCGTTCCACCCGCTCGCCGGGATGATCGTGAGCGGCGGCAACCCGGTGCTCGGCACGTCGGGATCGCTCGGTGGCATCGGGCACCTCACCGTGACGGCACGCGTGAACGCGATCGGGGCGTCGCTGCCGAACCCCGACTCAGCGAGCCAGAGCCGGGTGCCATCGAGCTTCCACGGCGCGCTCCCGGCTCCGCTCGTCGAAGCGGCGGTCGGGCTGGTCCGTGGGCGCGGCGGCCTGCTTGCCGTCGACGCGCTCGGCTCCGCGGTCGTGCTGCCGACCGGCCGCGTGTCGGGTCTGTCCGTGGATCCGAACGCGGCGCACATCGGCGGCGCCGCGCTCGGCATCGGCTATGGTGCGCGGGTGGGCCTGCTCGGCGGAAGCTTTCCGATCCCGGCGGTATCGGTGAGCTGGATGCATCGCACGCTGCCGCGCATCCAGTACGGCAGCCTGGGTCCCGCGTTCGGTACCGGCGACCAGTTCGAGTTCAGCATGGACTTGAAGGCGGACAACTATCGCGCGGTCGCGAGCTGGAAGTTCGTGCTCGTGGATCTCGCGGCCGGGCTCGGCATCGATCACTACAGCTCGAGCCAGACGACGATCCGCTTCTACGATGCCGTTCTGCCGACCAGCGCTAGGACGATCGTCATCAATCCGACCAACACCCGCGAAGTATTGTTCGCCGACGCGGGGCTCAGCCTCGCCGCGGTGAAGCTCGTGGCCGAGCTGGGGTTCCAGACCGGGAAGGACCAGGGCTTCGCCACCACGTTCCGGGACTTCGATCCCAAGGCGGGGCATGTCTTCGGAGGCATCGGCTTCCGCTTCGGATTCTGAGCGTCCGGCCGAACGGTCGGCAATGCGGCGCGCCCTCGACCTCGCGTGGCGGGGTTGGGGGCGCGTCGCCCCGAATCCCCTGGTCGGGGCGGTCATCCTCCAGGGCGACACCGTGGTCGGCGAGGGCTTTCACGCCGAGTACGGCGGGCCCCACGCGGAAGTCGCAGCGCTCGCGGCCGCGGGCGCGCGGGCGCGCGGCGCGACGCTGATCGTGACGCTCGAGCCCTGCGCCCACTACGGCAAGACACCGCCCTGCACCGATGCGATCGTCGCCGCCGGCGTGGCGCGCGTGGTCGCCGCGATCCGCGATCCGGACCCCGAGGCGCGCGGTGGGGCGGACGTGCTGCGCGCCCAAGGCGTCGCCGTGGCGTTCGGTGTGCTCGCCGAGGCGGCTGCGGCGCTCAACGCACCGTTCCTGTTCGCGCACCAGCAGGCGGAGCGGCCGTTCGTGGCGCTCAAGCTCGCCACCTCGATTGACGGCCGGATCGCCGACGCGCGGGGAAGCTCGCGTTGGGTGTCGGGAGAGGCCGCGCGCGAGTACGTGCACTGGCTGCGCGCCGGATTCGACGCGATCGCGGTGGGCGGGACGACGGCCTTGAAGGACGATCCGCAGCTCACCGTGCGCGGCCCCATCACGCCGCGCCGCGCGCCGGTGCGCGTCGTGTTCGACCGGCGGGCGATGCTGAACGAGACCGTCAACCTCGTGAGCACGGCCCGCACGGTGCCGACCTGGGTCATGGCGTCGCCCGACGCCCCGGTGGCGAGCGTCACGCAGCTGGAGGGCAGCGGAGTGCGCGTCTCGCGACCGACCTCGCTCGCCGACGGCCTGCGCATGCTGCGCGCGGCCGGGATCCACTCCCTGCTGTGCGAGGGGGGAGGGGCGTTGGGCGCGAAACTGCTCGCGGAGGGGCTGGTCGATCGGCTGTACTGGATCCAGGCCCCCGTGTGGCTGGGAGAGGGCGCCGTACCGGCCTTTCCGGGCGTGCCGGCGGCGCCACTCCCCGAAGCGCCGCGCTGGATCCCGGTGGAGCGGCGCGCCATGGGCCCGGATACATTATTGGTATTGGATAGGCGGCTATGTTTACCGGAATTGTGAGCGCCATCGGGCGGGTCGAGGTCGTTTCGCGCAACGGGGGAACGGGCCGGGGCAGGGGGAAGGGGGAACGCGAGGACGGGCTCGCTCTCACGATCCGCGCGCCCTACAAGGGTCTGAAGCGGGGTGAGAGCATCGCCGTGAGCGGCGCATGTCTGACCGTTGCGCGCGTGGTGAAAGGCGGGTTTCAAGTGCACGTGATCGACACCACCGCGGGCCGCACGCTGTTCGGCGAGTATGCGACCGGCCGCAGGGTGAACCTCGAGCGCGCGCTGCGCGCGGCGGACCGTCTGGGCGGCCACCTCGTGCAGGGGCACGTGGACGGGGTCGCCGAGGTGGTGCGCACCGAGCGGCGGGGCGACGCCTGGGTGTACGATCTGCGCGTGCCGGCCGAGGTGCGCGAGATCGCGATCCCGCACGGCTCGATCACGCTGGACGGGGTGAGCCTGACGATCAACGCGCTGCCGGGGCCTGATCTGGTCCAGATCGCGTTGATCCCGTTCACACGCGAGCACACGACGCTCGGAGCGCTGCGCGTGGGCGCACGCGTTCACGTGGAGGGTGATGTGCTGGGAAAGTACGTGAGGCAACTATGTCGCACCACACCATAGAGCAGGCGATCGCGGACATCGGCGCGGGGAAGCTCGTCATCGTTGCCGACGACGAAAGCCGCGAGAACGAGGGCGACCTGGTCGGCGCGGCCGAGCGGGTGACCCCCGAGATGATCAACTTCCTGGCGATGCACGCCCGGGGCTTGATCTGTTTGACGCTCATGCCGGAGCGCTGCCAGGCCCTGGGGCTGAGCCAGATGACCGAGCACAACACCGAGGCGCACGAGACCGCGTTCACGGTCTCGATCGACGCGGCCACCCGCTTCGGTGTCACGACCGGGATTTCAGCGCGTGACCGGGCCACGACGATCCGCGTCGCGATCGATCCGGCCAGCGTGCCGGGTGACCTGCGCCGGCCCGGGCACGTCTTCCCGCTGCGCGCGCGTCCGGGTGGCGTGCTGCAGCGCGTGGGTCAGACCGAGGCGAGTGTCGACCTCGCCCGGCTCGCGGGGCTCTACCCCGCGGGTGTGATCTGCGAGATCCTCAACCCCGACGGGACGATGGCGCGGCGCCCGGACCTGGAGCGGTTCGCCGCGCAGCACGGCCTCACACTCATCACCGTCGCCCAGCTCGTCGCCTACCGGCTCGCGCACGAGCGACTGGTGCACCGCGTGGCGCACGCCCGGCTCCCGACGCCGTACGGCGAGTTCACGATCATCGCCTACCGCAACGACGTGGACGCCGCGGAGCACGTGGCGCTGGTGTACGGCGATGTGGCGCAGCAGCCGCGCGTGCTGGTGCGCATGCACTCGAAGTGCCTCACGGGGGACGTCTTCCGATCGGCTCGGTGCGACTGCGGCTGGCAGTTGCACAGCGCCATGCGCATGATCGCGGCCGAGGGACGCGGCGTGGTCGTCTACCTGGATCAGGAGGGCCGGGGGATCGGCCTCCTCAACAAGCTCAAGGCCTACGAGCTCCAGGACGCGGGTCACGACACGGTGGACGCGAACCGCGAGCTGGGCTTCAAGCCCGACCTTCGCAACTACGGCATCGGGGCGCAGATCCTGCTCGACCTCGGGCTCTCCGCTATCCGGGTGCTCACCAACAACCCGATGAAGCTCGTCGGCCTCGAGGGCTACGGGTTGGAGATCGTCGAGCGCGTCCCGATCGTCATGGCCCCCTCGGACGAGAACCGCGCCTACCTCGACGCCAAGCGGGACAAGCTCGGCCACCTGCTGAACCACTGATCGTGGCCGAGATCGGGGGTGCGCCCCGCGCGCCGCGTCAGGTCCGCGTGGCCGTGCTCGTCGCCCGCTACAACGAGATCGTCACCGCCCGCTTGCTGGATGGAGCACGCCAGTGCTTCCGGGAGAAAGGCGTGCCGGATGCCCGGGTGGACGTGGTCTGGGTGCCCGGCGCCTTCGAACTGCCGGTCGCCGCGGAGGCGGCGGCGGCGAGCGGACGCTACGCCGCGATCGTCGCGCTCGGTTGCGTCATCCGCGGGGAGACGCCGCATTTCGAGTACGTGGCGGGTGAGGCGGCGCGCGGGCTCGGCAACGTGGCGGTGGCGCACCGGCTCCCTGTCGGGTTCGGCGTACTGACGACGGAGTCGCTCGAGCAGGCGATGGCGCGGGCCGGCGGCGCAGCGGGCAACAAGGGCTACGAAGCGGCGGAAGCGGCGCTCACGACCGCCGACGTCCTGTCCGAGCTGACCCGTGCAGCGGCCCGAGACTAAGGCGCGGGCCCGCGCGCTCCAGCTGCTTTACGCATGGGAGTTGTCGGGCCGGCCGTCGATCGCCAGCGTGGTCGGCCGGCTGGGCGGGGCGTTCGGACACGTGCCCGAAGGCTTCGACCGCGGCGCGGACCTCGCCGCCAAGGCGATCGCCGGCCTCCCCGATTTCGACCGGCGCGTCGCCGACGCGGCCGAGCACTGGCGCTTCGATCGTGTGGGCGTCGTGGAAAAGAGCATCCTTCGCCTGGCGCTCGCCGAGCTCGCCGAGGGGGCCACGCCGCCGCGCGTGGTGATCGACGAAGCCGTGAAGCTGGCACATTGGTTCGCGGGCGCGAAGGCCCCCGCCTTCGTGAACGGCGTGCTGGACGCGGTGGCGCGGGACTACGGCGCGCTGTGAAGATCCTGCTGGTCAATTGGAACGACCGCGAGAATCCCCATGCGGGCGGGGCGGAGATTCATCTGCACGAGATCTTCGGCCGTCTGGTGGGGGGGGGGCACGCGATCGACCTGGTGACCAGCGGCTGGCCCGGGGGCGCAGCGCAGACCGTGCTCGACGGGCTGCGGGTGCACCGGGTCGGCGGGCGTCACACGTTCGCGCTGCGGGCACGCGGCGCCGTACGGCGGCTACTGGCCGCCTCGCGCTACGACGTCGTGGTGGAGGACATCAACAAGCTGCCGCTCTACCTGACGCAGTTGACCGACCTGCCGTTCTGCGTGATCGTGCCGCACCTGTTCGGCACGACCGCCTTCGCCGAAGCGAGTTGGCCGATCGCCACGGTCGTCTGGGCGGCGGAGCGGCTGATTCCCCGAGTGTACCGGCGGGCGGCGTTTCACGCGATCTCCGACAGCACGCGCGACGATCTGGTGCGACGCGGCATCCCGCGGGAGCGCATCGAAGTCATTTATCCAGGCGTCGATGCCGCGTGGTACTCCCCCGACCCCGCGACGCCGCGGGCGGACGACCCGACGTTCTTGTACGTGGGGCGCCTCAAGCGTTATAAAGGAGTGGAGACTGCGGTGCAGGCGCTGGGTCTGGCGCGGCAGGCGCGCCCCGACGTGACGCTCGAGATCGCCGGGCAGGGGGACGACCGCGCGCGGCTGGAGCGACTGGTGCGCGCGCTCGGCTTGGGGGCCGCGGTTCGGTTCCTGGGGTTCGTGCCGGAGGAGGAGAAGCGCCGCTTGCTGCGCCGAGCGTGGGCGGTGGTGTTCCCCAGCCCGAAAGAGGGATGGGGCATCTCGAACGTCGAGGCGGCGGCGTGCGGCACGCCGGCGATCGCCTCGGACAGTCCCGGTCTGCGAGAGTCGGTGCGCCACGGCGAGACCGGCTTCCTCGTGCCGCATCGCGACGCGCGGGCGTTAGCCGACTGCATGCTCGCGCTCGCCGCCGATCCGGCCCTCGTGGCCCGGTTGGGACGCGGCGCCCGCGCGTTCGCCGAGCAGCTGTCGTGGGAGCGCGCCGCCCGGGCCACGGAAGCGCAGCTCCAGCGCGTTCTCGCTCATGGGGGAGGGGGCTGACCATGCGCATCACGATCACCGCGCGGCATTGCGACATACCCGACGAGCTGCGGGCCCGGGCACGCACGCTGATCGAGCGGCTCGGCCGGGTCGCGACCCGGCCGCACGACGCGCAGGTGCTGTTCGGTGAGGACCACGGCACGCCCACGGTCGAAGTACGCGTGCACGCCGCGCGCGGGGTGATGCACGTCGCGACGGCTGACGGGGAGGATCACCGCTCGGCGCTCGACCTCGCCGTGGCCCGCGTGCGCCGGCAGCTCGGGAAGGCCGCGCCCAAGCGGCGCCGCGTGGCCGCCGCGCGCCGCGCCGTCGAGCGGGAGTCCCGGTGACCGGTCCCCGTGTGCGCGACCTGCTCGAGCGGAAGGGGGACCCGCTGCAGCTCGAGACCCTCACCGGAGACGTGGGGCTCGACCGCCTCATCCCGACGCCCGAGGCATCGAGCCCCGGCCTCGTGCTGGCCGGTTATACCCAACGGTTCGCGGCGCACCGTATCCACATTTTGGGCGAGACCGAGATCACCTACCTCGCGTCACTCGCCCCGGCCGAGCGCCGGAAATCCCTCGAGACGTTTTTTGGTTTCGACCTGCCCTGCGTCGTGATCTCGAAGGGACAGGAGCCGCCTGCCGAGCTGCTCGAGCTGGCGCGGGCGAAAGGCGTGCCGGTGATCCGCACGAAGCTGAAGACGGCGGAGTTCTATCGCCGGCTGAAGCCGTTCCTCGACGACGCGTTTGCCCCGACCACGACGATGCACGCGTCGCTCGCGGACGTGTTCGGTGTGGGCCTGCTGTTCCTCGGCCGCTCGGGGATCGGCAAGAGCGAGTGCGTGCTCGACCTGGTCGAGCGCGGCCACCGGCTCGTCGCCGACGACCTCGTGCACATCACGCGCAGCGGAAACGACGTGCTCATCGGGCGCGGTCACGAGCTGGCGCGGCACTACATGGAGATTCGCGGCGTGGGGTTGATCGACATCCGTGAGCTGTTCGGCGTGCGCGCGGTGCGCCAGCAGAAGCGCATCGAGGTGGTGGTGCAGCTGGACGACTGGGATGCGTCGCGTGAGTACGACCGCACCGGGCTCGATGGCCAGACGACCCAGGTCCTGGACGTCGCCTTGCCGCTCGTGACCGTCCCGTTGAACCCGGGGAAGAACCTCACGGTGATCTGCGAGGTGGTGGCGATGAACCACCTGCAGCGTTACGGCGGCGTCGATTCGGCGAAGCGCTTCAACCAAAGATTGATCCAGCGGATGGCGGAGCGGCGCGAGCTGCAGCAGTACCTGGAGGAGGACTATGAGTGAGCCGTTGCGCGGCGTGATTGTGTCGCACGCGGCGGTCGCGCAGGCGCTCAAATCGGCCGTCGGGACGATCACCGGTGTCGAGGACGCCCTCATCCCGGTGAGCAATGACGGCTGTGACTCGGGCGCGCTCTCGGAGCGCCTCGCCGCGGCGATCGGTGGGAAGCCGGCGGTCCTGTTCGTGGACCTGCCGGGGGGCTCGTGCCTCACGAGTGCCATCCGGCTCGCGAAGGGCAGGACCGACGTCGCGGTGGTCACCGGGGTCAACCTGGCGATGCTGCTCGACTTCGTGTTCCACCGCGACCTGCCACCCCTCGAGGCTGCGCGCCGAGCCGGGGAGGCGGGAAGCAAAGCCATCCGCACGCCGGCGGCATGAGCATCGTGCTCTACCGAGTAGACGATCGTTTGATTCACGGCCAGGTGATCGTGGGTTGGGGGCAGCCGTTCCACGTGGGCTTCATCGTGCTCGTCGACGACGCGGTGCGCGCGAGCGACTGGGAGCAGGACCTGTATCGCATGGGGGTGCCCCCGCATATCGAGGTGAGCTTCGCCTCCATCGCCGAAGCGGCTCAGCGGCTCCCCGAATGGGAGGCGGATCCGCGACCCGGTATCCTGCTCGCGGGCAGCATCGACACGCTCGCCGCCCTGTCCGCCAACAGCCATCGCGTGAAGCGGATCAACTTGGGCGGGATCCATCACCAGCCGGGCCGCTCGCAGCGGCTGCGCTACGTGTACCTGAGCGACAGCGAGGCCGTCAAGCTGAAGGAGCTCGCCGGACAGGGGATCGAGATCACGGCCCAGGACGTGCCCACCGCGCGCCCCGTCCCACTCGAGGAGTTCGCGTGAGCCTCGAGCTCCAGCTCGTCCTGCTGCTGTGGGGCACGCTCGTCGGCCTCGATCTCGTGAGCGTGCCCCAGATGATGATCGCGCGTCCCATCGTGGCGGGGCCCATCGCCGGCGCGATGCTCGGCGACCTCGGGGCGGGACTCCAGTTGGGCGTCCTGTTCGAGCTGTTCCAGTACGACGTGTTGCCGATGGGCGCGACGCGCTACCCGGAGTACGGCCCGGCCACCGTCGCCGCGGTGAGCGCGGCCCACGGCGCCGCGGGGGCGCTCGGTCTCGGGTTGGGAGCGCTGGTGGGGCTCGTCACGGCCATGCTGGGCGGCTTGAGCATGTACATCGTGCGCCGCGCCACCGCCCGCGCGGTGCACGCGGTCACCGACCGGCTCGAGGCCGGGGATGCGCGCCTGCTGGTGCGGCTGCACGTCTCGGCGATCGCGCGCGACGCGCTCCGCGCCGCCGCGGTGACCGCCGCGGGACTCGGGTTCGCCCACCTGGTGCGGCTGTTCCTGGCCGGGACGCTGCCGCTGCGGGGTGTCACGCTGCTGGGCATCGCTGCCGTCGCCGCCGCGCTCGCAGCCGCGACGGCGGGGACACTCCGCGTGGTGGGTCGCGGGGCGAGCCTGGGGTGGTTCGTTGCCGGGGTGCTCGGCGGTACCGTGCTGGTCTGGCTGCGGTGACGCGCGCCCGCCGCCCGCCGCTCGGCCGCTCCTTGCTGCGGCTGTTCACCGTGCAGGGCTCGTGGAACTACGAGCGCCTGCAGGGGATCGGGGTCGGGGTGGCGGAGGAGCCGTTGCTGCGAGACCTGCGGGCGGGGGAGAATGGCGCCGCTTATCGAGCGGCCGTGGCGCGGGGCGCGCACTTCTTCAACGCGCACCCCTACCTGTGCGGACTCGCGGTGGGAGCGGCGGCGCGGGCCGAGCACGAGGGTGCGACCCCGGAGCAAGTGGAGCGGCTGCGCAGCGCCCTGTGCGGCCCGCTCGGGTCGCTCGGCGACCGCCTGGTCTGGGCGGGGTGGCTCCCCGTCACGTCGGCGCTCGCGCTCATCGGCGTGGCGCTGGGGCTCGGGCTGGACGCGGTGATCGGCTTCCTGGTCGTGTACAACGTCGGGCACGTCGGGCTGCGCTGGTGGGCGCTGTGGGCGGGCTGGACGCACGGCGTGCGCGTCGCGGTCGCCTTGCATCAGCCGCTGCTGCAGCGGGCCGCGGCGTGGAGCGGCCCGGCGATGGCGCTGGCCGTGGGCATGGCGCTGCCGCTGTCGGCCGGCTACTTGGGTGGGGCGTTCACCGGCTGGGCGCGGGAGGTGCTCGCCGTGGCGACCGCCGCCGGCTGTGCGCTCCTGTGGTGGGGACGGGGGAGGCTGACGGGGCTGCGCTACGGCCTGGCCCTGCTCGCCGTCGCCGCGCTGGTGGGGTGGCTATGGCGGTGATCGAGCGGGAGGCCAAGATCGTCAACCCGCTGGGGATGCACGCCCGGCCGGCGGCGGAGTTCGTCAAGGTAGCGAGCCGCTTCAAATCGGCCGTCGAAGTGCGCAAGGACGATCTCGCGGTGAACGGCAAGAGCATCCTGGGGGTGATGATGCTCGCCGCCGAATGCGGCTCGTCGCTCATCATCATGACGGACGGCGACGATGCGGAAGCGGCCATGACGGCGTTGCTCGCGTTGGTGGCCGACGGCTTTCACGAGATGCACCTCACGGCGGAGCTGCGGGAGGCGGAGTTGCGCGACGCGGAGGACAAAGCAGCGGAAGAGGGCGTATGAGCGAGCGGCTCCTCAAGGGAATCGGCGTGTCCGCGGGGATCGCGGTGGGTCCCGCGGTGGTGGTGCGTTGGACGATGCCCGAGGTCCCGCACCGCGTCGTGCCCCGCTCGCAGGTGGAGAAGGAAGTCCGTCGGCTGCGCGCCGCGGTGCGCGACGTGAAGCGCTACCTCCAGGAGCTGAAGACCAAGGCCGAGGATCGCGCCGGCGTCGACGAGGCCCGCATCTTCGACGCTCAGCTCCTCATGCTCGAGGACAAACAGTTCCTGTCCGGCGTCGCCGACCTGATCCGCGAGAACCGCCTCACGGCCGAGAAGGCGTTCGAGTTCAAGGCGCTCGAGGTGCGCGACATGTGGACCGCGACCGGCAGCCCGCGTTTGAAGGACCGGCTCGCCGACTTTTCGGGCGTGGCGATTCGCGTGATCGAGCACCTCATGCACCGCGGCGCGGACGAGCTGTGGGAGGGCATCACGCAGCCCTCGGTGGTGGTGGCGAAGGAGCTGGGCCCCGGGCTCACGGTGCAGCTCGATCGCGAGCACGTCGTCGGGCTGGTGAGCGAGGAGGGCACGCGCACCTCGCACGCCGCGATCCTGGCGCACTCGATCGGGATTCCCGCCGTGTTCGGCGTGGCGGGCGCGATGCAACGGATCGAGCAGGGCACCACCCTGGTGATGGACGGCACGCGCGGCACCGTACTCCTCAACCCGACCGCGCCGGAGATCGCCGAGGCGCGGGCACGCGAGCGCCGGCGGCGCGAGCTCGCGTCCCAGCTCGAGGAGGTGGTCGAGCAGCCGGCCGTCACCACCGACGGCGTCCGCATCCGGCTGCGCGGCAACGTCGACCTCCCCGACGAAATCCGCGCCGCCCAGGAACACCGGGCGGAAGGAGTCGGCCTGCTGCGCACCGAATTCCTCATCACCAGTCACACGGCGCTCCCGACCGAGGACGAGCAGGCCGAGTACTTCCGCCGTGTGGGCGAGGCGTTCGCGGGGCACCCGGTCGTCGTCCGCACGTACGACCTGGGCGGCGACAAGCTGCCCGGCCCGTTCCGCGTCCAGGCCGAGGGGAACCCACAGCTCGGCTGGCGGGCGATACGGGTGTGCCTCGACCGCCCGGAAATCTTCCGCACGCAGCTGCGCGCCGCGCTGCGCGCGGCCGTGCACGCCGACATCCACGTCATGATCCCGCTCGTCACCCGGCTCGACGAGGTGGACCGCACGCGCGCGCTGGTGAGCGAGGAGGCGGCCAATCTCGCGCGCGACGGCGTGGAGGCGAAGGCGTCGCTCCCCGTGGGTGTGATGGTGGAGACGCCGGCGGCAGCGGTGATGGCGGATCGGCTGGCGGCGGTCAGCGATTTTCTGAGCGTCGGCACCAACGATCTCACGCAGTACACGCTCGTCGTGGATCGTGGCAACGCGCGGCTGGCCGATCGCTTCAACCCGCACGACCCGAGCGTGCTGCGCCTGCTCAAGCTCGTGGCCGACGCAGCGCGCGCGGCCGGCAAGCCGGCGAGCGTGTGCGGCGAAATGGCGTCGGAACCGCTCCTGGCGTTCCTACTCATCGGGCTCGGCTACGAAACGCTGTCGGTCGCGCCGCCGGCGCTGCCGCTCGTGAAGTGGACGGTACGGCAGGTGGGCGCGGCGCGCGCGCGCGCGGCGGCGGAGCAGGCGCTCGCCGCCCGCACCGCCGACGAAGTGCTCGATCTGCTCCGCCTCGCGCTCGCCGAAGCGGTGGATCTGAAGCTGCTCGACCCCGACGCCCGGTTGCCCGCGGGGCGGCGCGCCGCTAGCTTGAACGTCTAAACCCTCGTCGGATCAGGAGATGCCCGCACAACGCCACGTGTTTACGTCCGAGTCGGTCACGGAAGGCCACCCCGACAAGATCGCCGACCAGATCTCGGATGCCGTGCTCGACGCCATCATCGCCAAGGATGCGACGGCGCGCGTCGCGTGCGAGACCCTCGTCACCACCGGCATGGCGGTCGTGGCCGGGGAGATCACCACCACGACCTACGTGCACATCCCCGACATCGTGCGGGGCGCCATCAGCGCCATCGGCTACACCGACGCGAGCTTCGGATTCGACGCCCAGACCTGCGCCATCCTGACCACCATCGACCGGCAGTCCGGCGACATCGCGCTGGGCGTGGACCGGGGTGGGGCGGGCGATCAGGGCATGATGTTCGGCTATGCGTCCGACGAGACCGCGTCGCTGATGCCGCTCCCAATCGTGCTCGCGCACCGGCTCGCCGAGCGGCTCGCCACGGTGCGGAAGGCCGGTGACCTCGCCTGGCTCCGGCCCGACGGCAAGACCCAGGTGAGCGTGATCTACGAAGGGGCGCGCCCGGTCGGGGTGAGCAAGGTGGTCGTCTCGACCCAGCACTCCGACAAGATCGACAACGCCGAGCTGCGCGAGGGCGTGATCGCGCTGGTCGTGCGGCCCGTGCTGGCGGACACGGGCTTCGACGTCAAGGACCGGGACACGCTGATCAACCCCACCGGCCGCTTCGTGGTCGGCGGCCCGCAGGGCGACGCGGGGCTCACCGGCCGCAAGATCATCGTGGACACCTACGGCGGGATGGCGCGCCACGGCGGCGGCGCGTTCAGCGGCAAGGACCCCTCGAAAGTCGACCGCTCGGCCTGCTACGCGATGCGCTGGGTGGCGAAGAACATCGTGGCGGCGAAACTCGCGTCGCGCTGCGAAGCCCAAGTCGCCTACGCCATCGGCGTCGCCCAGCCGGTCTCGGTGATGATCGACACGTTCCGTACCGGCGTCGTCCCCGACGAGGCGATCGAGGACGCGGTCCGCGAGGTGTTCGATCTCACCCCGCTCGGCATCATCAAGGCGCTCAACCTGCGGAACCCGATCTACCGCGCCACCGCCGCGTACGGCCACTTCGGGCGCGCGCCGGAGAAGCGGCGCTACGTCGACAAGGACGTGGACAAGGAAGTCGACGTCTTCACCTGGGAGACCTTGAACCGTGTGGAAGATCTCCGGCTCGCCGTGCAGCGCTCCAAGCATTACGACGCGAACCGGGTGACGGCATGACGACCGCGGCTCGAACGGCCCCGATTTCCGACATCAAGGACGCGAATCTCGCCGCCGAAGGGCGCCGCCGCACCGAGTGGGCGGAGCGCTCGATGCCGGTGCTGAGGCAAATCCGGGACCGCTTTGCCCGCGAGCGCCCACTCGCCGGCCGCCGCCTCTCGGCGTGCCTGCACGTGACGACCGAGACCGCGAACCTCGCGGTCACGCTCCAGGCGGGCGGGGCGGACGTGGCGCTGTGCGCGTCCAACCCGCTCTCGACCCAGGACGACGTCGCGGCCCACCTGGTGCGGGATCACGGCATCAAGGTGTTCGCGATCAAGGGTGAAGACCACGTCACCTACTACGAGCACCTCCGCGCGGCGCTGGCGCACCGGCCCGACGTGACGATGGATGACGGTGCCGACCTGGTCGGGGCGCTGCACATGATCGCCCTGAACCGGCTCGACGATCTCGCCCCGCCCGTGCGGCAGTGGGTGGAAACGCTGCCGGCCGCGGAGCGCAAGGCGCTGGTCGCGGGCGTGATCGGCTCCACTGAGGAAACCACGACCGGCGTGATCCGCCTGAAAGCGATGGCGCGAGACGGCGTGCTGCAGTTCCCGGTCGTCGCGGTGAACGACTCGGACACCAAGCACCTGTTCGACAACCGCTACGGCACCGGCCAGTCGACCCTCGACGGCATCCTGCGGGCGACGAACCTGCTGATCGCGGGGAGCACGGTCGTGGTGGCGGGGTATGGATGGTGCGGCCGCGGGTTTGCGTTGCGGGCGCGCGGCGCCGGCGCGACCGTGGTGGTCACGGAGATCGATCCGCTCAAGGCGCTCGAGGCCCAGATGGACGGCTACCGCGTGGCGCCGATGGCCGAGGCCGCCCGCGTCGGGGACGTGTTCGTGACGCTCACGGGAAACATCAACGTGATCCGGCTCGAGCACATGCGGGCGATGAAGGACGGCGCGGTGCTCGCCAACTCGGGCCATTTCAACGTGGAAATCGACCTCGAGGGCCTGAAGCAAGCGGGGCAGGGCCCGACCCGGGTGCGCGAGTTCGTGGAGGAGTGGCGGCTGGACGGCAAGCGGATCTTTGTGCTTGCCGACGGCCGGCTGATCAACCTGGCGGCGGCGGAGGGTCACCCGGCGAGCGTCATGGACATGTCGTTCGCGAACCAGGCGCTCGCCGCCGAGTTCGTCGTGCAGCAGGCCAAGCAGCTCGCGAAGGACGTGCACCGCATCCCGCGCGAGCTGGACGCCGAGATCGCGCGCCTCAAGCTGCAGGCCATGGGCGTCACGGTCGACACGCTGACGCCCGAGCAGCAGAAATACCTCGCATCCTGGGAGATGGGCACCTGACGGCCAAAGTGATCCAGGTCCGCGTCGCGCACCTCGGACTCGACCGCACCACCAATACGCCGGTGGTGATCCTTCAGGAGCAGGAGGGAGAGCGGGTGCTCCCGATCTGGATCGGGCCCGCGGAGGCGAGCGCGATCGCGATGGAGCTGGCCGGCGTCAAGTTCGCGCGGCCGCTGACGCACGACCTCTTGAAGCAGATCATCCTCGGCCTGGGCGCGGACCTCCGCAAGGTGATCATCACGCAGGTGAAGGACAACACCTACTACGCCGAGCTGCATATCTATCGCGGCGACGCGGTGATTCAAGTCGACGCGCGGCCTTCCGACTCGATTGCCGTGGCGCTGCGGCTCAAGGCGCCGATTTTCACCACGGAGAACTTGCTCGCGCTCACCTCGGTCGAGACGGGCGAGCCCGGCGCCGAGCCGGGCCCCACTCCGCTCGGCCCCGACGAGTTGAAGACCTACCTTCAGAATCTCGATCCTGAAGACTTCGGGAAGTTCACTCCGTAGCACACTCGCCCTCGCCTGCCTGCTGGCTGGTGGGGGCGGCGATCTCGTCGCGCAGCGTGCGGTGGCTTCGGGCCGGGTCCTCCACGGTGGGCCACACGGCACTCCGCTGGCCCACGCCTGGGTGGTGCTGCATCGAGTGACGCTGGGCGGGGCCGGCGGGCCCGTCGACTCGACTCGCACTGATGCACGCGGCGCCTTCACCCTGTCGATGGGCCGCCCCGACACCGCCGCGATCTACGTCGTGTCCAGCTGGTACGACGGCATCGCGTATTTCTCCGAGCCGGTGAGGGCCTTCCGGCAGCGCACCGAGCTGCGGCCGCTGCTGGTGTACGACACGACCTCGGCGGGACCGGGCGTGCAGGTGGCCCGGCGCCTCCTCACGGTGGCGCGCCGGAAGCCGGATGGGGCGCGGGACGTGCTCGAGCTGGTCGAGCTGGTGAATCCCGGCACCAAGACGCGCATCGCAGCGGACACGCTCCAACCCACGTGGGCCGGCGCCATCCCGTCCGAGGCGGTCCAGTTCCAAGTCGCCCAGGGCGACCTCTCGCCGCAAGCGGTCGCGCTGCAGGGCACCCGCGTGGCGGTGTTCGGGCCGATTCCGCCGGGCGAGGCGAAGCAATTGAGCTACGCGTACGTCCTTCCCGGGAGCGTCGCGCGGCTTGCGATTCCCATCGATCAGCCGATCGCGGAGGTGGATCTGCTGGTCGAAGACACGACGGCGACCGTGACGGCCCCAGCGCTCGACACACTGGGCGTGCAGGAGCTCGAGCGTCGGCGCTTCGCCCGCTACCGCATCCGTGTCGTGCCGGCCGGGGCAGCGGTCACCATCGCTTTTGCGGTCGGTCACGCGTTCCAGGCCGAGTCACTGGTGCCATTCGTGGTGGTCGCAGCGGCGGCGGCGCTCGCCGTGGGTTTCGTGGTGGCGCTGCGGAAGAAGACGTCTGACGTCTGATGTCTTGCGCTCCGAAGGTTCCTCGCATAGACTAGCGCTCGTCGTACAAAGCGAACGGGGAATCACGGAAGCCGGTGCGAGTCCGGCGCGGCCCCGCCACTGTAACGGGCAAGTGGTAACGGCTCTACGCCACTGGGTGTCTTCACCCGGGAAGGCGAGCCGACCGCCCGAAGCCAGGAGACGTCTCCGTTCGCGCCACCTGTAGATCCCTCGCGGGAGGGATGGTGGCGCTGCGCATCCGGCGCAGACGCTAGCCCATCTCCGCTTCCGTCGGGGGTGGGCTCTGTTGCTATGCGCCGCTGGGCACATCGCACCCACCTCGCGGGCCTCCTCCTGTCGGCCGTGCTCCTCGCGTGCCGGCAGGCGGAGCGGTCGCCGTCGCACCAGGGGGTCGTCGTCACCGACGACGCCGGCCGGCGCGTGGGGCTCGCCGCGCCGGCCCAGCGGGTCGTATCCCTCCTGCCGTCCTTCACCGAATTGCTGTTCGCGATCGGCGCGGGCGACCGCCTCGTGGGTCGGACCGCATGGTGCGACTACCCGCCAGAGGCGCTCCGCGTGCCGAGCGTCGGCGACGGCATGCCCCCCAACGTGGAAGCCGTCGCGGCACGACACCCCGACCTCGCCGTCCTATATCGATCCGGCCCGAACGTCACGGCGGCCGAGCAGTTGGAGCGCCTCGGCATCAAGACGGTGCTGCTCGATCTCAATCGGCTCGAGGAGCTTGGGCCGGCCGCCCGCCGCCTCGGCGTGCTCACAGGTCGCGTAGCGTCGGCCGATTCGTTGGCGCGTGCCATGGACAGCCTGGCCGCAGCCCCTCCCCAACCCCTAACCCCCGGCCCCCAGTCCCTGGTTTTCATCGTCTGGGACAACCCACCAATCGTGATCGGGGCGGGGAGCTACCTCGACCGGCTCGCCTCGCTCGCAGGGGCCCGCAACGTGTTTCACGACATCGCTGCGCCCTCGGCGCAGGTTTCGATCGAGACGATCGCCGCCCGCGACCCGGATTTCGTCGCCGTCCTCTCGGACAGCGTCGTGCCACCGCGCTACGCTGGGCGCCCCGAGTGGCGGGTGGTCCGCGCGGTGCGGGCGGGGCGGTTCCTGTTCCTTCCGGGTCAGCTGTTTGGGCGGCCCGGACCGCGCGTCGCAGAAGCGGTGCGCGAGCTCCGCCACCGCCTCGACGCCACGCCATGAAGTACGTCCTGCTCGCGGCTGTAGCGGTCGTGACGCTCGCCGGCGCGGTGCTGCTCGGGGCCGCGGAGGTGCCGCTCCGCGATATGGTTGCCTCGCCCATCGTCTGGCAGCTCCGCCTTCCCCGCGCGGTGCTCGCGTTTCTGGTGGGCGGCGCACTCGGCGTGTCGGGCGTGGGCCTTCAGGCGCTCGTGAGAAACCCACTGGCGGACCCGTTCCTGCTCGGCCTCTCGGGCGGGGCCGGGCTCGGGGCGGTGGTCGCGATCGCCTTCGACCTCCCGGGCCCGTGGGCCCTTCCACTCGCGGCGTTCGTCGGGGCGGTGGGCGCGATGGCGTTGGTGTACCGCCTTGGGCTCATGGGTGGCGCCGAGCTCGACCCGCGGATCCTGCTGCTCGGGGGCGTGGCTGTGGGCGCGTTCGCCGGGGCGATCACCACCGCGATCGTCTCGCTCGCCCAAGCTACCGAGCTGCGCAACGCGTTCCTCTGGCTCTGGGGCGGGTTCTCCGGCGCCTCGTGGACCACGGTGCTCGTGATGGTCGTGTACGCGCCGCTGCCGCTCGCCGTCCTCGCCGCGGCCGCCCGGCCCCTCGACCTGCTGGCCCTCGGCGAGGAGCCCGCGCAATACCTCGGCGCGGACGTGCGACGGCTCAAGCGGCTCGTCTATCTCGCCGCGTCGCTCTTGACCGCCGCCGCAGTCGCGGTCGCGGGCGTGATCGGGTTCGTCGGGCTCGTCGTGCCGCACGTCTGCCGCCTCGTGTGGGGCCGGCTCCACCGCACCCTCTTCCCAACAGCCTTCCTCGCCGGTGGGATTCTGCTCGTGGCGGCCGACACGCTGGCTCGCACCGTGGTGGCCCCGCGCGAGCTGCCGGTGGGCATCGTGACTGCCCTGCTCGGCGTCCCCGTGTTCGCCTTCTTGCTGCGCCGATGGACCGTGAGCTGATCCTCGCCTTGAGCGGCGTCACGTGCCGCTACCCGGGCGCCCCGCGCGACATTCTGCAGGGCGTCTCGCTCGAGGTGCGCGCGGGCGAGTTCCACGCCGTGCTCGGGCCCAACGGCAGCGGCAAGACGACGCTGGTGCGCACGGCGCTCGGCCTCGTCCGACCGGTCGAAGGCCACGCGGACATCCTGGGGCGCCCGGCGAGCGCCTGGTCCCGCCGCGAGCTGGCGAGGGTGGTCGGGGTCCTCCCGCAGCGCGAGGACAACCTGTTCCCGCAGCGCGTGCGAGAAACGGTGCTGCTCGGCCGATACCCGCACCTCTCGCTCCTGGGGGGGATGCGGGCGACAGACCGAGCGGCCGTCGAGCGGGCACTCGTCGCGTGCGACGCCCGAGACCTGGCCGACCGCTGGCTCTGGACGCTGTCCGGCGGAGAGTACCAGCGGATTCGGCTGGCGCGGGCCCTCGCCCAGGAACCCCGGCTTCTCGTGCTCGACGAGCCGACCGCGTCGCTCGACCTGCGGCACGAGATGGAGCTGTTCGAGCTGGTGCGCGCGCTGGTGGACGCCCAGGGGCTCGCCGTCCTCATGATCACGCACCACGTGAATCTGGCGGCGCGTTTCGCCGATCGCGTTCTCCTGCTGGCCGAGGGGCGGTCCGCTGGGGCCGGCGCGCCCGGTGAAGTGCTCACTCGCGAGACCGCCGAGCGTGTGTTCGCCTGGCCGGTATCGATCGCCCCGTTCGAGGGCCGGCCCCAGATGATCCCCTTACGACCGCGAAAGGATGCTCCATGAGACTGGCCCTGCGCGCGTTCTGGCTCCTCGTCTTCCCCCTGTCACTCGCCGGCCAGACCCCGACCGACACGGTGAAGCTCAACCCGGTGGTGGTCACCGCTACCCGGATTCCGACCCCCGCCGCGGACTTACCAGTCGCGGTGACGGTGATCAGCGGCGTGCAGCTGCGGCAGCAAGGGATCCGCACCGTGGCCGAGGCATTGCGAACCGTTCCCGGCGCGAGCGTCGTGACGACCAACGCCTACGGGAGCCAAACCTCACTGTTTCTGCGCGGCGGGGAGAGCGACTACGTGAAGGTCTTGATCGATGGCGTGCCGCAGAACGCGCCTGGCGGGGCGTACGACTTCGCCAACCTGACCACCGACAACGTGGAGCGAATCGAGGTAGTGCGAGGACCGACCAGCGTGCTGTACGGGTCCGACGCGATGACGGGCGTGGTACAGATCTTCACCCGCGACGGTCGCGGCGCGGCACACGGGAGCGTAGCCGTCAGCGGCGGCACCTACGGCAGCAACGCGGTCGATGCGACCTTCGCTGGAGGGGGCGGGCGCGCCGGCTACTCGGTTGGCATGTCGCGCTTCTCCAGCGACGGCGTCTACTCGATCAACAACCAATACCGCAACGAGGTCTTGAGCGGACGGGTGCGCGTCCGCCCAGACGAGCGTACCGACGCGGCGCTGTCGCTCCGATATGGGGACGCCCTGTACCATTTCCCCACGGATGGGGGCGGGACCGTGGTGAGCAATAACCAACATCAGCTCGACCGTGGTCCGTCGATCGGGCTGGATCTGGGGCACCGCTTCTCGGGCCGTGTGGAGAGCCGCCTCACGGCCGATTGGCGTCGCGACAACAATCAGTATGCCATCGGGCCGAACAGCTCCGCCGACACCACTACTTTCCCCTATAGCAGCTCTGATTGGGTCACGCGCAGCGGGCTGGACGCCCGGCTCAACCTCACGCTCGCGCCACGCGACGTCATCACCGTGGGGGGCGCGCTCGAGCGGCAGGCGATGAACGGAACCACGCTCGCTATGCCGCGCTCGCGCAATAACGGAGCCGTCTACCTACAGGTTGCCTCCCCGCTGGAGCGGTTGGTCGGTCTCGCCGTCGGCGCACGGCTCGAGGACAATCAACGCTTCGGCACCTACGCGACGTATCGCATCGGCATGTCTCTCCGGATCGCGGGAGGCACGCGGGCGATCGGTTCTGTCGGCACGGGCTTCAAGGAGCCGAGTTTCTACGAGAACTTTGCGACCGGCTTCGTGCGCGGGAATCCGAATCTGAGACCCGAGCACGCCCTCAACTGGGAAACAGGGCTCGAGTACAGAGGACTGGGGAAAACCCTGACCGCCCGCGCTACATACTTCCACCAGCGGTTCCGGGACTTGATCCAGTACAGTGGCACGCCGGTGGGCCCGGATTCGGTCAACTACAGCAACGTCGCCGACGCGGCGGCGCAAGGGGCGGAACTCGGCGTCCAGGGCGCCCTCGCGGGGGGGCTGGCGTTCGATGCCAGCTATACGTACCTCGACTCGCGCGACTTTGCGACCAACCTGCGGCTGCAGCGCCGCCCCTCGCACACGGCCAGCCTGGGGCTCGGCTATGGCGTGGGGGCGCGCGGAACCGCATCCCTCGTGGCCGTCTACACGGGCGATCGCGACGACTACGATTATTCGACTTTTCCGGCACGGCGGGTTACCCTGCCGCCTCACACCCGCGTGGACGCGTCGAGCACCTACGAGCTGAGTCGAGCTCGCGGCACGCTACCCGGCTTGGCGATCACGGCGCGTCTCGAGGACCTGCTGGGCGCTCGCTACGAAGACGTGAAAAACTTCCCCGCCCGCGGTCGCACGCTCCTGCTGGGCGGTCGCCTCGACTGGGGTTGGTGAGTCGTACCGCGTCGCCCGGAGCCTGAGATGGCCGAGCCGGTGCTCATGGCCTGGAGCGGCGGGAAGGATAGCGCCCTGGCCCTGCAGGAAGTGTTGCGCGACCAGCGCTATCGCGTGGTCGCGCTGGTGACCACGGTTACGACCGGATACGAGCGGATCAGCATGCACGGCGTGCGCCGCACTCTGCTGCACCGGCAAGCCCGGGCGCTGGGCCTGCGGCTCGACGAGGTCCTGATCTCGCCCCACGCCTCGAACGAGGAGTACGAGCGGCAAATGGCGGCGACGCTCACCGCCGCCCGGGCGCGCTGCGCCGGCCTCGACGCCGTGGTGTTCGGCGACCTGTTTCTCGCGGACATCCGGGCGTACCGGGAGCGCATGCTCGCGCGGATCGGGATGCGCGGGCTGTTCCCCCTGTGGCTCCGGGACACGCGGGAGCTGGCGGCCGACTGCGTGCGGCAAGGGTACAAGGCCGTGCTTGCGTGCGTGGATTCGCGTGCGCTCCCGGCGGCGTTCGCGGGGCGGGAGTTCGACACCGCGCTGCTGGGCGACCTCCCACCCGGGATCGACCCCTGCGGCGAGAACGGCGAGTTCCACACGTTCGTGTACGCGGGGCCGATCCTGCACGCGCCGGTGCCCCATCGCCGCGGCGCGATCGTGGTGCGGGAGGACCGGTTTGTGTATTGTGATCTCGAGGAGATCCCCACGTCATGAGACGACTCTGTCTGTTGGGACTGGCCCTTGCCGCGGCCTGCAGTGACGCGCTGGAGCAGACCAGCTCGGCCGGCCAGGTGATCGCCATCGTGAACTCGGCCGACAACTCGGTGTCGTTCGTGTCGGCGAAAGACCTGTCGGTCCGGACCGTGGATCTGCAAACGCCGGCCGGGCGGGGGACGACGGCTGCCGGCCGCGGCAGAACGGTGGTCGTGCCGCTCGGCCCCGCGGACTCCGTGGCCGTGATCAACAACGCCGGCCTGTGCTCCGCGGGCCTGTGCGTGCGCCCGGTGGTGGTCTTCCCCCTCGCCACGGGGTCCGGCGCCACCGGCGTGGCGATTCAGGACGACTCGATCGCCTGGGTGGCGAACCCGAAGCTCAACACCGTTACACGACTCAATTTCTTCTCGGGTGCTACCACCAACTTTCCTGTAGGCGTGTACCCCCAAGCCGTGGCGTTCGTGAAGGGTCGCGTGTTCGTCGCGAACGGCAATCTCGTGAATGGCACCCCCGCCGGCCCGAGCTGGCTCACCGCGTTCGCCTGCTGCGGCGCCTCACCGGCCGACTCGATTCCGCTCTCGGGAACGAACGCACGCTTCCTCGCCGTAGGAGACGACAGCCTGCTCTATGTGGTGAACGCCGGCCACGCGACGCGCGGCGACGGCAAGCTGTCGATCGTGGATCCAGTGGCCCGAGCGGAGCTCGTGGTGATCAACGGACTGGGCGAGTCTCCGGGGGCTGCGGCGTTTCATCCCTCGGGGCGGGTCCTGATCGCCTCCGCGAGTGACGGGATCCTCGAGGTGAACACGCTGACGCGTTCACTGACCCGTGGGCCGGGGCAAGGCCTGAAACCGGGAGGGAGGGGCGTGAGCGGGCTGGCGATCGATCAGGCGGCCCGGCTGTACGCGCTCGATGCCGGCGCCTGCACCAGCGCGGGGGTCGTCCACGTGCTTTCCGCGCCGCCCGACTACGGCGAGTTGCAGGCCGTCGCTGTCGGCGTCTGCCCGTCAGCAACGGCGCTCGCGGTCGTGCCGTAGGACGCGCCGCGCCGTTACCTTTGGTCCTATGGCGCTCGTCACCACCCCCGCGGTCGTCCTCCAGACTTACCGCTACAGCGAAACCTCCAAGGTGGTGCGGCTCGCGACACGCGAGCTGGGCGTGCAGAGCGCCATGGCCAAGGGGGTGCTTCGCCCCAAGAGTCCGTTCGGGGCGGGACTGGAGCTGTTGAGCGAAGGGATGGCGCAGCTGTACTTCCGGGAGACGCGGGAGCTGCACACGCTCGGCGCCTTCGATGTGCTCGACTTGCGACGCGATCTGGCGGCCGACGTGGGACGGTTCGCCGGGGCGACGGCGCTCGCCGAGGTGATGCTCAAGATGGCGCCACCGGCCCCGCTCCCGCTGGCGTACGACACGCTGACGGGGGCGCTGGACGCGCTGGCCGTCGCGCCGCCGGATGCGATCGATGCCGCCGGCGTGCGGGGGATGTGGCTGTTGCTGGGGGTGCTCGGCTTCGAGCCGTCACTCGCGACCTGCGTGCGGGACGGCGCCGCCATCGTTGACGGCACCGACCCCGTGGCGTTCAGCGTGGCCGACGGGGGCGTCGCCTGCTCGAACTGCACACCGAGCCCACCTCTCTCCCGGCTGCCGCGGCAGGCCTACCGGGACCTCCTCGCTCTGAACGACGCTCGAGCGGACCTGCCACGGCTCGACGCGCCGCATGCCGCCGCCCACCGCCGCCTCGTCGCTCGGTTCGTCCGTCACCACTTCGCCGAGACCGGTGCCCTCTCCGCCCTCGACTTCTGGGAGCGTCACGCCTGGACCCCCACGCCCTCCACTCCGGCTCCCTCCGCCGCTTCGTAGTCGGCACCGCCGGCCACATCGACCACGGTAAGACGGCGCTCGTGAAGGCCCTCACCGGTGTCGACACCGACCGGTGGGAGGAGGAGAAGCGCCGCGGAATCACGATCGATCTGGGGTTTGCCCCGCTGCCGCTCGGCGACCAGCTCCAGGCCAGTGTTGTGGACGTCCCGGGCCATGAGGGCTTCGTTCGCAACATGCTCGCCGGCGCGACTGGCATCGACGTCGCCCTGCTGGTGGTGGCGGCCGACGAAGGGATCATGCCGCAGACCGAGGAGCACCTCGCGATCGTCGAGCTGCTGGGGGTGCGGCGTGGCATCCCGGTCATCACCAAGCGGGACCTAGCCGAGCCGGAGTGGCTCGACCTGGTGCAGGCGGAGGTCGTCGAGCGGCTCGAGCGGAGCCGGGTCCGCTGGTCCCCACCGGTCCCCACCTCCGCGGTGACGGGAGAGGGGTTGGATCAGCTGCGATCGGCGCTGCGGCAGGTCGCGGAAGAGCTCGTCGAACGGCCGGCGGACGACTTGTTCCGGCTGCCGATCGATCGTGTCTTCGCCGTGGCCGGCGCGGGTACGGTCGTCACGGGGTCGACGTGGACCGGCAGCGTCACCGTGGGAGACTCTGTGCGGCTGCTGCCGCTCGAGCGTGAGGCGCGGGTGCGCTCGATCGAGGTGCACGGCCAGACAGCGGAGCGCGCCGGGCCGGGCCGCCGTACGGCGCTGGCGTTGGTCGGAGTGGACAAGAGCGAGTTGGCGCGCGGCCACGTGGCCGTAACCGGGGCGGGGTGGCGCGCCACGACCATGCTGGACGCGGCCGTCGAGCTGCTCCCCACCGCGCACAAGGCGATCGCCTCCCGTACCCGGCTCCGCGTGCACCTCGGCACAGCCGAGGTGCTGGCACGCGTGGTCCAGGTGCGATCTATCGCACCGGGCGAACAGGGTCTCGCGCGCCTGATGCTCGAGACACCGCTCGTCGCCCGCGGCGGTGACCGGTTTGTGCTGCGGTCGTTTTCGCCCGTGACGACGATCGGCGGCGGCGTCGTGCTCGACCCCTTCCCGGCGCAGCGGCCGCGGCTGCGCCAGCGGCGGCTCGCGGCGGAGCAGCCACCGGTAGAGCGGCTGCGCCAGCTGGCGCGCGAGGCCGGGCTCGCTGGGCTCGCGGTGGCGAGCCTTCCCGTACGGCTCGGTCTGCCCCCGGCGCGTGTGACCGGCGTCATCGCCGAGGCGCGCGAGGACCTCGTAAGCTTGGCCGACGCAGTCGTCGCGCGGGGAGCCGTGGCGGCTGAGGCGACGCGCCTCGCAGAGGTTCTCCGGCGCTACCACGAGGAGCATCCGCTCGATCCAGGGATGTCGCTGCAGGCCCTCCGAGCAGCGGTGGGAGCGCCGGCACCTCCGCCGGCGGTCGTGGACGCGGTGCTCGACCTCGGCACGCGGGAGCGGCAGCTCGAGATCGCCGGGAGCGTGGCCCGGCTCGCGGGATGGCGACCCGCCTTCGACACCCGCACCAGCGACTTGCGGGAGAGGTTGACCCGCCGCCTGGCGGATGCCCGCTGGGAGGTGCCGACCCTGGCGGAGCTCGAGCGGGAATTTCCCGGCGCACCGATCCGCGCCATGCTCGCGCATCTCGCCCGCGCGGGCGAAGCCGAGCAGATAGACCAGGACCGCTACGCGCCGCGCCAGGCGCTGGAGTCGTTCCGCACGAGCCTCGAATCCGCCCTTTCCGAGCTGGGGCAGGCGACGCCCGCCGAGCTGCGCGACCGCTTCGGCCTGACCCGCAAGTACTTGATTCCCTTGCTCGAGTGGGCGGACCGCCACGGTATCACCCGCCGCGCCGGGGATGCCCGGGTGCTCGCCCGATTGACAGCGAGGAAAGGCGGCCCGTAGTATTCCAGGAAGCGTCGTAGCATGGTTCACCCGTGACAAGGAGTCCGGTCCCAAGGTTCTTTTCTCGTTCGCACAGGAGCGGTGGATGAAGCAGCACGCCTGGGCGGTGCTGCGGCTCGGGCTGTGGGCGGCGGGGTCAGGGGTGGGGGTGGGGGTGGGGGTGGGATGCGCGTGGGCGCAGGATCCCAGACCCGCGGTGGAGCTCAAGCAGAACTACCCGAACCCGTTCAACCCGGCGACCACGATCCCGTTCACGCTGAGCGGCGATCTGTTTGCTAACGGTCACCGGCCGAGGGTTTCGCTGAAGGTCTACAACGTGCTGGCGCAGCTCGTCGCGGTGCCGATCCTGCAGGGGACGGGGCAGGCGCTCGACAACCTGGAGCTGAGCTGCTCGAGCCCGGACGGCTGCTCCTACAGTGCCTACTGGGACGGCAACATCCGCAATACCGGTCAGCAGGCCGCGTCGGGCGTGTACCTCTACCAACTGGTCGTAGACGAGCGACGAGTCACCAAGAAGATGATCATCATGAAGTGAGCGGGGGCGCAGGCCCCCGTTTCACTTTCTGCGTGCTTGACGCACCCCCGACAGCCCGTCGGGGGCATTTTGACTTGTGCGCTGCCGATTCGGCATCTTTCAACGGGCACAAAGGTTGCCCGGGAAGCCGGCGCCATGATCAGACCTGACCGACTGACGGTGAAGGCCGCCGAGGCGTTGCAGCAAGCGAGCGCCCTGGCTCGCGAGCGTGGCAACCCCGTCATCAACGACGCTCATCTCTTCCACGCCCTGCTGTCGCAGGACGACGGCATCGTCGTCCCGCTGCTTCAGAAGGCAGGGCTCAACGTCACCCAATTGAAAGCCGAGACGGCGCGCGA
>MNIR01000006.1 GCA_001919865.1 Gemmatimonadetes bacterium 13_1_20CM_4_69_16 | reverse complement strand
CGACCACGCGCAGCGGCACCAATGTTCCGCAGGGGTCGTTCACGTACGGGCTGCGTGATCGCGACCTCGCCTGGGGCGGCGTGACGGAGTCGCCGTTCGACCAGGGGTACACCCAGAACCAGCTGAGCGGCGGCATGGGGGGGCCGATCGTGCCCAACCGGCTGTTTGTGTTCGGTTCGCTGCAGGGGCGCTGGCGCGGTCAAGCCCTGCCGTCGCTCGTGTCGGCCGATCCGCCGAGCCTCGAGCGGCTCGGGGTAAGCCCCGATTCGGCGGCACGTTTTCTCGCGCTGGCGGGCGCGACCGGTGTCCCCATGACGGTGCCGGCGCTGCCCGGCGACCGCGCGACCGACAACAGCGTCGCGCTGCTGCGGCTCGACTGGAACCTCTCGGACGCGCAGACGGTGATGCTGCGGTTGGACGGTCGCTGGAGCTCGCAGGACCCCACCCGTGTGAGCCCGCTGGCGCTCCCCGCGACCGGCGGCACCCGCGCGCAGCGCGCCGGAGGCGCGATGGCGTCGCTGTCGTCGCACTTCGGCGAGGGCTTCATCAACGAAGTGCGCGGCTATGTGTCCACGGATCGCTCGGACGCTACCGGGTTTCTCGAGCTGCCCGAGGGGCGCGTGCAGGTGGGCTCAAGCCTCTCCGGGACCGGGCTGGGGCGCGGCATCGCGACCCTCGCCTTCGGCGGCAACCCCGGCTTCCCCCAGCGCACCGATGCGAGCACCGCTGAAGTGACGGAGGAGCTCTCGTGGTTGTCCGCGGCCGCTGGACATCGGCTCAAGCTCGGCCTCTACCTGAACGGAGCGCGCCAGCGCGCGATGCAGGCGCCCAACCAATACGGGACGTTCGTGTTTCAGTCGCTCGATGCGCTCGCGGCGGGGCAGCCGGCGCAGTTCACCCGCACGCTCGCCCCGCTCGAGCAAGCGGGGACGGCCTGGAACGGCGCGCTCTACCTCGGCGATATCTGGCGAGCGGGCGGCGGCGTGCAGCTCACCTACGGCGCGCGGCTCGAGGCGGCCCGTTTCACCGGCGCGCCGGCGTACAACCCCGCTCTCGACTCGCTGTTCGGCATCCGCACCGACCGGATCCCGAGCGAGCTACACGCATCGCCCCGGATCGGCTTCACGTGGACCCTCGGCGGCGGGGGGAACGGCGCGGGGATGTTCGGCGAGCCGCCCGGGACGATCGTGCGCGGCGGCGTGGGAGACTTCCGCAGCCTCACGCCGAGCGCGCTCTACTCCGCCGCCCTCGCGGCGCCTGGCTTGTCGAACGCCGAGGCCCAGCTCGTGTGCGTCGGCGCAGCGGTCCCGACACCCGATTGGACGCAGTACGCGCAAGATCCGGCCACCATTCCGTCGCAGTGCGTCGACACGGCCACGACGGTCACGATCACGCCACACCCCAACGCCACGGTGTTCGACCCTGAGTACACCGCGCCGCACGCGTGGCGCGCCTCGCTCGGCGTTCAGCGACGGGTGCGAGGCACCTACACCGTCTCCGTAGACGCGAGTTACGCCCGTGGCCGCAGCCAATACGGGTTCCGCGATCTCAATCTGGTGGGGACACCGCGCTTCACTCTTCCGGACGAAGCCAATCGCCCGGTCTTCGTCCCCGCGGACTCGATCGTCCCCGCGACCGGCGTGCTCAGCCTGCAGCAGTCCCGGGTGAATCCGCGGTACGGCCAGGTGATTGCGATCGGCTCGGATCTCCAATCCGATTCGCGGCAGCTCACGCTCGGGCTGGGCGGCTTCACGGCGCGCGGCGCGACGTTCCAGCTCACGTACACGCTCACACACGCGCGCGATCAATCGTCGTTCTCGTGTTGCGCGGCGTCGCAAGGGTTCTCGGCGCCCACCACGGCGGGCGACCCCAACGCCCGCGAGTGGGCCACCAGCGGCTTGGAGCGACGCCACTCCTTGCTCGGCACGGTCACCTACCCGATCACCGCTGCGCTCGAGGTCACCGCCATCGGCCGGCTCACCTCGGGCGTGCCGTTCACACCGCTCGTGGGCTCGGACGTGAACGGCGACGGGGCGCGCAACGACCGGGCGCTGGTGTTCGATCCGGCGACGACGGCCGACACGGCCCTAGCGAACGGGATGCGGGCGCTGCTGGGCACTGCGTCGCCGGGTGTGCGCGCCTGTTTACAGAGCCAGGCCGGCCGGGTGGCCGCGCGCAACTCCTGCACCGGGCCCTGGCAGCCGTCCCTCGACCTGCAAGTCAACTGGCGGCCGGGATATTTCGGGTTGGACCGGCGGCTCACGGTGTCGCTCCTGACCGTGAATCTGCTGGGCGGGCTCGACGAGTGGCTGCACGGCGCGGCCAACCTGCACGGCTGGGGCTTCACGGCGGCGCCCGATGCGGTGCTGCTCTACGTGCGGGGGTTCGATCCCGCCGGGCCACAGTACCGCTACGCCGTGAACGGCCGGTTCGGGGCTACCGCCGGCGCGAACGGCGGCGTGATCGTCCCGTTCCAGGTCGCGCTGCAGGTGCACGTGACGGTCGGCCCGGACCGCACGCGCGACCGGCTGCGCGCCGCGTTCGGCGGACGACGAGGGGGCGGGGGCGGAGGCGAGGGAGGGCGGGGCGGTTCGCCCGGGGCCGAGGGCGGCGGCCCGCAGGATTTCGCCGCGCGGCTCGCGCGCATTCTCCCGAATCCGATCAGCGCGATCCTCGAGCTCCGCGACTCACTGGCGCTCTTACCCGATCAGGTCGCCGCGCTGCAGGCGATCGCCGATTCGCTCGACGCGCAGAACCGCCCGGTGTCGGACTCGCTGCAGGCGGCGGTGGAGCGCGCGGGGGAGCGTCCCGACCCGGGGACCTTGTTCGCGCGGCTCCGCCCCAAGCTGGCCGAGGGACGCGAGCACATCCGGCGGGCTCTAGGGCGCGCTCGCGGCGTGTTGACGCCCGACCAATGGGCGAAGCTCCCCGATGCCCTCAAGACGGTCGGAGGCCGGGCAGGCCGCGGCGGACGCTAGGGCAGCTCTGCATAGGTACGCGAAATCGGGGGTGGGGGCGTCGCACGCGTCACACGCGAAGGCGCTCGGGCGGCACATCGCGCCGAAGCATAGGCGATGCCGACGCTCATGTGCCTGCCGTGCGCCCTCGCGTGTCAGCGTGGGACGCCCCCACCCCCGACTTCGCGCGACTTGTGCAGAGGCTTCCCTAGCGGTATTCCAGCTCGCGCCGCGTGTAGATCTCGCCGCGACGCACCACCAGCGCGATCCGCCGCACGTTGCGGACGTCGGCGAGCGGATCGGCATCGAGCACGACCAGATCGGCCACCGAGCCGGCGGCGACAGTGCCCGTACTGTCCAATCCGGATGCAATAGCCGCGGTGCGCGTGGCCGAGATGAGGACGTCTCGGGGCGCGAGCCCCGCTGCTTGCATCGCCTCGAGCTCCATGAACACCGACGCCCCGTGTAGCGTGAGCGGGTTGCCCGCGTCCGTGCCCAACGCCACAGGGATGCCGGCGTCGTGCACCCGCTTGAGATTCGCCAGCCCCTGCGCCAGGTTCCGCGCGGTTCGCGCCGCCCGCTCGTCGACGGCGGCCGCACTGAGACGCTGTGCCCGCGCCACGGTGTCGGTCGCGAGCGCCTTGACGCGCGTCGCGGGATCCACGCACGCGAGCGGCTGTCGGTCGCGCTCGAACCGCCGCGCCGACACCTGACGATAGCCGTCGGGCACCGTCAGGGTCGGGACGTAGATCGTTCCCTGGCGGCGGACCAGCGTGAGGAACTCGTCGTCCACCGGGGCCGACCACACCGAATGTACCAGCACCCGCGCTCCGGCCCGCACCGCGTCCTTCGCCTCCCACAGCCCCGTGGCGTGCACGATGAGCGGCAGCCCGACTTTGCGGGCTTCGTCGCCCGCCGCGTGCACCAGCGCCGACACGCGGGCGGTGTCGGGCGGCTGAGGCGGCATGATGTACCACACCTTGATGGCTGCGGCACCCCAGGCCTTGTGGGCGCGCACCGCCGCCCGCACGGCGGCCTCATCCGACATATAGATGAATTGGCGCTGGTCGGGCAGGTTGAGCCAGAAGTCGATGGTGGAGAGCAGCGGGCCGGCCGCCACGACCCGTGGCGCCGTGGTGCTCCGCGCCGTCCGCTCCTGGAGCTCGAGCGTCCACGGGTAGCCGCCGACGTCGAACACCGACGTGACGCCGCTGCAGAGGTAGGAGCGGTATAAGCGCTCCGGCTGCGCGTGCAGGTCCGCTTCGACCTGCGCGTAGGGATAGCGGTCCCGCAGGTCCAGCGCGTCGGGTCGCCCATCCACCCAGCCGGTCTGCGAGAAATGCACGTGCGTGTCGATGAGCCCCGGGATGATCCACTTCCCGGCGGCGTTCACACTGTCCGCGTCGGCCGGGACGGGGCAGGCGGCGCGCGATCCGGCGCAGGCGATCCGGCCGTCCCGCATCACCACCACAGCGTCGCCGACAGGAGCAGCACCCGTCCCATCCACCAGCGTGGCGCCCACCAACGCCATCGGGGGCGGGTCCACGTTGCGCGTCGGGAACGCCGTCGTCACCGCGACCTTCCAGCCCGAAGGCGTGCGGATGAAGACGCGCTCGCTCACGCCCCGGGCACTGCCGCTCGAGTCCACCACGCGATAGCGGTATGCGCCGTAGGCGACGTCGGGCGACAGCGGCACCACCCTCAGGTGGGTCGCCACGAGCGTATCCGGCCAGCCGTCGCCCGCCCCGCGCGCGAAGTCGTCGTAGCCCTGGTGCACGCCGTCCGCCCCGACGCGGGTGAGGGCCGGGGTGTGCAGGTAGTGTGAGAGATAGGCTGCGCGATCCCGCGCGTGGATCGCGGCGAGGTTGCCGCGGAACGCGTCGAGCGGCGTGTCCTGGGCCGCGAGCGGAGCCGCGACCAACAGTGTGGCGAGGGCGAGGCGAGCCATAGTGGGAATCGTCCTAGTGCCAGAACAGGTGGAACACGGTATAGATCGTCAGGCCGACCAGCCCGCCCACCAGCGTCCCGTTGATGCGGACGAATTGCAAGTCGCGTCCGACCGCCAATTCGAACCGCCGCGACGTGGCCTGCGGGTCCCAGCCGGCGACGGTCTGGGCGATGAAGTCGCCGATCTCCTGGCGGTATTGCTCGACGACCGACACCGTCAGATCGACGACGAGGGAGTCGATCTCCTCGAGCAACGCATCGTTGGCGGCGAGCGCCGCGGCGAACGTGCTGATGCCGCGGTCGAGCGGCCGCGCCGCGTGCGCGCCCGCCTGGGTCGCGTAGGTCACAACGGCGCGGCGTGTCGTTTCCCACAGCCGGGCCGAGAGCTCCGCGGCGCCCGGCTCGGCGAGCCAGTCTTCCTTCAGGGCCTCGGTGCGCGCGATGGCGTCGGGCGAATGCTGCAGCCGGTCGATGAAGTCGCGCAGCGCGGCGTCGAACGCGACGCGCAGCGGATGGCCGGGGTCGGTGGCGATGCGGCGTAGCAGCAGCTCGATGGCGCCGACGATCTTCTCGTAGATCTTGTCGTCCACGGCGCCGGGGACCCACCACGGACTTTCGGCGCGAACCTGTCGTCGAATCACGTCCCGGTTGTCGTGCACCGCCTGCGCCGTCAACCGGACCGCCTCGCTCAACAGCTCCTGGTGCGCGTCACCCGCGAGCACGAGGGACAGCGTCTTGCCGAGCGTCGGGGCCACGCGCAGCGTACGCAGCCGGGCGGTGACGACCTCGTGCACCAGCCGCCGCATCTCGTCGTCCGGCAGCGCCTCGAGTGTCTTGGCCACACCGCTCGCAACCTGCTGGGCCACGCGTCGGGCGTTCTCGGGCTGACTGAGCCAGCGCGCGGCGCGCCGGGCGAGACCCAAGGTCTGGAGCTTGGTGGCGATCACGTCCCGCGACAGGAAGTGGTTCTGCACGAAAGTGCCAAGGATACGACCGATGCGCTCCTTGCGGGTGGCCACGATCGCGGTGTGCGGGATCGGGAGCCCGAGGGGGCGACGGAATAGTGCGGTGACGGCGAACCAGTCGGCCAGCCCGCCCACCAGCGAGGCTTCGGCGGTGGCGCGCACGTACCCCAGCCAGGGGTAGCGACCCTCGAATGCGGTGGCCGCGCCGAACACGGCCGCGGCCAGCGCCAGCAGCCCCGTGGCCCGTCGCTTCATCGCATCGAGCTGGGCCTGGCGCACGGCGTCGTCGGGACGCGACCAAACGGGCGTGGGAACCGACATTCGAGTTGGGCAAGATAACGCGGAATGCGACCGCGTTCACGCCGCGGAGCGCAGCACCCGCACCGGGAGAACCATGGCGTTCAGGCCTGCGAACTGGAGGCGCCGCTGCATCTGGTAGGCGGTTTCGTTGTGCAGGATGCGGTGCACCCAGGTTTCCTCTTCGAACACCAGCCTCCCGAGGAAGAAGACCGAGTACGGGAATGCCTGCGCGATGCGCTTACACAGCTCCACGCCTTCGGCCACGACTTCCGTACCGACCACCAACCCCGAGTCCGCAGCCTGCCCCAGGGCACGGGCGGTTGCGACGTAGCGCGCCAGCACCGCTTTCGTCTGCGAGCGGACTTCTTCGACCTCCTCCACGTTCTTGAAGGTCGCCGAGTCGATCACGCCAACGGAGGCGAACACAAAATTCTTGAAGACGTTTGGGAACAGCCGCTGGATCGACAACAGGCAGTGCGCTCCCAGTCCCTCGTACGAGCCGACCAGCAGCACGGCGGTCCGCCCCTTGGGATCGAGAGACGGCGCGGTGCCCGGCTCGTGCGTCGGCAGGTGGAGTGGTACGCCTCGCACAATGGGTGTGCCGGCACGGCGTTGCGGATTGCACCGCCACTGCGCTCTCCGGCGATTACTTGACTTTGTCAAGCAATGAGCGACGTTGAGGTATCGCCTTCGTTGGGGGTCGTTCTGGCCCGGATCGCTTCGCCGCAGAGCGTCGCTGCCGTGCGCCGCTTCAACCGGTTCTACACGCGCCACATCGGCCTCCTCCAGGAGACCTTGCTGCGGAGTCCGTTTTCACTCACCGAGGCCCGCGTCCTGTATGAGCTCGGCAACCGCGCGCCCACTCACGCGACCGCGCTGGGGCAGGAGCTGGGATTGGATGCGGGCTACTTGAGCCGGATCCTGCGCGGTTTCGAGCGGCGGGGTCTGCTCGCACGCACCCCGTCCCACACCGATCGCCGCCAAAGCGTCCTCGCGCTGACCGCCCAGGGGCGCAACGCGTTCGCCCGGCTCGACGCCGCGTCGCGCCGCGAGATCGGAACCCTGCTCGAGCAGCGTCCGGCGGACGACCAGGCCCGTCTGGTCGGTTCGATGCATACGATCGAGCAGCTGCTCGGCGGGCCCCCCCCGACCGACCGCGCTGCCGCGTATCGCCTGCGGCGGCACCGGCCGGGCGACATGGGTTGGGTGGTGCATCGCCACGGCGTGCTGTACGCCCGAGAATACCGGTGGGACGCGCGGTTCGAAGCACTGGTTGCCGAGATCGTCGCCAAATTCCTCAAGCAGTACGATCCGCAGCACGAGCGCTGCTGGATCGCCGAGCTGGACGGCGAAATCGTCGGCTCGGTGTTCCTGGTCCGGCGGTCGCAGGCCGTCGCCCAGCTGCGCCTGCTGCTGGTCGAGCCACACGCACGCGGGCTGGGGATCGGCGCTCGCCTGGTCGACGAGTGCGTGCGCTTCGCCCGACGGGTCGGTTATCGGAAGATGATGCTCTGGACGAACGACGTGCTGCGCGCCGCCCGACACATCTACGAGAAGGCCGGCTTTCAGCTCGCGCACCAGGAGCGCCACCACAGCTTCGGTCACGCGCTCGTCGGGCAGACGTGGCAGCTGGCGTTGTGACCACGCGGGACGGCTTCAAGGATCACTTCTCCGAGGTTGCCGCCGCGTACGCCGCGCATCGGCCGACGTACCCCACGGCCCTGGTGGACTTCCTCGCCGAGAGTGTACCGCGACGCGAGCTCGCCTGGGATGCCGGCTGCGGATCGGGCCAGCTTTCCGTGCTGCTGGCGGACCGATTCGCGCGCGTGATCGCGACCGACGCCAGTCCCGAGCAGATCGCGCAGGCCACGCCGCACCGGAAGGTCCAATACGCCGTGGCCCCCGCCGAGGCGAGCGGGCTCCCTCCCGGCGCCGCCGACCTCGCGGTGGCCGCGCAGGCCGCGCACTGGTTCGATCTCGCCGCCTACTACGCGGAGGTGCGGCGGGTCGGGCGGCCGGGAGCGGTCGTGGCGCTCGTGAGCTACGGGTTGGTGCGCGTCGATCACGCCGACATCGATCCCCTGCTGGACCGCTTCTATTCCGACGTGCTGGGCGCCTATTGGCCACCCGAGCGACGGCACGTCGAGGACGGCTACCGCTCGCTGCCGTTTCCGTTCGCCGAAATTGCCGCGCCGCGTCTCGAGAGCCACGCGCGCTGGGCGCTCGCACAGCTGGTCGGCTACGTGGAAACGTGGTCGGCCGTGTGGGCGCTGGAGCGAGCGGAGGGGCGCACGCCGCTGGCCGCGTTCCATCGCGCCCTCGCCGGCGTCTGGGGCCCCGAAGCCACCGTTCGGACGGTGTGCTGGCCGCTCGCGCTGCGCGTCGGCCGGCTGTGAGCGGTCACGGCGGGGGGGGCGTGAATCGCGCGAGCCCGGAGCAGGATCGTTGCAGTCCGCAATTTACCCGGACATCTGACCCAAGTCGGTGTGAGCCGAACACACCCCGTACAATCGCGGCATCGTGTTGGAGCCCTCCGTTGGAACGGGTATACTGGAGCGCGCCCTGGGCGAAGAGGTTCACGCGTGAGCCAGTTTCGCCGCCCTGGGATCCGTTTCCCGCCCGAATCGAGATCGCGACACGTGGCGCACGGCTAGTGCGAGGGGGGTTGTATGTCCCAGCGCAGCCGCAGCACGAACACGTCCCTTTCCCACCGGTCCGGCTCCGTGGCGCTCGCTGCGATCGCCGTTGTGTGGCTGGCCGCGTGCGCGCCTACCGACTCAGGAGTCACCAGCCCGCCGCTGCCGGGCACGGACGTCGCTCCCCTCGTGGGGATGACGGCCGCGTTTGGCGAACCGTTCCGTAACCTCACCGCCGACCAGCTGGCGCTGTTCACCGCCGGCAAGGACGAGTTCGCGGCTGTGGAGGCGGTGGACGAAGGGCTGGGCCCCGTCTTCAATGAAGCGTCGTGCCAGACCTGCCACTTGGGCCCCGGGACTGCAGTGGGCGGTACGACCGGCCGGGTCGAGACGCGCTTCGGGAGGACGAGGTCCGATGGAACGTTCGATCCGATGACCGAGTTCGGGGGCTCGCTCATCCAGGACCACGGGATCGGCCCAGTCACAGAGGGCGGCGCGTTCACGTTTGTTGGCGAGGTCGTCCCTCAGGAGGCGACGGTGATCGCGCAGCGAATCACTACGCAGCTCTTTGGCCTCGGGCTGGTGGACGCAGTACCTGATGATGAATTCCGCCAGCTCGCACAGCTCGAGGCAGCCACCTCGCCCGCGACAGCGGGCACGCCTAACATGGTCTTCGACATCGCCGCTGGGCGGACCCGCGTGGGTCGCTTCGGTTGGAAGGCGCAGGTCCCGACGCTCCATCAGTTTTCCGGGGACGCTTATCTGAACGAGATGGGGATTACGAACCCCGAGTTCCCGGACGAGAGCTGCCCGCAGGGAGACTGCGGGTTACTCATCCACAACCCGCTCCCGAGCCCCCCTCCGAACGACGACGGCAGCGGCGTGAAGAAGTTCACCGATTTCATGACCTTGCTGGCGCCACCGCCCCGCGGTGCTCTCTCTTTGCAAGGGCTCGAGGGTAGCGGGGTGTTCGCGCTTATCGGCTGCGCCAACTGCCACACGCCCGCATTGGTCACCGGGAGCACCCCGGTAGCGGCGCTGTCGGGCAAGGTGTTCCAGCCGTTCTCGGACTTCCTGCTCCACGACATGGGCGGCCTCGGCGACGGGATCGTCCAGGGCGTAGCCACCGGCCGCCAGATTCGCACCGCCCCGCTGTGGGGCGTCCGCACGCGGGCGCGGCTGCTGCACGACGGTCGCGCGACGAGCCTCGATGCGGCGATTCTCGCGCACGATGGCCAGGGGAAGCGGGCCCGCGACCGTTTCGCGGGGCTGGGCGTCAGGGCGCGAAACGCCCTGCTCGTGTTCCTGAACTCGCTCTAGCACGGGAGGCCGGCGGCCGCTGAAGGGGCGAGTGCGGCGCCCCTTCAGTGCACTACAGGCGCGTCGCTTGGTTAGATTCCGCGTTCTCATGGCCGACGACGCGACGCGATCCCGCAAAGCCGCCATCACGCCCGGCGCCTGGCAAGAGGCCCGGGCGCTGATCTACGCGCACCGCAAGCGCCTCTCGCTCGGCCTCGTGCTGCTGCTGGTGAACCGGGTGGCTGGGTTCGTGCTGCCCGCGTCGCCCAAGTGGCTCATCGATCGCGTGATCGGCCAGCACCGCCCGGAGTTGCTGCTGCCCCTCGCGCTCGCGACGGGCGCCGCGACGCTGGTTCAGGCGGTCACGGGCTTCGGCCTCTCACAGATCCTCGGCGTCGCCGCCCAGCGCGCCATCACGGACATGCGGCGCACGGTGCAGGCATATGTGCTGCGGTTGCCCGTCAGCTACTTCGATTCGACCAAGAGCGGCATCCTCATTTCGCGCATCATGACCGACGCCGAGGGCATTCGCAATCTCGTGGGAACGGGACTGGTGCAGCTCATCGGCGGCCTGCTCACGGGCGCGGTCGCGCTGGTGGTGCTCTTCGTCCTCAACTGGCGCCTCACGGCGATCGCGATCCTGATCCTCGCCTGCTTCGGCGCCGGGATGGCGCTCGCCTTCACCAAACTGCGGCCGCTGTTCCGCGAGCGCGGCAAGATCAATGCCGAGGTCACCGGGCGACTGGGCGAGACCCTGGGCGGCATCCGCATCGTCAAAGCGTACCACGCCGAGCGGAGCGAGCGGTTGGTGTTCACGCGCGGCGCGAACACGTTGTTCCGCAACATCGCTGCCACCATGACCGGCATCTCCAGCGTGGGCTCGTTCGCCACGATCATCATCGGAGCGATCGGGATATTGATGATTCTCGAGGGTGGGCGATCGGTGCTCGCGGGCGCCATGACGTTGGGCGATCTGTTCATGTACGGGATCTTCGTCGGTCTCGTGGCGATGCCGCTCATCAATATCGCGTCCATCGGCACGCAGATCACCGAGGCGTTCGCCGGACTCGACCGGATCCGGGAGATCCGCAAGCTCGTGACCGAAGATTCGGAAGATGGCGCACGCGCCGCACTGGACGACGTGCGCGGCGATATCGTGTTCGAAGACGTGAGCTTCGCCTACGTGCCGGGGAAGGACGTGCTGAAGCGCGTGTCGTTCCAGGCGCCGCCGGGCTCCACCACCGCGCTGGTCGGGTCGTCCGGGGCGGGGAAGAGCACGCTGATCGGCCTCGTGCTGGCGTTCAACCGCCCGAGCGCCGGCCGGATCGTGGTGGACGGCCGGGACTTGGCGACCATCCGGTTGGCCGAGTACCGCCGCCAGCTGGGCGTGGTGCTGCAGGACAATTTCCTGTTCGACGGCACGATCGCGGAAAACATCGCGTTCGCGCGGCCCCACGCGACGCGGGAGGAAATCGAGGCCGCCGCCCGGATCGCGCATTGCGACGATTTCGTGCGCCGGTTCGACAAGGGCTACGACACGGTGGTGGGCGAGCGGGGGGTGAAGCTGTCGGGCGGCGAGCGCCAGCGCGTCTCGATCGCCCGAGCCATCCTGGCCGATCCCCGGATCCTGATCCTCGACGAGGCCACGTCGAGCCTCGACTCGGAGAGCGAGGCGGCGATCCAGGACGGGCTCCGCACCCTGCGGCGCGGCCGCACGACCTTCGTGATCGCCCACCGGCTCTCGACCATCCGCAGCGCCGACCAGATCCTGGTGATGGAAGGGGGCGAGATCGTGGAGCGCGGCACGCACTCCGAGCTGCTCGCCAAGCACGGGCGGTACCGCCAGTTGTACGACAAGCAATACCACTTCGAGCAGGACCTGTTCATCAACCCCGGCGAGGACTTCACCCCCGAGCCCGAGGCCCCGGCGGTGGCGACCCCGGTGACTCCTCCCACCCGGCTGTGAGGCTCGCGCGTGATGCGCGAGCGCTACACTGTCCAGTGTCGCGTCGTCTTACTATCGTGATGATACCGGTACCATTTCGACATGCACACATCCGAACCGCAGTGGGCTCGCTTGCTGCACGACGCAAACCACGGCTTGCGTCGCGGGGCGTGGTATCGGGTGGCCGAGCTCACCTCGGACGGCGCGGTGCTCGACGTGAATCGCAAGCGGGTCTCGCTGCCGCGCACTTCCCTCGGCCTGAGATCCGTTCTTCCGCAGGCGTGGACCGTGGTAAAGGGCGCCCGCGATGCGCGACGGGTGCCGGAAACGTGGGGCGACAAGTATGCGGTGTGTCCGAGCTGTCGCAACCGGGCCGCGCTGATGGGCAATCCGCACGCGCTACGGTGCGCGCGCTGCGGGGGACTGTTCCGTGTTGGGTGGGAAGAGTGGTTCCTGGCGGGATCTTAGCCGGCTGCCGCGTTTCCCTCTCGACCGGCCCTCGCCTGCTCGAGCGGCTGCTGGTCTTCCGTCTTCAAGTAGGCGTGGTGGTCGTGGGACAGCGCTCCCGCCGGTAGCCACTGCCACAGCGGGCCCAGGTCGCGGCGTACCTGCTTCACATAGAACTCCGGTATCTCGGTCGTCTCCTGGTCGAAGTACCGCCGGATCTGCGGGTCGGCATCAAGCCGGCGGCGCAGCTCCGTGTGGTACTTGATCCGTCCAAACCCCTCGGAAGACACGGCGCGCACCACGTTCATCCAACGCGGAATCGTCGCCGTCGTCGCCCGGAAGCGGTTGACGATGGCCCGGCCGGAGAAGGTGTACCGGGTCAGCCCGATCACCTGATCATAGAAATCCCCCCACGCATAGTGCTTCGGCTTCACGTTCATCGCGTGGTTGTTGTCGAGAAAATGGAAGGGAAACGGTAGCACGCGACCGGCGCGCTGGTATTCCAGGTTGAGCGGCGCCGCCCGCCCGAAGGCCGACAGCAGCGAATAGCCGGGGAACGCTCCCGGCGTCCGATCGACGAAGCGTTTCGTGAGTTCGAACGGCTCCGGTCCGTGATCCGAGTCGAGGCCGAGCACGAAGTTGGTTTGTACGTAGGGGATGTAGCGCAAGATCATGTTGACGTGCTCGGAGACCTGCTCGACCTTGGCGATGCCCTCCACCTTGCCGGTCTTCGATTTGTTGCCGAGGTCGTACCACGACTCGATGCCCGGCAGCAGCGCCTTGAAGCCGTTGCGTCGCAGCCGCTGTACGTGCGGCTCGGACAGCAGCGAGAGGCTGCTCTCCGCAATGAAGTCGATCGAGTCCGGGGGAGCCGCGGCTTCGATGGCGTCCAAGAACTCGTCGAACCGGACGCCGAAGTTGGGATCGTGCCACCCGACGCGCGGTCGCCGCTGCTTCTGGAGCAGGAACCGCAGGTCGTCCTGCAGCACCTGCATGTCGAGCGCCTGATAGGGGACCACGGAGTCGATGCAGAAGCTGCAGGTGTAGGGGCAGCCGAGGCTGCCGAGCATCGGTACGATCTTGATGACGGGGGCTTTCTGGAGCGTCGGCTCGATGAACCGCCAGCGCTCGCGCACACCCGGGAGCGTGAGGGGCTGGCGTTTCGCCGCGAGGTGCCGGCCGACCGGCCGGTGCTGGGCGCAATCCTGCAACACGTCACGGATCACCACCTGGTCGGTGAAACCGAGCACGTAGTCGAAGTACTGCCGTGCGTCCTCGGGATAGCAGCGGGCGTGCGGGCCCCCCAGCACGGTGACCGCTCCGCGCGAGCGAAACAGGTTGCTGAGCGCGTAGGCCAGCAGCGCGGCTTCCGTGAACGCCCCGATGAAGACAAGATCGACGTCTGCGGGCAATTCCTTGAGCAGATTCTCGAACCCGGTGTAGCAGACGAACGTGACGTCGTGGCCTTCGGCCTCGCACCACACGCCGACGACCTGAGGCATGATGCTCGCCAGGTTGGCGTGCATCACGCGAGCGTACAGGGCCCGGGTTGGCCCCTTGGTTACGAGGTCGATGATACCGACGCGGAGCTTACGCACACACCAGCGCGTAGCGGCTGATTCAACACCTCCTGCTTGAGGGGGGCGCGCTCTAATGCACAACTCCCGGTCCCGGAAAACCATAGACCGGGGGGGTGAGGCTCGTGGGACCCATCAATCTAACGGGTTAGCTCGACGGGTCTAGTCGGCGCCCTCCGAACGCGCGAAAGCTGCGATCTGCAAGCGTGTGTGCAGCGCGAGCTTCTCGAGAATGTTGTGCACGTGGCTTTTGACGGTGTGCGTTGCGATATGCAACCGCTGCGCGATCTCCTTGTTGCTCAACCCTTCCCCGATCAGGTCGATCACCTGCCGCTCCCGCTGGGTCAAGCGCACCGCTTCGAGCACTGCTCGCGGGCCGCGCCGGGCTGCTTGCCTGGCGATCTGGGAGAAGAGGGAATCGGTCAAGGGCGGCGGGAGCACGTGGCTGCCGCCCGCGACCGCGCGGATCGTGTTCACGAAGTCCGCGGGCGTGGCGTCCTTCAGGATGAACCCTGAGACGCCGGCCTTCACCAGCTCGACCACGTCCTCGTGCACCGGGAAGAGATCCATCGCGATGACCCGCACGTGCGGCGCCGTCCGCTTCAGCTCTCGGACCAGACGCACGCTGTCGTCATCCTTGAGGCCTAGGTCCACCAGCACGACCTGCGCTGGTGTGGCGTGCGACCCGCGCAGCGCCGCCTCGCCGCTCGCTACCGCGCCGAGGAGGGAAACGTCCGGCTGCGACGCCAGCAGCTGGCCGATCGCGTCGCGCAGCAGCCGATTGTCCTCGATCAGCAAGACCGAGATCGGTATGGGCATGGTCGGGAGCAATTCTGCCTACTACGATGGGAACGGAGCGGCCGGCTCGCAAGCGGGGCAGCCCGTAGCAATCCCCGGTACCTGTGACTAGCTTGGAGATAGGCGCGGAATGGCACGGCTAAACCGCGCCTGGCAGCACACTGACAGCGGCCACCCAGCCAACCCCTGGGTTGAGCGACAAGACGTAGGCCACGCGGGATCCGCCGACCGATCGGCGTATCTCGCGTTCTGTTTTCGGGGAGGGGGAGAGGCGTACCTGACAAAACCCCAGCGACACCGGTCGGCGCAGCGACATTGGGTGTATGCCTATCAGATCGAGCCGCCGCACCCGGACACGCGCTTCAGCAGGGTGAAAGCGCTGCTCGGCAAGGCGCACCTGGCCGCCCGGCGCGCGGCCCGGATGTGGACGGCGCGTGTCGTCGTCGAGACGCGCGTCAGCCACATCCTGATCGTGAGCGACAGCCCCAGTCGGCTACGCGCCGTGAACCGAGCGCTCGAAAGGGAGCTGAAGCGCCTGGGCCTGCGTTTCCTGGTGAACGAGCCCGTCCCCGTCCCCGTCCCCGTCCCCCTCGCGGCAGCGGCAAAGCCGGTGTAGCGGGGAGTCGCGCCCGGCTCGATCAGCGCGCTGGTCCCGTCCCGCCGATCCACCCTCCAGTAAAGCCCGCCCGCTTGAGGCCCCGCACGATGTACGGGTTGCGTCGCATGGTGCGCCAGATCAGCTCGCTCCGGTAGTTCTCGATCATCGCGAGGATCGGCCCCTGGTCGATGCCGAGATAGTCGACGTCGAACCAGCCGAGCGTGGGATCGACGGTGCCGCGCTCCACGGCGACTCCGGTGGCGGTGAAGGTCGGGTTGAACGCGTCCCGGAAGCCGTAGGTCGAGAACAGATGTGACCCGTACGTCTCACGCATGGTGAGCAGGGCAGGGATGGCGACCTCCGGCGCGAACGGCACTGCGCCACCCGCCGCCGTCGGAGCGAGCGTGCCGTCGTCATTCGTTTCGGCGAGCGAGACGCCTCGGGCCCAATAAGTGCGGAACTGGCGGGTGCGCCCGTTCAGGACCAGGGTCGTGTTGACCGGGCCATCACAAGCCGTGAGCCCCCAGATCTGGTTGCTGTAGCCGTTCCACACCATGGGGTTCCCAGCCGCATAGCCGCGGTGCGCGTAGGTGGCGCGGCGCGAGTTCTCGAAGTAGTCGATGCCGCGGCCCCGCATGTAGGAATCCTGAATCCCTCGGAAGTCGATCCAGACGTGCGAGTACTCGTGGCCGAACAGCGGCCCGAACTGGACGTAGTCCTGCCCCTGGAACCGGCCCCACTGATAGCCGCTCACCCATTTGGCCCAGGCGCTGGAGTCGACGGCGTGTGTGGGGGAGCCGAGGGCGAGGATATTGAGGATCATCGCCTCGTTGTAGCCGATCCAATCGGCGGGGATGAACCCCCCTTCCGGGTGCCAGCCCATGCTGACGGCGGGCGGCCGCACGGCAGCCCAGTTCCAGTCCACCCGTAGGTAGATCGAGTCGGCCAGCCGCCGGATTTCGGCTTCGACCGGGTCGGCGGCGTCGTAGTACGACTGGGACAATAGGATCCCCCCGAGCAGCAGCGACGTGTCGATCGTGGAAAGCTCCACGTTCTGGAAGCGTTGCCCCGTGCCGATGTCGAGGAAGTGATAGAAGAACCCGTGGTAGCCGGTGGAGCCGGAGACGGCGGAGTCCTGCGGCGCCGTCCAGAAGAAGCGCAGCGTCGTGAGGGTTCGCTGGGCTGCCTGTGCTCGCGTGATGTAGCGGCGCTCCACGCCGATCGGGTACGCCGTGAGGGCGAAGCCCACCGCGGCGATGCTCGAGAAGGACGGTGAGGGTGCCCGGTCCGGGGTGAGGCCGTTCTGGGGATTGGTGAGGTCCCAGAAGTAATGAAAGGTGCGCTCCTCGAGGGTGTCGAGGAACGCGGCGGCACGGGCCGAGTCGGGGGCGGGCGGACTGGTGGGGTGGTTCGACAGGCACGCCGTCAGGAGCGCTCCCGCCAGCGAGGCGGCGAGCCGCGCGGAGCGGGTCCGGCCCGCAGCGGCATTACGCGTCATGTGGGAGAATACCCATGAAGCCTGCGCGCGCGAGCCACCGGCGTGCTGCACCGGTGGCCCATCGCATGATCAACTCAGAAATGATACTCGACGCCGATCTGCGTCTTCCGAGGATCGCTCAGTAGCCCGTTCGGCTGGGGGTTGCCGCCGTTGTTGTCGGGATAACTGAAATTGTTGTAGTTGAAGACATTGAACACGTCCACCGTCACGCTCAGGGTAGTCCCCGAAATGTTGGGGAAGTCCTTCCGCAACCGGAAATCCACCTCGCGATAGGCCCAACCGCCGGGGAAGATGAACGCGTGCTGTGGTGGAGTGAAACCGCCGGGCGTGTAGCCTGTGAGCGGGAAGATGCCCCCCACGTTGTAACGTGGACCGGTCCCGAGCGTAATGAGGCCGCCGAACTGCACGCCCGCTGCGTAAGGCACGTCCATCGTCCAGTTCGCGACCAGCCGGCTCTTCTCGTCACTCGCGGGGTGCTTCGGGTACGCGGTGGACCTGGGGAACGTGGAAAACACATCCCCGACCGCGTTACTCCCCTCGAGCGTGCGGGATCCGCTCGTGTAGGACAGTCCTCCTCCCCAGCCCCAGCGGCCAGTTCTCTTGTATGGCCGGTTCACTTCTACCTGCAACGCGTCATACCAGGTCTTGGCGCTGTTGGTGCTGTAGATGATGTTGCTGAACCCGTGTCCGTATCCCCCACCCAGACAGCAAGAGCCGTCGGACTTGAGTGCAAAGTTGCCCCAGTTGAAGACGAGCCCATCCCAGCTTCTGACGCCCACGTATGTCAGGGAGACCGCGACGTCTCCGAACAGACGACGAATGCCGAGATTGAACTGGCTCGACTTCGGCACCTTGACATTGTTCGCGATCAGCCAGACTTCGCGCCCCGCGGCTTTGTTGCTGCTGATGAGCGACTTGAGCACCGTCGTATCCGCGGTCATGTAGCTATTGTTCCACGCCACCTGATTTGCAGTGGGTGTGGAGTCCGGGTCGGCGAAATGCACGGTGTATTCGGGGCGAACCAGCTTCAGCGTCTCGTCTACGGAGATGTCGAAGTAGGTGCGGTCGTAGTACAGACCCCAGCCGCCGAAGACAGTGGTCTTTCCCTCCCGGTCGAGTGCATATGAGAACCCGATGCGCGGCTGGAAGGCGCCATAGAACTTCTTCCGCTGGGTACCGTTGGTGAAGTAGTTCGTGGTGTCGAGCTTGGCCACCAGCGACTCGGCCGGTGTCACGGGTGAGGTGTCATACCGACGGATGGTATCCCGGACGTCCGTCGGCGTGACGTAGTCATAGTTGTACATGTGCGACTCGAAGTCCCAGCGGATCCCAAGGTTGATCGTGAGCCGGGGCGTGGGGCTCCAGTCGTCCTGCAGATACGCGCCGATCTGATTGTTGTTGGTATTCACGACGGGATTGCCGTGTTGCCACACGACCTGGAACGGCACTCGGTAGTTGTATGCTTCCGGCCCGGTGCAAGTCGGTGCGCAGCCCGCGTCGCCCGGCGAGGGGTTCTGGGAAAAGAAGAACTGAGGTGTCTCCCGGTTCGCCTTGTTGATGTCGTAGGTAAGGAACGCGGCGCTCACTCCACCCTTCATGACGTGGTCGCCACCGCCGTGGAACCCCGTATAGGTGATGTCATCGCGTACGGCGAAGCGCTTTTGAGTGAAAGCCTGCGTACTTAGGTTACTTCCGATCGTGGCACAGCAGGTGTTTGGCGTTTGGATGAAGAACCAGCGCTGCGGGATCCCGGGCGTGTTGGGCGTGGGCTCCTGCTTGAAGTGCTCGTAGGTCAGGTTCGCTTCGTTGAGCCACGGCCCGGTGAAGTAGTTGTGCTTGAAGATCGTGGTTGTGGCGTCCACTGCGTGGTTAATGGCGCTCTGGAACGCGTTGAAACCGCCAAAATCACGCACGTCCGTCTCGTGCCGGTCGTTAAAGCTGAGCTCGGCGGTCGAGTGGCCACCCACGTTGTAGTTGAGCTTCCCGAAGACCAGAGTTTCCCGGAACGGTGAAGCGAAATTGCCATTGTACCGTGCCAGGTTGACCGAATCGAGGGCGGGGAATGCCCCCGTCGGCGGGAGCCCATTCGGGGTGACGCTCACCTGAGCGTCGCGATTCTGATAGTTTCCCTCGTACGACCCGAAGAAAAAGAGCTTGTCCTTGATGAGCGGGCCACCGGCACTGAAGCTGGCGAGGTATCTGGTGTAATCGGGCTTGGCAAAGTTCCGAGCTCCGCTGAGGGAATCCTGTGCCACGAGGTCCTTGTTCTGGTAGCCGAAGGACGCGTCGCCTGACCAGGCATTCCCCCCCGCTCTCGTGGTGGCGACGATGATCGCGCCGGACGACTGCTGGTATTCGGCTTTGAAGTTCTGAGTGATGACGCGATACTCTTGGACGGCGGCGCGCGGGAACGGATTGCCACGGCTCGCGTCCTGACCGAACGTTCCGCCGTGAATCCCGGTCTCACCGCCCGTGAGGTCGTTCTTCAGGCTGGCGCCGTCGATGAACACGTTCACTTGGCCCGGCCCCTGCCCACCGTACGAGAAGGCCTTATCGGTGACGCCGGCATTCGATTGGCCCAGGTTGGCGAAGTCGGGGGCGACCGTCACGCCCGGCGCGAGCGCCGCCAAATCCAGGAAATTGTGACTCGCTGATGGCAGCTGGCGCATCTGCTGCGGCGTCACGCTCGTGGCCACCTCGGACGTGCGTGTCTGCACACCAGCCGCCGCGGCGACCGTCACCGCTTCCAGTTGCAGCGCCGAACGACCCAGCTTGAAGTCCAGTGGGAATACTTCGGCGATCGAGACTCGCACATGGGCTTTCTGCGTCGCCATCGCGATCTGATGCGCAGTCACGTCATACTCGCCCGGCACGAGGCCAACGATGGTGTAGAAACCGTTGTTTTGGGTCGCCACCTCGCGCTGCGCCGAGGTAGACACGTTCACCGCGATGACGCGGGCTCCCGCGATCGGCGTGCCGCTCGAGTCGGTCACGTATCCGCGGATGCTCCCCGTGCTCGTCTGGGCCGGCGTGTTTCGCGCGAGAGACACGGCCAGCACTCCGCCCAGCAGCAACACAGACAAGACTCGCATGGTTCACCCCTCCGTTTGCCACCGTTATCACGCGGCGCGTGGACTTTGTCAAGACAACGCGCGTTTCCCAGTGGCACGACGATCGCGTAGATTGGGGCGCGACTTATCACCCTTCAACGTGACGATTTTCCATGACCCCGGTGCGTCGGCGCAACACCCTGTGCATTGTCATCACGCTCGCCCTAGGGGGCGGCGTCTCGGCGATCCTCCCGGCCCAAACCCCCGCCCCACGACGCAACATCGACTCCCTCCTCGCCCGCATGACACTGGAGGAGAAGTTCGGTCAGCTCAACCTCCCCTCCGTGGATAATCGGCCGAGCGCGGAGCAGCTCGAGCTGCTTCGCAAGGGACTGGTGGGCGGGTTTCTCAACCTGACCGGCGCCGCGGCGACGCGGGAGACGCAGCGTGTCGCCGTGACGGAATCGCGGCTAGGCATTCCGCTGCTGCTCGGCTACGACGTGATTCACGGCTACCGCACGACCTTCCCGATTCCGCTCGCCGAGGCGAGCACCTGGGACCCCGCTGCGGTCGAGGCGACCGCCCACGCGGCGGCCCGCGAAGCCGCCGCCGCCGGCGTGAACTGGACGTTCGCGCCGATGGTGGACGTCGCCCGCGATCCGCGCTGGGGCAGAATCTCCGAGGGCGCGGGAGAGGACCCCTATTTGGGATCGGTGCTGGCGGCCGCCCGGGTACACGGGTTTCAAGGCGCGGACCTGCGCGCCCCCGACGCGGTGATGGCTACCGCGAAGCACTTCGCGGCCTACGGCGGAGCCGAGGGCGGTCGGGACTACAACACCGTAGACGTGTCGGAGCGGACGCTGCGCGAGATCTACCTGCCGCCCTTCCGCGCCGCCGTGGAAGCGGGCGCCGGCAGCATCATGACCTCCTTCAACGAGATCGCGGGCACGCCCAGCCACGCCAACCGCTGGCTGGTGACGGCGCTGTTGCGCGGCGAATGGAAATTCTCGGGGCTAGTGGTCAGCGACTGGACCGGGGTGGAAGAGCTGCGCGGGCACGGCGTCGCCGGCTCACGCGCCGACGCAGGGAAGCTCGCGCTGGAGACGGGCGTGGACATGGACATGGTGAGCCGGATCTATGTCGACGATCTGCCGGCGCTGGTGCGCGCCGGACGTATTCCGGTGGCAACTGTGGACGCTGCGGTGCGCCGCGTGCTCGCCGCGAAAGCGGCGCTCGGCTTGTTCGACGACCCCTACCACGGCGCTACCGTGGAGCGCGAGCAGGCGGTTTTGCTCGCGCCGGAGCACCGCAAACTCGCCCGCGAGGTAGCGCGCGAAGCGATCGTGCTGCTCAGGAACGAAGCGGCCCTGCTCCCCCTCACGTCGGCGCGCCATACCGTGGCGGTGATCGGGCCGCTTGCCGATGACAAGAGCGCGGCGCTCGGCTCGTGGCCCGGCCACGGCGACCCGCGCGACGCAATTACGCCGCTCGAAGGCATTCGCGCCCGGGCGGGGGAGGGCACGAAGGTCGTGTATGCCAAGGGCTGCGGCATCACCGACAGCGCGGCGGCCGGCATCGCCGACGCCGTCGCCCTGGCACGCGGGGCCGACATTGCGGTGCTCGTCCTGGGCGAGGCGGGGGACATGAGCGGCGAGGCGGCGAGCCGCTCCACCCTCGGCCTCCCCGGCGTCCAGGAACAGCTGCTCGAGGCGGTGCAGGGGACCGGCACGCCGGTGGTGCTCGTGGTGATGAGCGGCCGCCCGCTCGCCGTCGCGTGGGCCGCGGAGCACGTGCCAGCCATCGTCCAGGCGTGGCAGCTCGGGGTCGAGACCGGCCACGCCCTCGCGGACGTGCTGTTCGGCGACGTGAGCCCGAGCGGCAAGCTTCCCGTCACGGTCCCTCGCTCGGTCGGCCAGGTGCCGATCTATTACAACCACAAGAACACGGGGCGGCCGCCGTCCGCGGAGAAGTACACGTCGAAGTACATCGACCTACCGGTGAGCCCGCTGTTTCCGTTCGGGTACGGCCTGAGCTACACGTCCTTCGAGTACAAGGATCTCAAGCTCAGCGCGCCGAGCATTACACCCAACGGGAAGCTGCGAGTCTCTGTCACGGTCACCAACACCGGCGCGCGCGAGGGCGCCGAGGTCGCGCAGCTCTACCTACATGACGAGGTGGCGAGCGTGACGCGGCCGGTGCGCGCGCTCGCCGGGTTCCAGCGCGTCCCGCTCAAGGCGGGCGAATCGCGCACCGTGGACTTCGAGGTCGGGGCGAAGCAGCTGGGCTTGTACGACCAGAACATGAAGTTCACGGTCGAGCCCGGGCGGGTTCGGGTGTTCGTAGGAGGCAGCTCGGTAGGCGGCCTCGAAGCGGAGTTCGAGGTGCGGCGTTAGTCAACCGGGCGGGGCTGCGGCGGCGTATCTTAAGAGCGTACCCACGGAGTCACACCCATGCTGTCGAAGACATTGATACTGTACGGTGTCCTGCTGGTGAGCGCGGCTCACGCGGACGCCCAGGAGTCGAAGCCGATGCCTCCCCCCTTTGCCAAGCCGAGCGACGTGACGCTGCGCCGTACCCTCACCCCGCTGCAGTACGAGGTCACCCAGCGAGCTGCAACCGAGCCGTCGTTCCATAACGAGTTCTGGGACAACCATCGCCCCGGCATCTACGTGGACGTCGTGTCGGGCGAGCCGCTGTTCAGCTCGATCGACAAGTTCGAGTCGGGCACCGGTTGGCCCAGCTTCACGAAGCCGCTCGAAGAGGCCAACGTGCGACGGCACACGGACCAGTCGCTGTTCATGGTGCGAGTCGAAGTTCGCTCCGCCCAGGCCGATTCCCACCTCGGTCACGTGTTCGACGACGGGCCGCCGCCGACCGGCCTGCGCTACTGCATCAACTCGGCCGCGCTCCGCTTCATCCCGCTCGAGCGGCTGAAGGCGGAGGGGTATGAGAAATATCTGGCGCTGTTTCAACCCGCGCGACGCTGACCTGAGCCCCTTTGCCACCAGTGATCAACCGTCGCGAATTCCTCGAGGTCGGCGTCACCGCCGGCCTCGCGTGCGCCGCGGGCGCGGCATGCCGCACCGCCACGCCGGCCGCTGGTCCGCGTGGTTTGGCGGCACCGACGATCGCGCCGTTCGCGCTCCAGGAGGCGACGCTCGCGGACCTGCAGGCGGGAATGCGCAGCGGCCGTTACACCGCGCGCACACTGTGCGAGTACTACCTCGGGCGCATCGAGGACCTCGACGGGCGCGGGCCCGCACTGCACTCGGTCATCGAGGTGAATCCGGACGCGCCGCGCATCGCGCAGGAGCTCGACGCCGAGCGGAAGGCGAAGGGCCCGCGCGGACCACTGCACGGCATCCCGGTGCTCGTGAAAGACAACGTGGCTACCGCGGACCGGATGGCCACAACCGCCGGCTCGCTCGCGCTGCTCGGCGCCAAGCCCCCGGTGGACGCCTTCGTCGTCCAGCGGCTGCGCGCGGCCGGGGCCGTGCTGCTCGGTAAGGCGAACCTCTCGGAATGGGCCAACTTCCGCTCCAGCAATTCGTCCAGCGGCTGGAGCGCGCGCGGTGGCCAGTGCCGGAACCCCTACGCGCTCGACCGCAGCCCGTGCGGCTCGAGCTCGGGTACCGCCGCGGGCATCGCCGCGAACTTCGCCGCCGTCGGGGTCGGCACCGAGACCGACGGCTCGATCGTCTGCCCGTCGTCCGCCTGCTCGCTGGTGGGGATCAAGCCGACGCTCGGCCTCGTATCCCGCAGCGGCATCGTGCCCATCGCCCACAGCCAGGACACCGCGGGGCCGATGGCCCGCACCGTCTCGGACGCCGCCATCCTGCTGGGAGCGCTCGCGGGCGCGGATGCCAGGGACGCCGCGACCGCCGCGGCGCCTCCGTCTGTCCCCGACTACACCCGGTTCCTTGACCCGAAGGGGCTCGAGGGGGCGCGCATCGGTGTGGCGCGCACCAAGCTGTTCGGCTACCACCTGGCGACCGATGCCGTCGTCAATCGGGCGCTCGAACTGATGCGGCACGCCGGTGCCGTCATCGTGGACCCGGCGGACATTCCCCACCTCGGGGAATACGATGACGCCGAGCTCACCGTCCTGCTGTACGAGTTCAAGGCCGACCTGAACCGCTACCTCGCGGAGTTCGCGCCCGGTGCGGCCGTTAAGACGCTGCAGGACGTCATCGACTTCAATGAGCGTAACCGGGACCGCGAGATGCCCTATTTCGGGCAGGACCTGTTCGTGAAGGCGCAGGAGAAGGGGCCGCTCACCGATCAAGCCTATCGCGACGCGCTCGACAAATGCGGCAAGCTCGGTGGCGAGGAGGGGTTGAAAGCGGTGCTGCAGCAGCACAAGCTCGACGCCGTCGTCGCTCCGACCGGGAACCCGGCGTGGCCGATCGACTTCATCGACGGTGATCACTTCCTGGGCGGCAGCTCGACCCCGGCCGCGGTCGCGGGCTTCCCCCACGTGACGGTGCCCGCCGGCTACGTGCTCGGACTGCCGGTGGGGCTCTCGTTTATCGGAGCGCCGTGGAGCGAAGGAACGCTCGTGAAGCTGGCGTACGCATACGAGCAGGCGTCGGCATTGCGGAGGCCGCCGCGATTCCTACCTACGGTGACTGCGTCGACGGGAGGTTGAGGTCGGGCGGAGGGGGGGTGCCTCCGCTCACCACACGTGTGATAGTTGCAGCTGCTGCGCCACAGCGCGCAGCATGGGCCACTCATCCACCGGTCGGACGTCGTCGTCCGAATCGAGCGCCAGGCCGACGTCGGAAGGAGTGCCGTACTGGCTCGCCTGCGCGAGCCGCCACAGCTCGCGGCGATGGGCGATCCAGATGGCGTTCTGGCCCACCGCCGGGATCCGGTTGCCCTTGGGAGCAAAGAACACGATGTAGAGGCGTTTCGGCTGACCGCCACCTACCAGCACCGAGTCCACCGCGATCTTCGCTTCGTAGGCTTCGGGTGCCCCCGGTTCGTGCAGCAGCGCCCGCATCAGCCAGCCACCGCGCGGCTCATACAGGTCCGCGCGCTCCACCTTGTCGAGCTTGCCGGCCACGACGTACTGCGCGTCGATGAGACGCTCGCCCAGCACGCGATCGGCCGGCTTGTGCAGGAGCGTGAGCCGGTCCCGCCACACCGACCGTGCGGCCGCGCACGCGCTCAGCAACCCCGCGAGCGCCGCCAGTGCCATCGTTTCGCGAACCGTTCTCATCGCACAGTCTCCACACGCATAACCCTTGCCAGCGCGGACGCCTCAGGGGTGCGGCGGCGCGCGCTGGGCCGACCAGGGCGGTGATGTTGCACGGCTGCACCGGCTGGCGTTTACCGGCTGCCACACAACGCTCCGGTGGGGCAGGAGGCGAGGCGCCCTCCCCCGGCGCGAGCCCTGTAGTGCCGAACGCAACAAGATGCTACGCTTGACATTGGCCAACGATCCGAGGGGGCACCCTGTGTGGTACTGCTGGGCCGACATGCCGAAGGAGCAGGTCTCAGAGCAGCTCTCCCGCCGCCTGATCACGGGCGAGCGGATGATGCTGGCGCACGTCTATTTAAAGAAGGGGTGCGTGGTGCCGAAGCACGCGCACGAGAATGAGCAGTTCACCTACATCCTGGAGGGAGCGCTGCGGTTCCTGATCGGGGCGGACGGAGCCGAGGAGGTGGTGGTGCGGGCGGGGGAGGTGCTGCACCTCCCGTCCAACGTGCCGCACGAGGCTCATGCGCTCGAGGACACGCTCGACGTGGACGTGTTCTCGCCGCCGCGCCAGGACTGGCTCAACAAGACTGACGCGTATCTGCGGAGGACGTAAGCGGGGGGAGGAGTAGGGGCGCAGCACGCTGCGCCCCTACAGAACGTCATTGGGCGTGCCCGAGCGCCCGCAGGAACTCGCGATCCCACGCCGCTGAGATCCCCTCGCGCGGCGAGTAGGGGCCCGGCACGTACGCCCGCGACGCGATTCCGGCATGGCTTCGCTCGCAGATGTGCCAGTCCTGGCGGTTCGTCTCGTCCCAGAACCGCACCGCGTCGTCGGGAGTGAACGCGCCATCGCGAAACGAGTCGGGGTGGAACAGCCATTCGCAGCTGATGCGCGTCCGGCCGGGGCCGTCCGGCCATAGGGTATGGAACATCACATAGTCCGGGTGCAGCGAGAGCAGCAGGTTCGGGAAGATCGAATAGAAGTAGACGCGGTTCAGGTCCTCCGCCGGGAGCCGGCCGACGGGCGCCCCGCAGGCCCGCCCGCTCATCGTCAGGCTCCCGCCTTCCTTTGTCATGACCATGTAGCCGCCTAGGAACGGCCCGTCGAATAGATCGTTCGCGCCGCTGGTGTACGGGGTGAGCTTGACCAGTCCGGGGTGGATGACGGGGCAGTGCAGGCACTCGGAGTAATTCTGGAAGATGAGCTTCCAATTGGCCGCGACGTCGTAGTCGATCCGGCGCGCCGACTTGAGGCTCGCGAGGTTGAAGCGGCTGAACCGGCCGACCAGCGGCGCGAAGGCGCGCGTGAACGGCTCCGGCTCGCGCGCGAGATTGAGAAAGACGAATCCCTCCCACGTCTCGAGCGCCACCCCGTGCAGCGGGTAGTCGCGTTTCTCGAACCCAGCGACCTCGCTCATGTGAGGCGCGCCGATCAGCTGGCCGTCGATGGTGTAGGTCCAGGCGTGGTAGGGGCATTGGATCGTTTCGGAGAAACGCCCCTGGGGCTCCTCACACAGCCGCGTGCCGCGGTGGCGGCACACGTTGTAGAAGGCACGCGGCGCGCCGTCCCGGCCCCGGACCACTATCACGCTTTCGCCCGCGATCGTGCGGAGCACATAGTCGCCGGCCTCGGGGATCTCGGCGGCCCGGCCCGCGCAGATCCAGCGGCGCGTGAAGATGCGTTGCTGCTCTTCCGCATGGATCTCCCCCGACGTGTAGTAGCGGCCGGGGAGCGTGCGCTGCCCCTGCTGATACGTCTCGGTGGCTTTGACGAATGTGCTCATAGCAACGTCAGGATACACAGTCGCCCATCGGGCTGCCAGGTGCGTGCGCGGCTGAAGCCGCGACTCGGCACTGCCGGTAAACCGGCGTAAGAACTCCGCTAGACACGCCCGTTCTCGGGCACAGCCGCGCCGCGGCTTCAGCCGCGACCAGCGCCGAGCCGCGGCTTCAGTCGCGCGCGCCGCTCGCGAATGCCACCCCCCGCCGCTCCCGGCCCAGCATCGCGACCACCGCGCCGAGCGCGAACACCGTCGCCGCCGAGAAAGCCATCGACCGCGCGTAGCTCGAGCCTACCGCGAACACCGCTTGCACGTGGGGAAGCTTGCTCGCGATCGCGACGCCGCACTGATACGCGAAGCCGGGCAGGAAGCCACGCACCGAGTCGGGAGAAAGCTCGGTGATGTGGGCGGGGATGACGCCCCACGCCCCTTGCACGAAGAACTGCATGACGAAGGCACCGGCCACGAGCAGCGGCAGGGACGGCGCGAACGCCCAGATCGGGATGACCAGGATGGCGCCCACCAGAGCGAGCGCGATCGTGCGCCGGCGGCCCAGCCGGTCGGAGTACAGCCCGCACAACACGCCGCCCGTGAGCGCGCCTACTTGGGAAAACGCCGTGAGAGCGGCCCGCTTGGCGGGGCTGAAGCCCCAGTCGCGCTGCAGGAACGTGGGGTACATGTCCTGGGTGCCGTGGGACACCATGTTCATCATTGCCATGAGCACGGTCAGGTAGAGGAACAGCTTCCAGTTCGCGGCGATGGTGCGTGCCAGCCCACTCCAGTTCTCGTGCCGCGTGGCCTGCCAGACCTCGGATTCGTGCACCCGGGCGCGCACGAACAGGGCGAGCAGGGCAGGGAGGCCGCCCAGGAAGAACAGCGGCCGCCAGCCCCAGTGCGGGAACACGAAGAAGTAGCACAGCGCGGCGAGCAGATAGCCGGCGGCGTAGCCCTGCTGTAGCAGTCCCGAGACGACGCCTCGCAGCCGGGGCGGCACCTTCTCCATCACGAGCGACGCCCCGACGCCCCACTCGGCGCCCATCCCGATCCCGAACAGCGCCCGCAGCACCAGGAACGTGGTGTAGTTGGGCGCGAGCCCCGAAAGCACTTCGACGACCGAGTAGAACACGAGATCCGCCATCAGCGGGATCTTGCGGCCGTAGCGATCCGCGATCAGCCCGAAAATGAACGCGCCCACCGGACGGAACGCGAGCGTGAGGGTGAGGGAGAGCGCGATGTCGGCGTCGGACCGCCCGAAATCCTTCGCGATCGCCGTGAGCGTCATCACGACGAGGAAGAAATCGAACGCGTCGAGCGTCCAGCCGAGGAAGCCGGCGACGACGGCGGCGCGCTGGTCGCCGCGCGCCGGCGCGGTCACGGCCGGCCGATCCGGTCGAGCGCGAACTGCACCGCCAGGTCGGTCAGACTCCACAACTGGACGTCCGAGCTCGTCCCGTATCGCACGGGCAGAAGCTTGCCGCCCTCGATGCGGTAGCTCCACAGCTCGGCATGCCGCAGGCCGGAACGATCCACCGCGGTGACGGTGCGCGCGAGGGCGTCACGTAATGGCGCGACGTCGGGCCCGGACCGTGAGGGAGCCGCCGCGATCTGCTGCGCGAGGCCGGCGAGCAACGCGTTGACGTCTCGACCCCATACGACGGTCGGCGAATGATAGGGGTCCTGACGAAACCGCTCCCACACGTCCCGCGACGCATAGGCGTCGTTGGCGACCAGGGGACCCAGTTCGTCGACGAACAACCCCCAGGGGTGCGGCACCATGATCGGCCCCACCAGCTCGAGCGTCCGATCGCGACCGAGCGGCTCGAGCAGCAGCAGCATGGCGGGATCAGTGTTGACGATCGGGATCGGGTGACCGTCGGCGTCGAGCGAGACGGCGAGAAACCGCAGCGTATCCCCGGCGAATCCGGTCCGCTGCACGACGGCCTCCCAGTAGTCCCGGTCCGGCTGCGGCAGCCAACGTAGCCGGTCCGCGACCGGGCGGCCGACGTCCCCGAGCGCGACCCGGAAGTGGCGCTCAGCGCCGCGCCACACGGCGATCGCGCGCCGCAGGGCCGCGCGGTCGCGCACGAAGCCGGCGAGCGGTTCGTCGCGAATGGCTGGCGTCATGCCGAGGTGCTGCAGGGCGTCAAGGATCGTTCCCACGGCCTCGAGCGCGTGCGGCACCCAGATGGCATTCACATCCATGGCGAACCGCCCGCCGCCGTACCCGTCTCGCGAGTCGCGCCAGCTGGCGGAAATCCACCGTCCTTCGGGATCGCGCGGAAAGCCGACCAGATTGGTCGCCACCGGATTGCGGGTGTACGCGGCGGCTTGACGCGTCACGTACACGAGGTTGGATACGAGCCGCTGAAGGTGCCGCTCCTCCAGCAGGAAGCGCCGCTTGCGCGCGGCGGGCACTCGCTCGTCCCCGAGATAGTGTGCCGCCACCACCGGCAGCTGAAAGTCGTCGTCCACCATGACGTAGTTTTCGCGCACGGCCTGCAGGTCTCTCAGCACAGCTCGCGCCTGCGCCAGGCGACCGGCGTCGACCAGTCGGTTGTACTCAGCCGCGTGCTCGCGAATCGCCTGGCCGCCGAGCGCCTCTTCGTGGCTCACGTCTCCCGTGGGCGAGAGCTTGCGCAGCGCGCTGGCGATGACGTGCTCCGGCATCGCCGGCGCCCACACCGGCTCCATCAGCAAGGCCGTCATCAACATGTCGCGGCCGAAGTAGGTCGCGAAGTTCGGCAGTCCCGCCATGAGCTTCTCGCCGTAACACAACAGTTCCATGCCGCGTACTTCGCGCTCGAGCCGGCGGAACCGCTCGGGATGAGCCGAATCGGCTCGGACGATCTCGTAGAACCGGCGGAACTCGTCGTTGAAAATGTCGGTGCGGGAGAGGGGCGTCAGCGCCGGCGCGTCCGTGGTGACGCGCACCGTGAAGCGCACCGGGCCCCCAGCCGGCCGGCGGATCGTGACGGTGCCTCCGGCGAGTGCGGGAACCGTCTCGCGGGCATCGCCTTCCAGAGCCAGCCAGAGGTGGCTCCTGCCGTCGAAGCTCACCTGCTCGACCCGTACGGCCCAGGCGGTGTCACCGCGTTGCAGCGTCATCCGGGGCGAAAGGCGCGCGCGCAGGGCCGCCACCGTCCTCACGCCGAGCAGTGAGAGGTGGCGGGCACGCTCCGGCGCCCCCAGCCGCCCCAGATGGTCGATCAGTGTGGACAGCTCGGCCTGCGGAAACGACGGCGCGTTGAGCGGCAGCGAGTCGCGCCGCGCGTACTGAAAGTCACGCTCCACCCGCATGGAACCGAGCAGAAACAGACCGAGCGTGATGGGGGACGGGCCTTCCAGGCCATACGAGACCGACCGGGTGCGACCCGACGCGGCCACGACAGCCCCGGACGAACTCCAAGCGAGCTCGGCCGGCGTGCCGGCCGAATCGCGGGCGGTGAAACCCACACTCTCGTCGGCCGCGTCCGCCCAGAGGTGCACGACCCGGCCAGTACCGCGATTCAGGTAGACCTGGAACGCGTTGCTTCGCGCGTCTTGATAGACGCGCGTCTGGTAGCCCTCGTACGCGGCGGGGTCGTCAAGCCCCGGCTCGGGGAACTGGAGCACCGGGGGGGCCGGGAGGGGAGTGCCACCCTGCAACAGATAGAGGAGGGTAAGGAGGCGCACGGTGGTTGGATTGTGCCTTTTTTCACGAGCCTTGACAAGTCGGCGTTGCGCCTTGACAAGTCAGCATTTGGAGGACATTTCACCTTCACCTCCCACCGTCTAGAGGGCAGCCGTTATGCGACTGGTCCGTCATGTGATCCCCGCGCTCGTCGGTGGCCTGTTGTGGGCGGTCCCACTTAGCGCGCAGGACTCCACCGGTGCCGTCACGGGCAAGGTCGTGGATGGCACAACGCAACAGCCTCTCCCCAGTGTTGAAGTCTCGATCGCAGGCACGCCGTACCGCATGCTCACGCGGCTGGACGGCGGCTTCCTGCTGAGCGGGGTGCCCGCGGGAGTGCACCGGCTGCGGGCGACGCGGATCGGGTACGGGCCCCAGGCGCAGGAGGTGACGGTCAGCGCGGGAGGCACAGCGACGGCACAATTCACCCTGGTGCCGGCGGCGGCGATTCTCGAAGCGGTGGTCGTGACCGGGTACGGCACCCAGCGACGCGAGGCCATCACCGGATCCGTCTCGACGATCGATGCCAACGCGGCGAATGTCGGCGTGGTCGACAACGTCAACAACATGGTGCAGGGTCGTGCCGCCGGCGTCACGATCATTCAGAACAACGGCGAGCCCGGCGCCGGCGCGCAGGTCCGGATCCGCGGCGGCACATCGATCAGCGCGAGCAACGAGCCGTTGTACGTGATCGACGGAGTCCCCATCAACAACGTCCCGACCGAACCGGGCGGCTTCGGTGTCGGCGGAGAGCCGCCGCTGCCCCGCAGCCCGCTCAACTTGATCAACCCCTCGGACATCGGCTCGATCACGATTCTCAAGGACGCCGCGGCCACGGCCATCTACGGCAACCGCGCCGCCAATGGCGTCATCCTGATCGAGACGAAGAAGGGCTCGACCTCGAGTGGAGCCGGCGTCGAGTATGACGGCTACGTGGCGATGGCGAGTGCGTCGAAGCACCTGGACGTGCTGAACGGAGATCAATACCGGCAGTTCGCTAACGGCCAGGTTGGCGTTTGGCGGTCAGATTCGACTTCCGCCTGTACGAGCCGGCCGACGCTCTGCCAGAACTTCTTCAAGGACTCGGTGGCGGGCAAGTTGGGCGGCCTGAGTCCCTCGCACCTCGCGGCACTGGGGACGGCGAACACAAACTGGGAGAACGAGCTGGAGCGCACCGCCGTGACGCACAATCACAACCTGTCGTTCTCCGGCGGGGGCGAGGACACACGCTATCGCGCGTCGCTCAATTTCATGAACCAGGAGGGGGTAGCGATCTCCAACGGCTTCCAGCGCGTGCAGGGGCGCCTCAACGCCACCCACAACGCGTTCGACAACCGCTTGCGCCTCGGGCTCAATGTCACGACGTCGCACACCAAGAACGACTATATCACGTTCGAGAGCACGGCTGGGTTCGAAGGCGGGGTGTTCCAGAACGTGGCGATCTTCAACCCGACGCAGCCGGTGACAGTGGTCGACCCGGCGAGCGGGCTGACCAACTATTACGAGCTGGTCGGTCAGACGTCGGTGCGCAACCCCGTGGCGCTGGCGAACCAGATCACCGACATCGGCCAGACGACCCGCACCCTGGGCAACGCGACGGCCGAGCTGGATCTGATGCCGGGGCTCACGGCGCAGGTGAATGTGGGGGTGGACCGCTCGGATGGCTCGCGCAACATCTACCTTCCGAAGGCAAGCCCGGTGGGCGCCTCGTTTGGCGGGCTGGCGCGCCAGTCGAGCCTCGACAACACCACCGTGACGCTGCAAACGCTGCTGACGTTGCGCCGGCAGTTCGGCGACATCCACAGCCTCGACGTCGTGGGTGGGTACGAGTTCAGCAAATTCAACACTGGCAACCTGACGACGCAAGGTCAGGGATACGTGACCGATGCGCTGCTCTTCAACAACCCCGGCGCCGCCCAAACCATCACGGATTTCTCGGGACGAGACTTGAGCCGCCAAGTCGCGTTCTTCGGCCGGGCCAACTACGGCCTCAAGGATCGCTACTTCCTGACCGGGGTGCTGCGGTACGACGGGTCGTCCCGCTTCGCGGTGGGACACAAATGGGCGGTGTTCCCCGCGGTGTCGGGGTCGTGGCGCATCAGCGAAGAGAATTTCATGCGCGACCGCGGGTTCTCGGAGCTGCGCCTGCGCGTCGGATACGGGCTGCAGGGCAATCCGGGCGTCCCCCCCTATTCGTCCTTGCTGACGCTCAGTCCTGATCCTGGCGCGCGCTATCCGTTCGGCGGCGTGCCGGTGTCCGGTGTCATCCCGACGCGAGATGCCAACCCGACCCTCAAATGGGAGCAGACGGCGCAGTTCAACGTGGCTGTCGACTACGGATTGCTGAATAACCGGGTCTCCGGGAGCGTGGAGTACTACGTCAAGAACACCTCCGATCTGCTGTTACAGGTGTCGAACGCGCAGCCCGCTTTCGCGGAGCAGCGGCTCGCGAACGTCGGAAAGGTTCGCAACAAGGGCCTCGAGATCTCGGTCGACGCCCTGGCGCTGTCCCGACCGAATTTCACCTGGCGGGCCGGACTGGTGTTCGCGGCGGAGCGCAACAGGGTCGTCGATCTTGGCCCCTACAGCTCCATCGCCAGCGGTACCGTGAGCGGTCAGGGCCAGTCCAACGTGGACGCCCAGCGCATCCTGCCCGGCCAGCCGATCGGCACGTTCTTCGGACCGCGCTTTCTCCGCGTGAACGCGGCGGGACAGCAGGTGTTCTCCTGTATCGCAGCCAGCGCGGGATGTGTCAATGGGGAGACGCTGAGCCCGACCGCCAACGACTATACGATCATCGGCAACGCCAACCCGGATTTCACGCTCGGCCTGCACAGCCAGGTGAATTGGGGCAAGTTCGACATCAGCTTCCTCATCCGGGCGGCCGTCGGACAGGACGTGTTCAACAATACCGCGCTGGTGTTTGGTACGAAGAGCGATGCGTTGCAGGACAAGAACTTCCTGGTCTCGGCGCTGAGCGATCAGACCGGGATCCACGAGCCGGCCATTTACTCCTCCCGCTGGGTCGAAGGCGCCTCGTTTGTGCGGCTGCAGAATCTCACGGTGGAGTATCGGCTCGACCTGCCGATATTGAGCGGTTCGGCCCGGAGTGCCCGGCTCTACGTGTCGGCCGACAACCTGCTCGTGCTGACCGGCTATTCGGGCTTGGATCCGGAGGTCTCGAACCTGGCGTCGGGGCTTAATCCGAGCGCCGGCCTGCAAGCGCGCAGTATCGACTATCTCAGCTATCCGCGCCCCCGCACCATTACGGGCGGCCTGCGACTCACGTTCTGAGGATCTCGAGTCCTATGACGACATCACTTGTGACGAAACCGATCGGAGCGGTGGGGCTGTTCAGGCTGTTGCTCCTGGGCACGGTGCTCCTGCCCCTGGGATGCACGAACCTGGACGAGAATCCCCCCAGCGCGATTACCCCGGGCAACTTCTACCGCAACGAGGGGGAAGTGCTCAGCAGCCTGGCGGGGATTTACGCTCAGCTCCGAGGCACGCTGGATGACTACTACAACGTGAGCGAGATCAGCACCGACGAGATGATCGTGCCCACGCGTGGCTCGGACTGGTACGACGGCGGTCAATGGCTCGAGCTGCACCACCAGACCTGGACGCCGGTCAGCCCGGTCGGCAACGGTTTTGGGAACGGTATCTGGGTGACCGCGTTTACCGGCATCGCGCGCGCCAACGCGCTGCTCGAGGTGCTGCCGACCCTGACGTTCACGAGTCGAGACACCGTCGCAGCCGAGGCCAGAACGCTGCGGGCATTCTACTACTACTTCCTGATGGACACGTTCGGCGGCGTGCCGATCGCCACCTCGACTCAGATCCAGGCGCGGCCGCGCGTCACGCGCGACTCGGTATTCCGGTTCATCCAGGCGGAGCTGACGGCGGCCCGCGCCGTGCTGCCAGCCACGTGGCCGGCGGCGAACAACGGGCGCCTGACGCAAGGCGCCGTCGATGCCATCTTGGCCAGTATGTACCTGAACGCCGCGGTGTTCGACAAGGACGCGGGCGTCAGTCCTACGACCTACAACTCGTGCACGACGGTAACGATCGGCTCTCAGAACGCCTGCCAGGCCGCCATCACTACGGCGAACAATATCCTGAACTCCACCGCCGGCTACCAATTGGCCGACTCGTTTGCGCAAAGCTTCCGGGCCAACAGCGGGTCGAAGGAGAACATCCTGGTCATCAAGTTCGCGCCAGTGGCGGACATCGGCCTCAACTTCGTGATGCGGTCGCTGCACTACAACCAGTACACACCGACGCCCTGGAACGGCTTCGCGATCCTGGCGGAGACGTATAACGCGTTCGATGCCGCGGACCGGCGCCGGAACGTCATCCTGCAGGGAACGCAGTACAACGTGGAGACCGGCCTTCCGGCCAAAGACCGGGCCGGCAACCCATTGGTGTTCACCATCAACATCGCTGACGAGACGCAGGCCACCGAAGGCGAAGGCCCTCGGCTCTACAAGTGGCCGGCCGATCCGAAACACGTGGCCCAGAACAACGGCAACGATTACGCCTGGTTCCGCCTGGGCGAGATCTATCTGATCAAGGCGGAGGCGATGAACGAGCTGATTCCGGGGGATGCCAATGCCCTGGCGCTGCTGAATCAGCTGCGCGCCCGTCCCAAAGAAACCGTTGCGCCGGCGCTCGCGGGACCCATTACTCGCGACCTCATCCTCCAGGAGCGCCGGTTCGAGCTCACCGGCGAAGCGAAGCGGCGCCAGGATCTGATCCGGCACGGCAAGTACACGCTCCCGTGGGGGTACAAGCCGGCAAGCCAAGCGTTCCGCATGCTGCTGCCGATTCCGCAGAAGCAGCTGGACGCGAACCCATTGTTGACGCAGAATCCCGGGTACTGAGCGCAGCAGGCGGGTCAAAAAAGGTTGTGAAGGTTGTGAAGGGTGTCGAGGTCGCGGTAGGGGCGCAGCACGCTGCGCCCCTACGTTTTCTTGCGCACCTACAGCTGCTGATGTCAGCGGTGTGTCTCGTCACCGCTTGCTCCGGCGCCGCCGGGTCCGCCGCGGCGCCGGCCGCCGGCGGCCTCTTGTTCACGTTGCTCCCCTCCAGCTACACCGGCGTCCGATTCGAGAATCGCCTCACCGAGACCAACGACCTGAACGTCTTCACCTATCGCAACTTCTACAACGGTGGCGGGGTGGCGATCGGGGACTTGAACGGCGACGGCCTGCCCGAGATCGTGCTCAGTTCGAACCAGGGCGGCACGCGGCTGTACTTGAACGAGGGGAAGTTCCGCTTCCGGGACGTGACTGACGAGGCGGGCCTGCGGAACAAGGACGGGTCTTGGACCACGGGCGTCACCCTCGCCGACGTGAACGGCGATGGGCGACTTGACATCTACGTGTGCAAGGCCGGCAAGGTGCAGGGAGCGCTCCGCGCCAACGAGCTGTGGATCAATCAGGGCCTCAACGCGCACGGTGTGCCCACCTTCGTCGAGGCGGCGGCCGCCTACGGCATCGCCGACACCGGATACTCGACACAAGCGGTGTTCTTCGATTACGACCGCGACGGCGATCTGGACCTGCTCGTCATCAACAACTCGCCTCGCCCGGTCTCGAGCATGCCGCTCGAGAACACTCGAGGATTGCGCGACCCGCTGGGCGGCGACCGGCTGTACCGCAACGAGGGCGGGCACTTCGTGGACGTGAGCGCGGCGGCCGGGATCTACGGGAGCGAGATCGGATTGGGCCTGGGCGTGGTCGTGAGCGACGTGAACCGCGACGGGTGGCCGGATATCTACGTAGCGAACGACTTCTTCGAGCGCGACTATCTGTACATCAACAAGGGCGACCGCACATTCGCCGAGCGGCTCGAGCAAGAGATGCCCTACATCAGCCTGTCGTCCATGGGGCTCGATATCGCGGACGTGAACAACGACGGCTGGCCCGACATCTACGTCGTCGACATGCTGCCCGAGGACGAGCACCGGCTCAAGACCACCACGTCCTTCGAGGACTGGCACCGTCTCCAGGCCGAGGTCCGCAACGGCTTTCACTACCAGTTCACCCGCAACATGCTCCATCTCAACAACGGCAACGGCACGTTCTCGGACATCGGCCAGCTGGCCGGCGTGGACCGAACCGACTGGAGCTGGAGCGCGCTGATCGCGGACCTCGATCTCGACGGCTACAAGGACATCTATGTGACGAACGGGCTCGCCAAGGACGTCACGTCGCAGGATTACATCGCCTTCCTGGCGAACAACGAGACGATGCGGGCGGCGATGCGGGGCAAGCGGGTCGACTTCCTGAAACTCACCGCGGCGATGAGCTCGACGAAGCTGCCGCATTACGCATTCCGGAACAACGGCGACCTGACCTTCTCGAATCAGAGCGCCGCCTGGGGCCTGAACACGCCGAGCTTTGGCAACGGCGCGGCCTATGGCGACCTGGACGGCGACGGGGCGCTCGACCTGGTCGTGAACAACGTGAACCAGGAAGCCTTCGTGTATCGCAACAACGCCCGGACGCTGCTCCCGAACCGCTATCTCCAGGTGCAGCTCGCGGGGGAGGGCGCCAATCGGTTCGCCATCGGGGCGAAGGTGACGCTCGAGAGTGCAGGGCGGCAGTTCTTCCAGGAGCTCGAGCCGACGCGCGGATTCCAGTCCAGCGTGGACTACATCCTCACGTTCGGGGCAGGCCTGCTCGACACCATCGATGCAGTAAAGGTGGAGTGGCCGGACGGGCGGGTGAGCGTCCGGAAGCACGTCGCGACGAACCAGCGTCTCACAATCCGCGAGTCGGAGGCGGTGGCAGCCCCGGTCCCCAGCCCCCAGCCCCTGACCCCTCTTTTTACGGATGTCACGGACCGCGTCAAGTTGCCGTACGTGCACCGGGAGAACGACTTCGTCGATTTCGACCGGGAGCCCCTCATCCCCAAGCTGCTGTCAACCGAGGGACCGTACCTCGCCGTGGCGGACGTGAACGGCGACGGGCTCGATGACCTGTTCATCGGGGGCGCGAGAGATCAGCCGGGTGAGCTCCTGATCCAGCAGCCCGACGGCCGCTTCGTGAGCAGCGACCGCGGCGTCTTCGAGCAGGATCGCGTGTCGGAGGACCTGGGCGCCGTGTTCTTCGACGCGGACGGCGACGGCCACCCCGACCTCTACGTCGTGAGCGGTGGCAACGAGTTCTCGAGCATGTCGCCCGCCCTCCAGGACCGCCTGTACCTGAACGACGGGCGAGGCCATTTCCGCAAAGCGACCCCCAACCTGCCGTCCGAGTACATCAGCGGATCACGCGTCGTGGCCGCCGACTACGACGGGGATGGCGACATCGACCTGTTCGTCGGCGGGCGCGTCGTCCCGTGGCGTTACGGCGCCGATCCCCAGAGCATGCTGCTCCAGAACGACGGCCACGGTCACTTCACCGACGTCACCGCGCAACTGGCACCCGAGCTGGCACGGGTCGGCATGGTCACGGACGCGGTCTGGCAGGACGTGGATGGTGACGGCCGGTTGGATCTCGTGGTGGTGGGCGAGTGGATGCCGATCACCATCTTCCACAACGCGGGCGGCGGGAAGCTCGTCCGCCTGAACACTCCCGGTCTCGAGAAGAGCAACGGCTGGTGGAATCGCATCGTGGCCGGTGACTTCACGGGCCACGGCGGGGGCCGCGGGGGCCGCGTCGACTTCATCGTCGGCAACCTGGGGCTCAACACGCGCTTGCATGCGACTGCAACGCAGCCGGTGACGATGTACGTGAAGGACTTCGCGGGGAGCGGCTTTGCCCAGCAGATCGTAGCGACCTACAGCGGGGGCGTAAGCCATCCCCTCGCGATGCGCGACGAGCTCGTGAACGCCCTGCCTCAGCTCAAGACGCGCTACCTCACGTACCAGGAGTACGCCGGGCAGACGGTGAGCGACATCTTCTCGGCTGCGGACTTGGCCGGTGCGGTCGAGAAGCGGGCGTACACGTTTGCCACGGCGCTGGCGAGGAACAACGGCGACGGCTCGTTCACGCTCCAGCCTCTGCCGCTCGCGGCTCAGCTGGCGCCGGTGTACGGCATGCTC
>MNIR01000083.1 GCA_001919865.1 Gemmatimonadetes bacterium 13_1_20CM_4_69_16 | reverse complement strand
GCGCGGAGGGGCGCTATATCGTCTTCATCGACGAGCTGCACACGCTGGTGGGCGCGGGTGCCGCCGAGGGCGCGGTGGACGCGTCCAACATGTTGAAGCCGGCGCTGGCGCGCGGCGAGCTCCACGTGGTAGGGGCGACGACCCTCGACGAGTACCGCAAGCACATCGAGAAGGACGCGGCGCTCGAGCGGCGCTTTCAGCCCGTGTTCGTGGGCGAGCCCTCGCTCGAGGACACGATCGCGATCCTGCGCGGACTCAAAGAGCGCTATGAGGTCCACCACGGCGTACGGATAACGGACAACGCCCTCGTCGCGGCCGCCACACTGTCGCATCGCTACATCGGCGATCGCTTCCTCCCCGACAAGGCGATCGACCTGGTCGACGAAGCGGCGAGCCGGCTGCGGATCGAGATCGACTCGCTCCCGCAGGAGATCGACGAGGTCGAGCGGAAGATCGTACAGCACGAGATCGAGCTCGCCGCCCTGGCGAAGGAGAAGGACAAGGCCTCGAAGGAGCGTCGCGAGCGCGTAGAGCAGGAGCTGAAGGAGCTGCGCGACCGCTCCCACGCCATGAAAGCCCAATGGCAGGCCGAGAAGGACACGATCACGAAGCTGCAGGCCAAGAAGGCTGAGCTCGAGCAGCTGCGAACCGAGGCGGACCAGGCGACGCGACGCGGCGACCTTCAGAAGGCCGCGGAGATCAGCTACGGCCGCATTCCGGCGCTCGAGAAGGAGATCACCGCCCTCGAGAAGCGCCTCGCCGACATACAGAAGAAAGGCAAGTACCTGAAGGAAGAGGTCGACGCTGAAGACATCGCCGAGATCGTCGCCAAGTGGACGGGAATCCCGGTGACCAAGATGCTCGAGTCGGAGCGCGAGCGGCTCACTCGGCTCGAAGCGGAGCTCGGCAAGCGGGTGGTGGGTCAGCCCGAGGCCCTGGCGGCGGTGGCGAACGCCGTGCGCCGGGCCCGCGCCGGGCTGCAGGACCCGAACCGCCCGACTGGATCATTCATCTTCCTCGGCCCCACCGGGGTCGGCAAGACCGAGACCGCGCGCGCCCTGGCGGAATTCCTGTTCGACGACGAGAAGGCCATGGTGCGGCTCGATATGTCCGAGTACATGGAGAAGCACGCCGTTGCGCGGATGATCGGTGCCCCGCCGGGCTACGTCGGCTACGAAGAAGGCGGCCAGCTCACCGAGGCGGTGCGCCGCCGCCCCTACGCGGTCGTGCTGTTCGATGAGATCGAGAAGGCGCACCCCGATGTGTTCAACGTCCTGCTGCAGATCCTGGACGACGGGCGGCTCACGGACTCCCAAGGCCGCACGGTGGACTTCCGGAACACCGTGCTCATCATGACCTCGAACATCGGCTCCCAGTACATCCTCGAGATGGGCACGGGGAACTGGGAGCAGGTGGAGACCAAAGTGCTGGAGCTGCTGCGCCAGACGTTCAAGCCCGAGTTCCTGAATCGCGTGGACGACGTGATCATCTTCCGCCCGCTCTCGAACGAGGACATCGCTCGCATCGTGGATCTGCAGATCCAGCGGTTCGAGCGGCTCGTAGCGGAGCGCAAGCTCACCTTGGAGGTGACGCCGGCGGCGAAGCATCTGCTCGTGGCGGAGGGCTACGACCCGGTGTACGGCGCCCGGCCGCTCAAGCGCTCCATCCAGCGGCTGCTGCAGAACCCGCTGGCGCTCGCGGTGCTCGAAGGCCAGTTCACCGAGGGTGATCGCGTGCGGGTGGACCGGGCAAAAGACGGCACACGCCTGACGTTCGAACGCATCCCGGCGGCGGCTCCCGAGCCGGCGCGTGCGTAAGGCGGGCCACAAGGAGGGGGGAGGGCGCGAGGGCGGGAAGGGTCGCGCGCGCCCCGTGGCCGTTGAGGATCTCGCGGGCATGCAGGCGGCGCTCGTGGAGGCTCGCGCGGCCGCTGCGGGCGAGGAAGTGCCCGTTGGCGCCGCGGTGGTGCGTGACGGGGCCATCGTGGGCCGTGCCCACAACGAGACCGTCGCCCGTCGCGATCCCACCGCCCACGCCGAGCTGCTCGCTATCCAGCGGGCCCTCGCCGCGCTCGGCGCCGACCGGCTGGACGACTGCACCCTCTATGTGACGCTCGAGCCGTGCGCCCAGTGCGCCGGCGCGATCGTGCTCGCCAAGGTCGGCCGGCTGGTGTTCGGGGCGTACGACCCCAAAGTCGGGATGTGCGGCAGTATCGGGGACCTGGTGCGTCACCCGCGGCTCAATCACCGCGTCGAGGTCGTGTCCGGGGTGGAAGCCGCAGCGTGCGGTGAGCTGTTGCAGGGCTTCTTCCGCGCAAAGCGCTGATGCCGGGTGCGTCCGGCACGATCGTCTACGCCACGCTGCGCGCCATCGTGGCGCTCGCGGTCATTCTCAGCGCGTGGCACGGCGGGCGGCAAGCCTTGCCGATCATCGGTCAAGCGGTGGCCGATGCATCCTGTCTCGCGTTCCTGCTGGCCTATGTGGACTACGACCTCCGCGCCTCACTCGGCTGGTTCGCGCTCCCGCTGCTGATCTACGTCATGGGCTGGGAGGGGTGGGGAGCGCTCCGCGCCGTCGAGACCGATCCCGGCTCCGACGCGGCGGCGGACGGCGTGGGCGCCGAGTTGCTGGGGTGGTTGGGCGGGTACTGGCGGGTGCTCTACCGGCTGTTGCTCGTCGTCCCGCCCGTCGGGGCAGGGGCGTTCTTGGCGCTCGCGCTGCTATATCCGGGGTCGTGGGCGTTCCCGAGCATGCCGGCGCCGCTGCGCTGCACCCCGGAAACCGCGGTCCGGGGCGACACGGTGACGCTCCATTTCGCCGGTCACCACGGCGGTGAGCTTGGCGTCTTCACGCCGGTGACAGGCTTTCTGTACATCGTCGACTTCGCGCCGCAGACCGCTCCTCCCAGCGCGCGCTTCGAATATCGCGCACGCTTCGCTTTGCCCACGGTTACGGCCAGCGGACGCGTGTTGCAGGCCGCGCCCCCGGGGTACCCCGAGGTCCCGGTCTTCACCGACACAGGCACCTATCTGTTTCGCGTGAGTGACGTGGCGGAACTCTCGGCGTCGCTTACGTGCAGGGTTCGTTACATCGGCGAGCGTTTGCCGAGGTAGGCCGCTCAAGGCGAAGCAGGCAGCACCTCCGGGCGCACCGTCAGGATCAGGGTGCGACCCCGCGGGAGCGGCTGCACGTTGCCGAGCACGGCGGTCTTGCCGACGGGGATGGTGACGGTCGTGCGGAAGCTCCCTCCGGGCCCGCCGAACAAGAACAAATGCACGCTCAGCTCTACGGTCGCGCTGTCCGCCGAGCCAGCGAGGCGTTGGACGCTCGACTCCAACGCGTAGTGCTCGGTCTCCGACCCGAGCACCTGTGTAACTTCGCCCTTCTCCGTCGCGCTCACCACGCCTTCCGCCACGAGCCGGTAGCCGCGGAACCGGAACAGCTGGCGCAGCGTCGCCTCCACGTCTCGGATGACCGGATCGGTCGTCGCCGCTCCGTCCGCTTCGATCAGATGAAACGTGAGCCGGACGAACGGCCGGGGCCGATCATATTGCGCCAGCACGCGGGCGATCTTGTCGAGGTTGTCCGGCGTCTCGCGCACCGTGATCGCATTGTCGGACACGCTGAACACGCCCTTGGCGTTGGGCCGGTCGGTATAGACGTACGGCACGACGATCGGGATGGCGTCCGACCCGCGCAGGTACTTGAGCGCGAACGTGCGCGTGTCGAGGTTGGGGCCGCGCGGGGAGCAAGCGGCGAGCAGGGCGGCGACGGTGATGGCGCACGACGTACGTGTCTTCATGGCAGCTCCCTAGAAGAACCAGATGACCACGATATCGGGATTGTCGGTCCGAAACACCGCGACGCTCTTGCCCGGAGGGGCTGCGACCGCGACGCCGGAACCGCCCGCTGGCCGGATGGGCGGCGACGCTGGCTGCTGCAGCGGTGCGCGACGTCCCAGCCACACGATCGCCAGAACCGCCGCGGCGGCGAGCGGCGACGCGCGCCATAGCCAGCTCCGGCGCCAGGCGCGTCGCCTGGCCACTCGTACGGCGTCGTTCACCGAGCGCCGCGGCGTGGCGGCGCCCAGCGCGTCGCGGAGCTCCCGTTCGACCTCGAGCATCCGCTGCGCGGCCGTGCGGCAGCGCGTACAGCCGTCCACGTGCAGGCTCAGCTCGGTCTGCGTCGCCCCCAGCAGGTCGAGGGGGTCGGCCTCGAGCATCAGCTCGCGTGCGGTAGAGCAGGTCAACAGTCCTCCGCCAGCTCGGGGTGGCGCGCCAGGATCCGGGCCCGCAGAGCCCGACGGGCGCGGAACAGATGCGCGCGCACCGTGACGGGATTCATCCCGAGCCGCTCGGCGACCTCGGTCGCGGCGAGCCCCTCCACTTCGGTGAGGTGAAACACCTCCCGCTGGCGACCCGGCAGCTCCCGAAACAGCTCCATCACGATCGCTCGCACTTGAGATTCCTGCACTCGCCCCGCCGGATCCTCCCGCACTACGGACTCCGTGTGCCAAGCCGCCTTGTGCGCGAGCCGTAGTCCGCTCGCCAACCGTCGACCGAACCCGAGCGCCGTATTGCGCGTCACCTGATATAGCCAGGTCGTGAAGCGTGACCGGCCCGCGTAGCGGTCGAGCCGCGTAGCCAGCCGGACCAGCACCTCTTGAGCGACATCATCGGCGTCATCGGGGTCACCCATGTGTACCAACGCCCACCGGTACACGGTGGCGTGGCACGCGCGAAGCAGCGCGTCCCGAGCCGTAGCGTCACCGGCCAGCGCGCGCGGTACCAGCGGGGCCACTGCGTCGTCCAGCTGCCTGGTATCGCTCAACCGGTCTCCGGAGTGGCGTCGCGCGATAGTGAGACGCGGCAACCGCGCCGGTCGTTTACCGTCGCTGCGTATAGGTTTGAGCATGCGGGTGTTCCAGTTGCCTGCAAGCTGTGCACCGTCGCGCGTCTGTGCGCTCAGCCGTAGCCCGTCCTAAACCCGGCACCAGGAATTGCCCATGCCCTTCCGCACCATCATCGAGCCGTTCCGGATCCACTCCACCCAGGCCATCACCGCCACGACGCCGCAGGAGCGCGAGGCGGCGTTGGTGAGGGCGGGCTACAACCTGTTCGGCCTGCAGGGCGACGATGTCCTCATCGATCTGCTGACGGACTCGGGCACGGGTGCCATGTCGTCGCGCCAGTGGGCGGCGATGATGGACGCGGACGAGTCCTACGCCGGCAGTCGATCGTTCTACCGGTTTCAGGACGTGGTGCGCGAGATCACCGGGCTCAAGGAGGTGATCCCCACCCACCAGGGCCGGGCGGCGGAGCGGATTCTTTTCTCGGTGGTCGTCAAGCCGGGGCACGTGGTGCCCAACAACACCCATTTCGACACCACGCGCGCCAACATCGAGTACTGTGGCGCCGAGGCGCGCGACTTGGTCATTCCCGAAGGCCGCGTGCCGGCGGCGCGGCATCCGTTCAAGGGCAACATGGACGTCGCCGCGCTCGAAGCGACGATCCACGAGGTGGGGCGGGAGCGGATCCCCCTCGTCATGGTCACGGTGACGAACAATTCGGGCGGCGGCCAGCCGGTCAGTCTCGCGAACCTCAAGACGGTGCGCGCCGTGTGCGACAGGCACCGCCTGCCGCTCTACCTGGACGCCTGTCGCTTCGCGGAAAACGCCTATTTCATCAAGCTGCGCGAGGAGGGGTTCGCGGGCAAAACCGCCCGCGCGATCGCCGGGGAGATGTTCGCGCTGGCCGACGGATGCACCATGTCCGCCAAGAAGGACGGGCTCGCGAACATCGGGGGGTTCCTGGCGATGAACGATCCCGACGTCGCGCGCGAGTGCCGCAATCTGCTGATCCTCACTGAGGGCTTCCCCACCTACGGCGGCCTCGCGGGCTACGACCTGGAGGCGGTGGCGACCGGTCTCGATGAAGCGCTCGACGAGAACTACTTGAAGTACCGGCTGCGCTCCACGGCCTATCTCGCCGAGCAAGCGGAGCGGGCGGGCGTGCCCGTGGTGCAGCCCCCGGGCGGGCACGCCGTGTATCTCGACGCCAAGGCGCTGCTGCCGCACATCCCGCCGGCCGAGTATCCGGCGCAGGCGCTCGCCGTCGAGCTGTACCGCGTCGGTGGCGTACGCGCCGTGGAGATCGGCTCGGTGATGTTCGGCAAGCGCCGCCCGGACGGAAGCGAGACGCCGGCGCCGATGGAGCTGGTGCGGTTGGCCGTGCCGCGGCGTACCTACACGCAGAGCCACATCGATTATGTGGGCGAAGTGATCGCCGCCGTGGCGCAGCGCAAAGGCGAGCTGCGGGGGTACCACATCATGGAGCAGGCGCCGTGGCTGCGCCACTTCACCGCGCGGTTCGAGCCTGCCTAACCCTACTTCTTAGCCCGCTCCTCGAGCTTCGCGATCAAGCGCTCGATCTCGGCCCGCATCCGCTTCAGCGCCGGCAGCAGCTTGGGCTCGAGCTCGCGCTCCAGCTCCTTGCCTTCCCGCAGGAAATCCTTCATCACGTCGCGGAACCGCTCGGCCAGCTCGCGCCAGGTGGGCGTGGCTTCCGCGTCGGTCGGCTCCACCGGCTTGCGTTTGCTCGGCAGCGTGTTCATGGCACCTACCTCGTAGGGAGACTTCGCATGATACGGTGTCGAGGAGGCGTAGGGTTCACCGCCCTGCGGCCCCAGCCCTAGGTGCGGTTGCCGCACACCTGCAGGAACTCCCGCTTGACGGCGCGCGGGTCGCTGATCGTCTTGTAGAACTCGTCGTAGTAGCGGAGCGTCTGCTCGCGGCTCTTGGGCGTCAGCGCCGGTTCGTTCTGGTACAGGCTGTAGATCGAGTCCTTCTTGGCCTGGAACGGGGCGAACACCGCCGCCAGCTCGTCCGCCGTGCGGCAGGAACCGCGGAACAACCGCTGGCGCACCGACTGAATCGGCAGCCGCGCGTCCGGCTTCGCGTAAGGGGGCGCGATCACACCCGACCAGTCGAAGTCCCAGGGGACGGCGTACACCACGCCAATCGAATCCGCCAGCAGCTTGATGTTGTGCAGTCCCCAGACCGACCAGTCCGTGTTCGCGATCATGTACTGGAATACCGCCACCATTGCCATGTTGGTGGAGTCGATCTCGTCCTGCAGCATGCCCTTCGTCGCGACGACCTTCGCGCGATTGCGCTCCGCCAGCTCGCGGTCGTCCTCGATCAGGAAGCCGTATCGCGTCACCGCCGTCTCTTTTCCCGCCGAGTCGGCGTACGTGACCCGGGCCAAGCGCACGCGAAAGCTGCGGGGGGTCAGGAGGTTGTACATGCGGTAGATCAGGTACTCCTGCACCACGTACTGCTCGTAGTCGTCCTTATTCCGGCAGTAGGTCACGAGCTTCAGTTTGTTCCGGTGCCCGAACACGGTGGCCGCGGCCGCCTTCTTCGGGAGAACGAGCAGCAGCGGAGGGAACCAGCAGGTCGTCGGCTTGAGGCGGAAGATGCCGCGGGTGATCACGCGAATGTTCAGCGTGGCCGGCGCGTGGTCGGGGCCGGAGAAGGACAGGACCGCCGGATGGTAGTGGCGGTCGGTTCCCCGATCCTTGTCCACCGCCTTCAGGTTGGTCGTCAACGTGAACTCGAGCGGCTCGGGGGAATCGAACAAGGCCGGCGGCGCCGGCGCGCTCGTCTGGGCGCCGGCCGGCACACCGAGCACCACGACCGTCCACCCGGCCAGCCACGCTCTCGGCCACACACCCCGATCGCTCATGCCTACAAACATATCGCTTGGGCGGGCGGCCGGCACTTATATTTCCCCGCGTCTTTCTTGGACGTCCTGCGCGGCCGGGTCCCTGAGGGCCGGCGCGTCTAGCCGCGTGGATAGGTGGCCGAGTGGCTGAAGGCACACGCCTGGAGAGCGTGTAAACGGGTAACCGTTTCGTGGGTTCGAATCCCACCCTATCCGTTCTTTACACGTTGCAGGTTCCACGTCACACGTTGCACGCGGGTCGGAGCCGTGCTCGCGGGGACGTGCAACAGGCAACGTGCAACTGTTGCAAGGACAGGTGCGTGAGCGGTTGAAACGGCCGGTCTCGAAAACCGGTGTGCCCGCAAGGGTACCGTGGGTTCGAATCCCACCCTGTCCGTAGGACGTCACGGGAGCGCGCCCGCCCGATCGTGGTGTCTCCTACCCGGAGGGACCGATGCGCCGGACGAAGCTTGGTCTTGCCGTGCTCTGCGCGCTCGCCGCTGCGAGCTGCGGCAAGTCGGAGGCGAGGAAGCTCAGGGAGATCCGCAGTTGCAGCAAGATCACCATGGACGCCAAAGGTGAGGCGCAGTGTCTCGTGCTGCAGTACAAATGGAGCCGGAAGGAGGCGGACGCCGCGGCTGCGCGGTTCCAACACCAGCAGGACAGCACGGCGCAGTTCAGCGCGGATTCCGGCTGGCGGGCCGACGCGCCGCGGCATCGCAAGGAGGTCCAGCAGTGCGCCGCCGACCCGTCGGGCGACGTGGCCCGCTGTCTGCTGGGCTTCGCCTGGGCTCCGGCGCGGGCCAAGGCAACGGACGACTCCTTGTGGCGCGCCAACGCGTCGCAGCACCGTCAGGAGCTCCAAGCCTGCGCGATGCGCAGGGGCATGCAGCCGGGCGCGTGCCTGCAGCTCTACTACAAGTGGAGCCCTGAGCGGGCGCTCGCGCTGGACGATTCGATTCGCCGGTCGCACTTGGGGCGGAAGTAGGAGGGAGGCCGGGCCATGACGCGCGTCACCGGGGTCCCGCTGGCGGGCGCCGCCCTGCTGCTCGCCGGCGCGGTCACCGCCGCGGCGCAGCGCGCCGACCTCACCGCGGTGCGCCGCGCGATCGACGGGCAGAACGTCGCGTGGGCCGCGGCGGTCAAGCAGGGCGACGCGGCCGCGCTCGCGCGCATCTTCGCCGACAGTGGGGTGCAGGTGGGGATGCGGGTGGGGAAGATCTGGAAGGGTCGGTCCGCCATCGAGCAGCGCTTTCGTGCGGATTTCGCCGACGGCCGTCGGGCGGACGAGGTGGTCGTGCAATCCGATGAGGTGCTGCTGGACGGCGCCACCGCCGTCGAGTACGGCCACTACGCCTATCACTACCCGCCGCACGCCACGGATCCCGCCGTCAACATCGCGGGCAAGTACGTCGTCGTGTGGCGCCAGCAGGCCGACGGCACATGGCGCATCCTGATGGACGCGGGGATTCCGCCCAGCTGACCGGCTCGCCTCCTTGGGTCACCGCGTCCTCATCGCCGCCGAGCTGCAGGGCCTCCTCGAGCCCGACCAACTGGTCGGGCTCGACGTTACCTGGCTCTCCGCCCCGCAGCCCACGCCGCCGGGCGACTACGTGGCGATCGTGCCGCTGCTCTCCCGTTGGGTGGGCGGCACCGAGCTCAAACACCTCCCGCAGCTCAAGATCGTCGCGAACTGCGCCGTCGGACACGACAACGTGGACGTCGTGGCGGCGGAGCTGCGCGGCGTCCGCGTGACCAACACGCCGGACGTGCTCACCGATGCGACCGCCGATCTCACCTGGGCGCTGATTCTCGCGTGCGCCCGTCGCGTGGTCGAGGGCACGGCGCTGGTGCGGAGCGGCTCATGGACCGGGTGGCATCCGGAGCTGCTGCTCGGCATCGAGCTGCGGGGCCGCACCCTGGGCTTGTTCGGGGCGGGCCGGATCGGCCAGGCGGTGGGGCGCCGGGCGGTGGCGTTCGGAATGCGCATCCTCTACACCGCCCGCCACCCGCGGCCGGCCTTCGAGCAACACACCGCCGCAGTGCGGGTGGAGCTCTCGCGCCTGCTGCGGGAGAGCGACGTGCTGTCGCTGCACGTGCCTTCGGTCCCGGAGACGAAGGGCATCATGAACGCGGACACGCTGCGACACATGAAGCCGGGCGCCATCCTCATCAACACCGCGCGCGGCGACCTGATTCGCGAAGAGGCGCTGGCCCTGGCGCTGGAACAGGGCCGGCTCGGCGCCGCGGGCCTCGATGTCTACCTCGAGGAGCCGCGCATCCACCCGCGACTCGTGGCGGCGCCCCGCACGGTGCTGCTGCCGCACCTGGGCAGCGCCACGCTCGAAGCCCGGCGCCAGATGGCCGCCATCGCGCTGGCCAATGTGCAGGCGGTGCTCGCGGGCGACCCGCCACTGACCGCGGTGTTCGGCTGAGTCCGGAAAGCCGCATCCGGGCGATGGACAGTTGCCTCGCCGTCCCCCAACGCGATATTTGAGCAGTTAGGGGCAGGTCTCCAGTGACTGGGCGGGATCGTTTCGATGACGGTCGCGGGTCGCACGTTCTGTACGCGCTGCGGTACGAGCGTCGGCTCCGGGGCGTTTTTCTGTCCCCGGTGCGGCACGAGCATACCGGTCGTGACCGACGAAGCGGCAGCGACCGTGGCGACCCCGGCCAGCGGGCCTCCGGCCGGCCAGCGCATCGGGCAGCTCGACGCCCTGCGCCGGGCCACGCTGGGCGAGTACGATGTGCTGGGCGAGCTGGGCCACGGCGGCATGGCGACGGTGTATCTGGCGCACGACCTCGCCCTCGACCGCAGCGTGGCGATCAAGGTCCTCGCACCCGCCCTCCTGGCCATGGGAGAGGGGATGGTGGAGCGGTTCAAGCGCGAGGCGCGCACCGCCGCCGCGCTCAGCCACCCGCACATCATCCCGATCTATGCCGTCAAGGAAAGCGACGAGGTCCTGTACTTCGTCATGAAGTACGTGCAGGGCCGGCCGCTCGATGCGGTGATCCGCGACGTCGGCCCCCTCGCCATCCCAATGGTTCAGCTGATCCTCGCTCAGGTGAGCGACGCGCTCAGCTACGCCCATCGTCACGGCGTGGTTCACCGTGACATCAAGTCCGCGAACATCATGCTGGACGAGGAGGGTTGGGCGGTCGTCACCGACTTCGGGATCGCGAAGGTGCTCCAGTCGCAAGGGCTCACCCTGACCGGCGTCACCGTGGGTACGCCGACCTACATGAGCCCCGAGCAGTGCGCGATGGAGGAGGTGACGGGGGCGTCGGATCAGTATTCGCTTGGTGTCGTCGCTTACGAAATGCTGACCGGGAAGCCGCTGTTCGAGGGCGACTCGATCATGTCGGTCATGTACGCGCATTTCAACCGGCGGCCGCGCCCGGTGAGCGCGCTCCGTCCCGAATGCCCCGCCAACCTCGACGCGGCCGTCATGCGGATGCTGGAGAAGGATCCGCGCGCGCGCTGGCCCGGGATGGAAGATGTGGTTGCCGTGTGCGGCCGGCCGTCCCTGCGGCAGGACGATCCTGTTCGCAGCCAGATGGTGACCCTGGCGCGAGCCGGCAGCGGTGCCCAGCTGCTCGCCCGGATGAGGACGCCGACCAGCCCGATCCCGCTGGCGAAGCCGCGCACCCGCGCGACCGCCACCACGGCTGCGGAGGCCGTTCGGAGATCGTGGCTCTGGTGGGGACTCGGCGCGGCCGGAATCGCCGCCGCGCTGTGGTTCACCGCGCCGTGGCGGAGGTCTGCCGCGCCGCCTCCGGCGGCGGCGGACAGCGTGGCCGTGTCGGGCCGGAACGTTGCGGCGGCGGACACGGGTCCGCTCCGTCCGGCGGCGCAGACAGCCAAGACAGTTGCTCCAGCGCGGCGGTCGCCCGCCCGTCCCCCCGCCCGCGTGCCAGGAGAGTCGCCGGGTGTGCGACCGCCGCTCGCCGCGGCCGCCGACTCCACGACGCGCGCGGCGGCGCGTCCGGAGGACACCCTGCTGGGCTCGATGCGGGCGACGGCGCTCGCGGCGATGCGTCGGGCGCTCGACGCGGGCGCCACGCCCGCGGAGATCGCCAAGGGCGACACGGTGTTTCGGGCCGCGGAATCGCTCGCCCCACGGGGGCTGCCCGCGGAGGCGATGGTTCAGTTCGCGTCGGCCGCGTCGCTCTGGACGGAGGCCGAGCGGGCGTCGCGCGCCCGCGCGGCGCGCGACGTCGCACGACAGCCTCCCGCGGAGCCACCGGCTCCCGCGCCTGTCACGCATCCGCCTGCGGATCCGCGCGTGGAGATCAAGGCGCTGATTGCCGACTATGCGCGCGCGCTCGAATCGCGCGACGTGAACGAGGTGCGGCGGGTGTATCCGGGACTGACGAGTCCGGAACAGGAGACGTTGCGACAGTTCTTCGCGTCGGTCCCTGAGCTCAAGGCGGGGTTGACCATCAACCGACTGGTCATCGCGGGCGCTTCCGCCGACGTGCTCGTGAACGGGGTGTACGAGTACGTGGACGCGAAGACGGGCCGGAGCAGGCGCGACACGACCACGTTCCGCGCGACCGTCGTGCAGGACTCCACCGGCTGGCACCTCACGTCCATCCACTCCCTGCGCTAGCCCTGCTTTTAGAAGTTGTACTCCAGCCCGGCGGTCCACAGCACGTTGGGCCGGAGCCCCCCGCGGTTGAGCGGCCACAGCGTGTTGGCGACCAGCGTGACTCCCGAGCCGGTGACGAACTTGAACCCGAACGACGCGTTGATCTGATCGTCGCGCTCGGTGGGGATGTTCGTCGGCTCGACGGTACGGCGGAAGGGTGCGTCGTACGTCACCGTGCCGGGGAGTCGCAGCTTGCTGTCGCCAACCTCGAACTCCGAGGCAAGATCCACCGCCATGGTGGCCCACGGCGCCATCAAGTGATCGAATCCCACGGTGGCGAGGACGGCATTGTTCTGCAGATCACCGCTCCGAAAGAGGAATCCGACGTTGGCGTGGGGCGCAAAATCCCGGAACTTCGCGGACAGGATGCCGAGGCCGCGGGCCGCGAGGTGACCGGATCCGAGCAGGTCGTTCTCGCTGCCGGTAGGAAAGCGTAGGTCGCCGAGGATCGAGAACGCGGTGCGTTCCGACTCGGTGACGGTCACTTTCACCCGGGCTGCGATGTCGCCAATCCCGGTCGCGGATCCCTGCACCAAGCGGGATGTGGAGAGTTGGGGATTGCTCGGAGTGCCGCCCCAGAAGTGCGCCGCGGTCGTCCCGCCGAACGGACGGATCTGCGCGTCGCTCGTGCCGGTCAGCGACGTGGATACGATCGGCAGTACGACGCCGATGTCCACCCGATCGAGCAGCCCGAAGCTCAGGAAGAACGACGTGACCGTCATGTTGAGGTCGAGCGCCAGCCGGACGGCGATCACGTCGTTTTCCAGCGTGGGGACGCCGTACGGGGTGCAGCTCGCGCCGACAATGCTGTCGCACACGGGGCCCGTGACGTTCTCGTGCGTGAAGGTCATTTCGATATCCTTCAGGCTCACGCCGCGCAGCGTCTCAAAGTGCAAGCGATTGACGTTGGCACCGACGAAGACCCGACCGCGGCCCAGCGTCTGGGCGCGCTCGGCGAACACGGGGCCGGGCGAGGTGGACGTCCGGACCGGAACGCCGCCTTCGAACCGAAAGGTGGAGCCGCCGCTCGTCGCGCTCACAGGGATGTTCGCGACGTTGCCGCTGATCGCGTTCCCGATGAACGAGATCAGGCTGCCGTTCTCGGCTCGGGCGGAGGGGATGAAATGGTTGGCGTGCAGCTGGATCGTGGCCGGGTTGCTCGGGTGGGCAGTCCCGCCGAGGAAGAGTGGGTCCTTGCCGGCCGTGAAGATGAACAGCTCGGAGATCTTGTCGCGCAGCCCCTGCGCGCCGAGCGACGTGGCCGCGACGGTGAGTCCCACCAGACTCCAAATGCAACGCCGCATAGGCTCTCCCCGCTTGGGATGTTGCAGCAGCTCGGGCTCGAAAAGACGCGCTGCACTGCTGGGCGTCAACCCCGCACGGCGGGATGCGCCACGGCGTTGACCCCGCCGTGCCGGTCGTTACCTTCCAACCGATCAGCCGGCCCGAGCGCACCACCATCTTGGACCCGAGCGGCAACCACCCGTTTTCTGCGACGGCAACCCGCGCGCCACTTGCAGGTGTGCGTCTGGTGCTGGCCATCGCCCTGGTCGCGGTGAGCCCCACGCTCGCGTGCCGCGCCGACCAGGCCCCCGCCGGGAGCACAGCCGGTCCCCCCCCACCGCTGCCGCCGTGGCGGCTCGTGTGGCACGACGAGTTCGACGGCACTGCGCTCGACACCACGAAATGGGTGCGCGAGACGGGGGGCAATGGCTGGGGGAACGGCGAGCTCGAGTTCTATACCAATCGGGTCGAGAACGCCCGAGTCGAAAACGGCTACCTGGTGATCGAGGCGCGTCGCGAGGCGTTCGGTAACCAGGCGTACACCTCCGCGCGCCTCAAGACCCAGGGCCTGGGCGTGTGGAAGTACGGCCGCATCGAGGCACGCATTCAGATCACGCGCGGGCAAGGGCTGTGGCCCGCGTTCTGGATGCTGGGCGACAATATCCCGCAAGTCGGCTGGCCCACGTGCGGGGAGATCGACATCATGGAGAACATCGGGAAAGAGCCCGGGCGCGTGCACGGCACGGTGCACGGCCCCAACTACTCCGGTGCCAACGGCATCAGCAGCGCCTATAGCCTGAGCACTGGCGCGTTCGCCGACGACTTTCACGTGTTTGCGATCGAGTGGCAGCCGAACGCGATTCAGTGGTTCGTGGACAGCACCCTGTACAAGACCGTCCTCCCGAGCGATCTGCCGGGGCCCTGGGTGTACGACCATCCCTTCTTCATCCTCCTCAACGTCGCCGTCGGCGGCTACTGGCCCGGCAGTCCGGATACGACGACGGTGTTCCCGCAGACGATGCGCGTCGATTACGTGCGCGTGTCCCAGAGGTAGAGCTACCGCACGGCAGTCCAGGCGGTGCTCGCGGGCGCGCCCCGCCGTTGACCCCGCTGTGCCGCTGGTTACCTTCCAAGCCTGAGATGAGCCGGCCCGAGCGCACGACCATCCTGGACGCCCGTGCCTTGTCGCGGGCGCTTCAGCGTATGGCGGTCGAGGTGCTCGAGCTGGCGCACGGGACCGAGCAGCTGGTCCTGATCGGCATCCAGCGGCGCGGCGTGGAGCTCGCCGAACGGATCGCCAAGCAGATCGAGACGAACGAGGGCGTGGTCGTCCCCCGCGGCGCCCTCGACATCACCCTGTATCGCGACGACCTCCAGACCGTGGGCCCGAAGCCGGTCATCGGAGAGACCCGCATCCCCGGCGATCTCACCGGCAAGCACGTGGTGATCGTGGACGACGTGCTGTACACCGGCCGCACCGTTCGGGCCGCGCTCGACGAGCTCGCGGACTTTGGGCGCCCCGAACGGATTTCGCTGTGCGTGCTCGTCGACCGCGGCGGTCGCGAGCTGCCGATCCAACCGGACATTGTCGGCAAGCAGGTGAAGGTGAACAGCGGGGAGCGCGTGGACGTGCTGGTAGAGGAGATCGATGGGAAGGATCTGGTGGAGCTGGTGGCGAGGGGTCGCTCGTGAATCCGCGAGTGAACTCGCGGCTCGGCGCCTGCCGCTCAAGCGGCTTCAGCCGTAGGCGCCGAGTCGCGGCTTCAGCCGCGGACCGAGGAGCGGCCGCATGACCGCCGTGCTCGGCAAGGACCTGGTCGGGCTCGAGTACCTCTCCCCGGACCAGATCCGCCTGATCCTCGACACCGCCGAGCCGTTCAAAGAGGTGTCGGAGCGTCCCATCAAGAAGGTGCCGGCGTTGCGCGGCAAGACTATCGTCAACCTGTTCTTCGAAGCCTCCACCCGCACCCGCATCTCCTTCGAGTTCGCGGAGAAGCGCCTCTCGGCGGACACGGTCAACGTGGCCGCGTCGGGCAGCGCCGTGCAGAAGGGTGAGACCCTCGTCGACACAGCGAAGAACCTCGAAGCGATGCGGATCGACATGGTAGTGATCCGGCATCCCTCGTCCGGCGCGGCCCAATTCCTCGGTGACCGTATCCGCTCGAACGTCGTCAGCGCGGGCGACGGCAAGCACGAGCATCCCACCCAGGCGCTGCTCGATCTCCTCACCATCCGCGACACGCATGGCAGGATCGCCGGGCTGAAGGTCTGTCTGGTGGGTGATATCCTCCACTCGCGCGTCGCCCGCTCGAACATCTGGGGGCTGCTGAAGCTGGGCGCCGAGGTGGGCGTGTGCGGGCCGGCCACGCTGATGCCGCGCGGCATCGAAGAGCTCGGCGTCTGCCGGTTCCGCCGCATCGAGGAGGCGATCGAGTGGGCGGACGTGCTGAACGTGCTGCGCCTGCAACTCGAGCGCATGGAGCGGGGATTCATCCCGAGTCTGCGCGAGTACTACCGGGTGTTTGGCGTCACCCAAGAGCGGCTCGAGCGAGCGCCCCGCCAGCTCACGATCATGCACCCCGGCCCCATGAACCGCGGGGTGGAAATCGACTCGCGCGTCGCCGACGGGTCGCACAGCGTCATCCTCGCCCAGGTGACCAACGGTGTGGCGGTGCGCATGGCGGCGCTGTACCTGCTGGCCGGCGGACGGCCCGAGCTCGCGGACGCGGCAAAGGGGCCGGCCGGGGGAGCGAACGAGTGATGCGGCCGCTCCTGTTGCAGGGCGGCCGTGTGATCGACCCGAGCCGGTCGCTCGACCAGACCATGGACGTGCTCATCCAGGACGGCAAAATCGCCGCCGTCGGCACCGGGCTCGGGTCGCCGGATGGGGCCGACGTGCGGGACGTGCGGGGCAAGGTCGTCGCCCCCGGGCTCCTCGACGTGCACGTGCACCTGCGAGAGCCGGGGAACGAGGACGTCGAGACCATCGCCAGCGGCACTCGGGCCGCTGCGGCGGGCGGCTTCACCGCCGTGTGCGCGATGCCGAACACCGACCCGGTGACCGACAACCAGGCCGCGGTGGGCTTCATCGTGCGGCAGGCGGCCCGGGCGGGGCTCACGCGGGTCTATCCCATCGGCGCCATCTCGGTCGGACAGAAGGGCGAGCAGCTCTCGGAGTTCGGCGAGATGGTGGGCGCGGGCGCCGTCGCCGTGTCGGATGACGGGAAGCCGGTCGCCTCGAGCCACATGATGCGCACGGCGCTCGAATACGCGCAGACCTTCGGGATTCCTGTCGCGGACCACTGCGAGGAGCCGACGCTCGCCGCGGGCGGGGTGATGCACGAAGGACTCGTCGCCACGCGCCTCGGACTGAAGGGAATCCCGGCCGCCGCCGAGGAGATCATGGTGGGCCGCGACATCCTGCTCGCCGAGCTCACGGGTGGCCACGTGCACCTCTGCCACATGTCGACCCGGGGCTCGGTCGAGCTGATTCGCCGTGCCAAGGAACGGGGCGTCCGCGTGACCGCCGAAGTCACACCCCATCACCTCACCCTCACCGACCTCGCCTGCGAGGGTTACGACACACAGGCCAAGATGAACCCGCCGCTGCGCGAGGCGGCTGACGTGGCCGCGCTGCGCGCCGCCCTGAAGGACGGCGTGATCGATTGCATCGCCTCCGATCACGCGCCCCACGCGTACGACGCCAAAGAGGCGGCGTTCGACGATGCACCCTTCGGCGTCGCGGGCCTCGAGACCGCATTCGGGGTGGCGTGGACCGAGCTGGTGGAGGGTGGCGTGCTCACGGCCGCGGAGCTGATCGCTCGGATGAGCACGGCGCCCGCCGCCGCGCTCCGGTTGCCCGGGGGCTCGCTCAAACCCGGGGCACCCGCGGACGTGGTGGTGCTCGACGTCACGGCACGGTGGACGGTCGACCCGGTAACTTTCTTCTCGAAGAGCCGAAACACCCCGTTTGCCGGGCGCACGCTCACGGGCCGTGCTGCGTTGACCGTGGTCGGTGGGACGGTCGTGCACCCGGGGGAGGGCCCCAGCGCTGCTTGACGGGGCGCCACAACCATATGGCCGCAGTTAACTTACGCTCCGCCGCTGGGTTTGGGCGGGGCCTTGATAGATTTGTGCTATGCCCAAAGGCACCTCCAAGAGCACCGCGATCATCCAGCGTCTGCTGGAGGAGCGCCGTCAATACGAAGCCTGGATCGCCCGCCTGAACGACTCGGCGGACGCGAGTCCCGGGCACGTGCGCGCGCGGGTCCGCTCCGATTACGAGGCCCGGCTTGCCGCGGTGACTGAGGAGCTCAAGGCTCACGCCGAGAGCGCCCGCCAGGCGATCGAGGAGAAGCGACACCTGCGGGGCGAGCTGCAGAAGAAGGAAGCCCTGGCGGCGGAGAAGCTCACGGAGACAGAGCTGCGGCACTCCGTGGGCGAATACGACGAAGGGCAGTGGGAGCAGGTGCACAAGGACGTGCTCGCGGAGCTCATCTCGGTCCGCGAAGACCTGCAGGCCGTCGAGGCGGACATCCACAAGCTGCAAGAGCTCGACGCGCTCGTGGGGAACAAGCCGCTCGTCCGGAGCACCCCGCCGCCGAAGCCACAGCCGCACGCGAGGCCCACGCCGCAAAAAGTAGGGCACGAAGACGAGCTGGCGTTCATCAAGTCCGTGACGGAAGACGATGACGCGGCTCCTTCGGCGCGGCGCGCGAGCGGCGCCCAATTCCAACCCGTGGTCCCAGCCGACATGCCGCGCGCCCAGCCTCCCTCGGCGCCGCGCGCGGCAAATCCCTCGCCCGCTCCCGTCTTGCCGGAGGCGTCCGATTCAGCCGGTGACGAGCAGGCGGATAAGACGCTGAAATGCAAGGAATGCGGGACGATGAACCGGCCCACCGAGTGGTACTGCCAGCAGTGCGGTGCCGAGCTCGCCGCCTTCTAGCCGCCGGCGACGTCTCTTCTTATTTCGAGAGTTTGCGAAGCGCCGCGGCCAAGCGGGACTTGTGTCGTGCCGCCGTGTTCCGGTGGATGAGGTGCTTACGGGCGGCGCGGTCGAGCAGTTGCACGGCCGACCGGTAGGCTTGGGCCGCCTGGTCGGTGGAGGTAGCGCTGCGTACGCGCTTCAGCGCGGTCCGCAGCGCGGACCGCTGCGCGCGGTTGCGCTGGGTATGCGCCCGTGCCTGACGCATCGCCTTCTTGGCGGACTTGATTCTGGGCACCGACGGTCTCCTCGATTGGGCGCGGAAGATAGAGGGTAAGTGCTGGTCGGTCAAGGCGCTACGCCGTTGACCGGCAGCCCGCGGATTCGCTATCTTAGTCCGTCACTGACCCCGAGCGCACGCCATCTCGTTCGAACTCCTCGTGTGGGCACCGGTGCTGCTGTTCTCCATGGTGGCCCACGAATACGCTCACGCCGAGGCTGCCTACCGCCAGGGCGACGATACCGCCTACATGCTGGGGCGGCTGACGCTCAATCCCCTCAAGCACATCGACCCGTTCATGACCGTCTTGCTGCCCGTCATGCTGTGGGTCGCTTCGAACGGCACCTACACTTTCGGCGGCGCCAAACCGGTGCCGGTGAATCCCCGCAAGTACCGTAAGTTCGTGCGGGGCGACGTGATCGTGTCGCTGGCGGGGATCGCGACCAACCTGGTGTTGTTCGTCCTGTTCGCCTGCCTGTTCGCGATCGTTGGGCTGGCGGCGCAGGGCGTGCCCGCGCTCGCCGGGACGCTGGGCATCGTTCAGCGGATGACGCTGTACGGGATGTGGCTGAACCTGGTGCTCGCGTTCTTCAACCTCATCCCGATCCCGCCCTTGGACGGGAGCCACGTCTTCTACCACCTGTTGCCGCCCGGAGCGGGACTGAAGTACCGCCAACTCTACATGTTCGGGTTCATCCCGATTCTCGCGGTCACCTGGCTCTTGCCGGGCGTGATTGGCGTTTTCTTGTGGCCGGCGCATCGGCTGATGGACCTCGGGCTCTTGTTGGTGCGCGGGTTCGTCATAGCGGGGGCTTCGTGACGACTGTTCCACCCGCCGCGCAGGACGCCGGCTTCGTCGTCGAGCTCGAGCAGTTCTCGGGCCCGCTCGACCTGCTGCTGCACCTGATCCACGAGGACGAGCTCGACATCACCGATCTCCCGATCGCGAAAATCGCCGATCAGTTCCTCGCGGTGATCAGCGAGTTGGGGCTCAATCAGGCGGCCGACTACCTTGAGATGGCGGCCCGACTGCTCCGCATCAAGGCGCAGCTGCTGCTGCCGCGGCGCGTGGGGGACGACGAGTGGGAGGACCCGCGAGCGGAGCTGGTGCGCCGGTTGCTCGAGTACCAGCAGATCCGCGAGCTGGTCGACTGGCTGGCGCAGGCGGCGGCGCGGCGCGCCGAGCAGTTCGGGCGCGGGTTCCGCCCGGAGCCACCCGCGGCGCCGCCGGCCCCGCTGGTGATCGAGCTGAATGACCTGCTCGCCGCCGCCGAACGGGTGATCGCGCTCATCCCCGAGCCGGTGCTGCACCGCGTTGTGCCGCGCCCGCTCGACGTGGAGGGCGCGATCGCCCGGATCGAGACGCTGCTCGCCGGGCGCGAGCGGGTCGGCTGGCTCGACGTGGTGGGGGAGCGCCCCACGCTGGTCGACATGCTCTCCGCCTTCATCGCGCTGCTCGAGCTCGCCAAGCGCGGCGCGCTGCGGCTGTCGCAGGACGGCCCGTTCGCTCCCATCGTGATCCGGCGTGAGTCCCCTCGCGAAGCTGCTTGAGGCTGCGCTGTTCGCGTCGTCTCGCCCGCTGACCGTGGGCGAGCTGGTGACGCTCGAGCAGGGCGCCGGCGAGGACGCGGTGCGCGCCGGCCTGGCCGAGATCCGGGACGCGTACGCCACCCAGGACCATGGAGTCGAGCTCGTGGAGATCGCGCAAGGGTGGCAGTTCCTCACGCGGCGCGAGTACGCCGAGGCGATCGATCGCGCTCAGTTCGCCCTGCGCCCGCGGCGGCTCTCGCCGGCGGCGCTCGAAACGCTGGCCATCATCGCCTACCGCCAGCCGGTGGCGCGCCTCGAGGTGGACGAGATCCGCGGCGTCGATTGCGGGGCCGTGATCGACAAGCTGATCGAGCGCGGTCTGGTGGACGTCGTGACCCGGGGCGAAGGGCTCGGCCGGCCGCTGTTGTACGGCACCAGCCCACAGTTCCTGGAGATGCTGGGACTCAAGGACCTGGACGAGTTGCCGCGGCTCGACGAGCTGTCGGTGGCGCTCCAGCCGCCCGCGCCCACCGAACCCGAATGACGCTGATGCGCCTGCAGCGCGCCTTGGCGCGCGCGGGCGTGACGTCGCGTCGCAAGGCCGAAGAGTTGATCCGCGCGGGCCGCGTGCGCGTGGACGGCGAGGTCGCCACGCTCGGCGTGAGCGTCGATCCCGCACGGCAGCGCGTCACCGTGGACGGCCGCGCCGTGCGCCCGAGCGCCCTCGCCTGGCTCGCGCTCAACAAGCCCGTAGGCTATGTCGTGAGCCGCGGCGACCCCGAGGGGCGGCGCACGGTCTACGAGCTGCTCCCCAAGGTGCCGGGCCTCACGTACGTTGGACGGCTGGATGTGATGACTTCGGGCTTGCTGCTCCTCACGACGGACGGCGGGGCTGCGCACCGGCTGATGCACCCGCGGTTCGCGGTGCCACGCACCTACTGGCTGCGGGCGCACGGCTTGAGCGTCGCCGACCTGCGGCGGGCCCTGGCGCTCCCGATCGTGATCGACGGCCGGCCGGTGCGCGTGATGGACTTCCGCGTGCGGCCGGTGGCGCGCAGCGTCGAAGTGGAGCTCACCCTCGCCGAGGGGCGGCAGCGCATCGTGCGCCGGCTGGCCGAGGCGCTGGGGCTCAAGGTCGAGTGGTTGCACCGGGTCGCCTACGGGCCGGTGCGTCTGGGGCGGCTGGCTGAAGGGAAGTACCGGCGACTCTCGGCCGTCGAGATCCAAGCCATCGAGCGACTGCATGGAACTGCGTGACCGGACGGCGATGATCCTCGGGGGGAGCGGGCTGGTGGGTCACGCCGTGGCGCGGCGGCTGCTCGCCGCCGCGCCGCGCCGCGTGGTGCTGGTGGCGCTGTTCGAAGACGAGGTGCGCGCGACCGCGCGGGCGCTCGAGCCGGACCGCGGCCGCGCCACGATCGAGGTCGAGTGGGGAAACGTGTTCCTCCCGGCGAGCCTCGCTCAGCTGGAGCGCGGCGCGATCATGGCGAGCGCCGCGCACCGCCGGCTGATGCTCGAGGACCTGCTGAGCGAATTCACCGACGACATCCTCCACCGCAGCTTCCTGTACCAGCTGTTGCTGAAATACAAGCCTGACGCCGTCGTGGACAGCATCAACACCGCGACGGCGTTCGCCTATCAGGACCCGCTCAAGAGCGCCGAGGACCTGCTCGCGCTCGCGGCCGACGGCCAGGTCGACCGCGCGGCGGTGGAGCGTCACGTCCTGCTTCTCACCATGCCCCAGCTGATCCGGCACGTGCAGATCCTCGTCGAGGCGCTGCGACGCGCCGAAACCAAGGCGTATGTGAAGATCGGCACGAGCGGCACCGGCGGCATGGGGTTCAACATCCCCTACACCCACTCGGAGGAGCGCCCCAGTCGGCCGCTCTTGACCAAGTCGGCGGTGGCGGGCGCCCAATCGCTGCTGCTGTTCCTGCTGGGCCGTACGCCCGGTGCCCCGGCGACGATCGAGATCAAGCCCACCGCGACGATCGCGTGGCGCGAGATTGGCTTCGGACCGATTCGGCGCAAAGGGCGGCCGATCGCGCTGGTCGATTGCCCCGAGCCCGTGCCTGTGGTGGATGCCTTCCGGCCGGGCGCGCAGCCGTGGTGCGATCTGGGGAAGCCACTCGAGGGGGTGTACATCGACGTCGGCGAGAACGGCCTCTTCTCCCCGGACGAGTTCGAGACCGTCACGGGGCTCGGCCAGATGGAGTGCATCACTCCGGAGGAAGTGGCGGAGTACGTAGCGATGGAGCTCGAAGGGCGGCCCACGGGGCGGGACATCGTCGCGGCGCTGGACGGCGCCACCGCCGGGCCGACGTACCGCGCGGCCCTGCTGCGCGCCCACGCGCTCGCGCGCTTGCGTGATCTCGAGCGCCAGTCGAAGACCCGCACCGTCGCCTACGAGATGCTCGGGCCTCCACGACTCACTAAGCTGCTGTTCGAGTCCCATCTCTGCGCCCAGATTCGGCCCAGCGTGCGGGCGCTCGCCGGGTCACAGGCGCAGGGGCTCGCCCAGGATGCCCACGCCCTGGTGGAGCGGGATCGCGCGCTCCGGAGCCATATTCTCTCGGTAGGGATCCCGATCCTCGCGCCGGACGGAGAACGGCTGTACCGCGGCAGCACGGTCGTGGTACCTGGTGACGGGAGCGACGACCGCGACCCGCGTGACGCGGCCGCCCGCGGCTGGGTCGACCTGCGTCCGGAGCAATTCGGGATCTGGATCAAACGCTCGCAGGAGATGGTTGCCCAGGCCGAGCGACGGCGCAGCCGGGCGGCCGAGTCGGGGAGCGACGTGGATTGGACGGCAGTGGGTGCCGATGACCCGATCGAGCCGGCGCGCTTCGTCACGTGGGTGTTCCGCTACGAGGATCGAGGAGAACGCATCAAGCGCTAGCAAACATGGCCGTGGATACCGTAGGAATCGACCGCGCCCTCGGCGCCATCGGTACAACCTTCCGGTTGACCCGGCTCTACCCGCCCAGCCATCCGGCGGTGATCGAAGCGCTGCACCATATCAGCGACGCGCTGCCCCTCCTCGCCGCACTCGGCACGGTCGAGTGGAAGGTCGGCGCCACCGGGTTGCATTGGCACGGCCAGCACCTGCTGCCGCGTAACGCGCAGATCGCCGAGCTCGCGGGGCTGCTGTATGCGCGCGGCATCCGGGTGGTCACGCTGAACCCCGGCATGACGGCGGAGCATGTCCTGGCGCTGTTCAGCGTCGCGATGGGGACCATTCTGCCCGACGACGCGGCGCTCGGACGCGTCACGCTTACCCTGGGACGCCGCAGCTCGCAACGGCTCGAGCGGTTGCGTACGCCGACTCCGGCGGCCGGGTCGCCCGCGCTACCAGAGGCGATGCCGGCGGCGCCTCTCGCTGACGGCGCCCCGCCGGGCCGCGCCGCGCCCGCCCCAGTAGCTCCGCCACCACCCGCGCCGTCCTCGTCCGCGTCCGCGTCGCCCGACAACGTTATGGGCCGCCGCGCGGGCGTGGTCTTCCGGCCGGACGCGCTTCCTGCGGACGTCGAGGTGAAGCGAGCGGTCGCGGCCCTGCGGAGTGCCGCGACGCCGGAGGAGCAGCGCGCGGCGGTGGAGGTGCTGCAGGCGCTCACGCCCAAGCTGCTCGCGCTGCACGATACCGCCCCGGTAGCGGCGGCGATCGCGGCGCTGGACCGCATGTTGACCACGGCGCAGGAGCCTGTGCTACTCGAGGCAATCGACAAGACTGCGGTCGCCCTGTCCGACCGGCCACTGGTGCAACGGATGGTGCAGCGGCTGGGCGAGCCGCGCGTGCCGCCCGAGGAGCGCGAGGCCCTGGTCGCGGCGGTGGGCGCGCTGGCCGCTGTGTCAGTGCCCCTCGTGCTCGACGCGTTTCTGGCCACGGCCGTCGACCTGCGACCGCCCTACCGCGCGTGTATCCGCAAGGCCGCCGACCGCGCGCTTGAGCCGTTGCAGGGGCGGCTCGCGGACAACAACCCGGAGGTCGCCGCCGCCGCGGCCGAGTTCATCAGCCTGACGGGGAGTCCGCAAGCGGTGGCCCTGCTGCTGCCGCTGTTGCGCCACGCCTCGGAGTTCGTGCGGGAGGCGGCGTTGATCGGGCTCACCGAGGCGGGGGGACGGGAGATCGCGCGCCCCGCGATGCCGGCCCTTAAAGACGAGAGCGTGTCCGTCCGCATGGCGGCGGCGCGCGCGGTCGCGGCGGCGGGAGACCCGGCCTCGACCACCGTGCTGATCCGACGGCTGGAGCAGGAGCCGGACGAAGGGGTACTGGCAGAGTTGCTGCGGGCCATCGGCCGACTCGGGGCGAATGAAGCGTTCGAGGTGTTGGCGCGCTACGCCGAGCCGGGTGGAGTGATGAACCGCCGCAGTACCACGGTTCGGGCGGCGGCGATCGAGGGCTTGGGGCACATTGCGCGGCCCGAGGCGCGGGGGCTGCTCGAACTCTACAGCAAGGACAAGGAGCCGACGGTGCGCAAAGCGGCGGAAGCGGCATTGCGATGACCACACGCGCGGTGAAACAGAGCGACGCGGTCCTCAGTCAGACGATCGCCCGCGAGGTCGCGAAGCGCGTCGTGGGTCAGGAGGTGATGGTCGAGCGGCTGCTGGTCGGGCTGCTCACGGGTGGACACATCCTGCTCGAAGGCGTGCCCGGGCTCGCCAAGACGCTCGCCGTGCGCACGGTCGCCGAGTGCCTCCGGATCGCCTTCTCGCGCATCCAGTTCACGCCCGACCTGCTGCCGGCGGACGTGATCGGCACGATGGTGTTCGACCAGCGCTCTCAGGAGTTCTATCCCAAGAAGGGCCCGCTGTTCGCCAACTTGGTGCTGGCCGACGAAATTAACCGGGCGCCCGCCAAGGTGCAGTCGGCGCTGCTCGAGGCGATGCAGGAGAAGCAAGTGACCATCGGCGGGGAGACGTTCTTCCTGGGCGAGCCGTTCCTCGTGCTCGCCACCCAAAACCCGATCGAGCAGGAAGGCACCTACCCGCTGCCCGAAGCCCAGCTCGACCGCTTCATGCTGAAGGTGCGCGTCGGCTACCCGACCCGCGACGCGGAGAAGGAGATCGTGGCGCGCATGGCGTCGGGACGGCCGATCGAGGTGCAGCGGGTCGCCGACGCGGACGACATCCTGGCGGCGCGCAGCGCCATCGCCGAGCTGTTCATGGATCAGAAGGTCGTGGACTACATCGTCGACGTGGTGCGCGCCACCCGCGAACCGCAGACGGTCGGGCTGTCGGAGCTCAAAGCGTTGATCGCGTTCGGCGCGTCCCCCCGGGCGTCGATCTACCTCGCGCAGGCGGCTCGGGCGCACGCCTACCTGCGTGGGCGCTCGTACGTCGTGCCGGAAGACGTGAAGGCCATGGCCCTCGACGTGCTGCGCCACCGCGTGCTGCTCACCTTCGAGGCGGAAGCGGAGGACATGGATGCCGACCGGGTGATCGCCAAGATCCTGGAGGCCGTGGGCGTGCCGTGAGCTACGAGGGACGAGAGCGACGTAGTGGCGTCACGTCCCCGGTCCGCGCGCGCCGGCGGATGGTTACCGCCGAGGTGCTGCGGCAAGTAAAGGGGATCGAGCTCCGCACGCGCAGCCTCGTCAACACGCTCTTCACCGGCGAATACCGCTCGGTGTTCCGCGGCCAAGGCATCGAGTTCGCCGAGGTGCGCGCCTACCAGCAGGGCGACGACTTCCGCTCGATCGACTGGAATGTGTCGGCGCGGATGGGTCACCCGTTCGTCAAGACGTTCCACGAAGAGCGCGAGATCACGCTCCTGCTCGTGGTGGACCAATCGGGCTCGTGCCATTTCGGGCGCCCTTACACGAAGGCGGGGCTCGGGGTCGAGGTGGCGGCGGTGTTGGCCCTCGCCGCTGCGCGCCACAACGACCGGGTGGGGGCCCTGATGTTCGCCGACAAGGTCGAGTTCGTGGTGCGCCCCTCCAAGGGACGGCCCCACGCCCTCCGCGTGATCCGGGATCTCGTGGCCTTCAGGCCGCGCGGCAAGGGAACGAACCTGGCGGAAGCGCTGCGCTACGCCGGGAAGCTGCTGCGCCACCGGGCAATCGTGGTGGTGCTCTCCGATTTCCGCGCGGAGGCGTGGGAGGACCCGCTGGCGCAGCTCGCCGCTGGCCACGACGTGGTCGCGATCACCCTGGACGACCCACGGGAACGCGACCTTCCGGACGCGGGCTGGGTCGATATGGAGGACGCGGAGACCGGCCAACGCATCCTGCTCGACACGAGCTACGGCCCGAGTCGGACGCGCGTGCGTGTCGCCGCGGAGCGGCAGCTCCAGGAGCGGTCCCGCAAGCTGATTCAGGCGGGCGTGGACCGCGTGGCGTTGCACACCAGTGTGCCCTACGCCGTGCCGCTGCGCCGCGCGTTCGCGGAGCGGGCGCGGCGACTGCTGCGATGAAGTGGGTCGCTCTGCTGGGCGTCCTCGCGGTTTGGCGCCTGGCACCACTGCAGGGGGGAGAGTGGACCGCGACGCCGGCGACCCCGACCGTGGGCGACACGGTCTGGCTCGAGCGGGAGATCGTGGTGCCGGCGGGGTGGCGCATCCGGGCCGGAAAGCTCGACGCCACGGAGCAGGCCGAGCCGCTGGCCGAGCCGGCGGTGCGACGCACCCGCGACGGCTGGCTGGTGCGCTATCCGATCGTCGCGTGGACGCCGGGGACGCACGTGCTGACGCTTCCTCCGGTCTGGCGCTTGGGTCCCGATGGTCGGGCGGACTCCGTCCCGGGGGGGGTCGCCCGCTTTCTCGTCGGGAGTGTCATCCCCGATACGGTGCGCGGCCCGCAGCCGCGGGGCGCCCTCGCGCCTGTCCGAGGCGCGCGCCGCAGTGCGTTGCCCGTCGCGGCGGCGCTGCTCGTGGCGGGCGCGATCTTGGCGGCGGGGCTGAGGTGGCGTCGCCGCGCGCCCCTGACGGTGCCGCCGCCGCCTCCAGTTCCACTGGAACATGAGGTGCCGGACGCCCGCTGGCTCGCGGCTGGCGAGCCGAAGGCGGTGGCGGCCCGGGCGACGTACCGACTACGGGTCGCTCTCGCGCGGGCGATCCCGGATGCGCGACTCGCCCTCAGCACGGCCGAGTGCCTCGCAGCGGTCGAGCGGGCGCGGCCCAGCTCCCCGCTACGCGAGTTGCGTGCCCTGCTCGAGCAACTCGACCGCGTCGCCTTCGCTTCTGCCCACGGGACCGACCTGGCGGGGCTCGCGCAGATGGCGCGCCGCCTCGCGCAGGAGATCGCGCCGTGAGCTTCGCCCGGCCGTTGCTATTGCTTGGGCTCGCCGCGCTGCCGCTGTGGTGGTGGGTCCGTGCCCGCCGGCTGGGCCGGCTGCGGGGCACCCGCATGAGCGACGTGCGCCCGGCGGCGGGCGTGAGCGAGCGCCTGTGGGTTGCCCGGCTCCCCGTCACGCTGCGCAGCCTGTGCCTCGGCGCCTGGATCGTCGCGGCCGCGGGGCCGCGCGTCGGGTCGGCCCGTGCCCAGGCCCGGAGCGAGGGGATCTCGATCGTGCTCGCGATCGACCTCTCGAGCAGCATGCTGTCGGAAGACTTCGCCCCCGCCAATCGCATCGACGTCGCCAAGCAGACCGCGATCGACTTCGTCCGGGCGCGGAAATCGGACCGCATCGGGCTGGTGGCGTTCGCGGCGCAGGCGCTCACCCAGGTCCCGATCACCACCGACTATGCCGTGCTCGAGCAAGCGCTGCGCGACCTGCGCATCGGCATGCTCGAGGACGGCACTGCGATCGGCACCGGGATCGCCACCGCGGCGAACCGGTTGCGACGCGCCCCCGGCAAGAGCAAGGTCATCGTGCTGCTCACCGACGGCGTGAACAACCGGGGCACGGTGGACCCGCGCACCGCCGCGCAGGCGGCCGCCACGTTCGGGATCAAGATCTACGTGATCGGCGTGGGGACGCGTGGGGAGGCCCCGGTGCCGACGGGGCAGGGGCTCGAAGGGCTGCGCTACCAGATGATGCCGGTGGAGATCGATGAGCCGCTGATGACCGAGATCGCGCGGATGACCGGCGGGCGGTACTTCCGCGCCACCGACACGCAGTCACTGCGGCACGTGTTCGACGAGATCAACCGGCTCGAGAAGTCGAGCGTCGAGCAGCTGGTGTACCGTCGGTTCGAAGAGAGCTATCGCGTGCCGCTCGCGCTCGGGCTCGTCGCCCTCGGGCTCGAGATCGTGCTCGCCGCGACGCTCGCGGTGCGGGTGCCCTGATGAGCTTCGACGCACCGGCCGTGCTCGCGCTCGCGCCGCTGTTGGGGGGCGCCGTGTGGTTCGGCGCCGCCTGGGCACGCCGGGCGCGGATCCGTCGCGCCGCGCTCTGGTCCGAGGAGACAGTGCGGGCCGCGCTCGCGGCCGGGCGGCTGGGCCCGACCGCGCTCTCGCTCTCCGCCTTCCTCGGCGTCGTGGCGCTCGCGGGACCTCGCTGGGGTGAAGAGAACGTCGTGGCGGAGAGCCGCGGACTCTCGCTCGCCATCGCCGTCGACATCTCGCGCTCCATGCTCGCCGAAGACGCCAACCCGAATCGGCTGGGTCGTGCGACGCGCGAGGCGCGCCGGCTGGTGCAGGACCTGAACGGCGACCACCTCGGGCTCGTGGTGTTCGCGGGCTCGAGCTACATCTTGTCGCCGCTCTCGGTCGACGGCTCCGCTCTGGGGTTGTACCTCGATGCCCTCGACCCGGATGTCGCTTCCCAGGGGGGCACCGGGCTCGCCGCCGCGCTGCAGCAGGGGGGGGAGCTGCTGGGGGCAGGCTCCGAGCAGGCCGATCGCGTCCTCGTGGTGTTCACCGATGGCGAAGCGCACGACACCCTCCCCGGCGTCGTGGCGCAGGCGGAACACCTCCGCGCGGTGGGCGTCCACCTGATTCTCGTCGCCGAGGGGGGGCGTACGGCGACCCGCATCCCGGTGCGCGACCAGCACGGGGCGCTCCAAGGGTGGCAGCGGGACGAAGCCGGCCAGGTGATCCAGACGTCGCGCCGCGACGACATCCTCGGCGCGGTCGCGGACGCCGCCCAAGGGACCATCGTCGCCGCCGAGCTGCCGGACCAGGCGGGCGCGGTGCGCGACCTCGTGGCGGCGTACAAGCGCGCGCGCGCGAGCGAGACACGCACCGAGCGCGGCCGGCCCCGGGCCTGGGTGCCGCTGTTGTTCGCGGTGATGGTGCTGGTGGCGCAGGCGGCGTCGCGCCGCACCGCGGCGCTGATCGCCCTGGCGATGTTGTGCGCGTGGCCGGCGGCGGCCCAGGACTCGACTCGGCCGCGCAGCCAAGCAGAGCGGGCGTGGGATCGGGGTGACCTGGTGCACGCACGCGCCGCTTATCTCGCGGAGCTCGCCCGGCGCCGCCAGGACGACAGCGCCTGGTACAACGCCGGCACCGCGGCACTGGTGGGTGGTGACGTGGAGACCGCGCAGCCGGCCCTCGCCCGCGCCGCCGCGTCGCTCGACCCAGACATTCGGTTTCGCGCGCTGTACAACCTCGGCCTGCTGGCGCTGAAGGTGGCGGTCGCGGACAGCATCAACCGCGACGCGCACCTCGCCGAAGCCGAGCGTGCCTACCGGGAGGCGTTGCTGCTGAACCCCGCACACCGGCCGGCAAAATGGAACCTCGAGTTGGCCGTGCGCCGCCGCGGCGGAGGAAGCAGCAAGACGAACGCTCCCTCCGGGGGTGGCGGAGGGGGGGGTGCGCCGCCGAGCGGCGAAACGACGGGAGGCGGCACAGTCGCGGCAGGGGGACGGGCGGGCGGATTGAGCCAGACTCAGGCGGAGCAGATCCTCCGCACCATCGGTCAGCAGGAGTTGCAGACGCGTCGCGACCGTAGCGGGCGGCAGCGGCGCGCTGCGGAACCAGGAGTGAAGGACTGGTGAGGGGCGCCCTCTGGTTGCTCGTCGCCCTGCAAGGACCGCCGCTGAACCTGGAGGCGCGGGTGGATCGCGTCCGGCTCGCCACCGGCGAGGAGCTGACCCTCACCGTCCGGGCGCGCACCCGCTCGGCGGAGCCGGTCGGCCTCACGCTGCCCGCGCTGACCGGGTTTGCGATCGTGGGCTCCCGCGAGGTCACCGAAGTCTCGCTCGAAGGGACGCTCGGGCCGACCCGGACGACGACCCGCGAGCTGCGGTTACGGGCCGAGCGGGCGGGGACTCTCGTGATCGGCCCGGTGCGGGCGCGTCAAGCTGCGCGGACCGTGGCCACCGAAGCGATCGCAATCGCGGTCGACAGCGCGGCGACCGGGGTCGCCGCGGCGCTGAGCCCGCCGGCGCGCCGGCTGATCGCCGCCGCCGCACCGCCGGCGCGTAACGATCGCGTCGTCCTGGCGGTGATCCTCCCGAGCGACACAGTGCTGGCGGGCGCGCAGCTCGACGTGCTCGCCGCGGCGTGGTTCCCCCGCTCGCTGCGCACGCGATTGCGCCGGGCCCCGATTCTCACGTTGCAGACTCCCGAGGGCGTGTGGTCGTATCCCGGCGCGGCCCCCAGTGACGTGGTCGCCTCGCGGCTCGTGCGGGGCGGCTGGATGGATCTGTACGTCGCTCACCAGGTCGTGTTTCCGCTGGTGGCGGGCCGGGTGACGATCCCGACCGCGACGGTCGAGTACGGCGTCCCCGTGACGTTCTCGTTCTTCAGCCGCGAAGAGCGCTACTTCCTGAAGAGCGACTCAGTGCTCGTCACCGTGCTGCCGCTGCCCGGCGCCGACCGCAGCGCCGACGATCGGCGCGTGACGGCCCAGGAGCTCGCGCTCGAGGTGGCCGTCCAGCCGACCGAAGCTCGGGTGGGGGAGCCGTTGGACGCGACTGCCACGGTCTCGGGCGTGGGCAACGTGGCCCTCTGGCCGGAGCCCGTGATCCACTGGCCCGTCGGGTTCCGTGCCTATCCGGGGGAGGCGACCGTGCGGGTCGAGCCGCGTGGCGGCAGGATGGCGGGGAGCAAAACGTTCCACTACCTCGTCGTGGCGGACTCCGCGGGCTCCTTCCTACTGCCCGAGGTGCGTTACACCTACTACGATCTCACGGCCGGCGCCTACACGGCCGCTCGCGCGGCGCCGCGCCCGCTCGCCGTGGCTCAGGGTGCGGAGCCCAGGGCGGCGCGCCCGCTGCCGCCCCTCGACCGGTCGAGGGGCGAAGCCTGGGTGGACGCGATCGCCGCCCAGCTGTTTCCCCTGGGGTGGGCGGCGCTGCTGGTCGGGCCCCCGCTGCTCGTGTGGCTGCGGCGGCGTCGGGCTGCGCGCTGGGGCGCTGCCTCCACCGAGGAGCCCGACGCGCCGCCGCTGTCGCGCCTGGGGCGGCTGGAACGGGAGTTCCTCGGGCTGCTGGCGAGCCACGTGCCCGATCCCGTGGCACGCGACGGCGATGGCCTCGCCCGCGCACTGCGCGCCGCGGGCGTAGAGAGTGCCGTGGCGGATCACGTGATGCGGCTGCGCGATCGGCTGCGCGCTGCCCGCTACGGGCCGCAAGGGCTGGGCGATGCGGTCGAGCTGTCGGCCGAGCTCACACAGGTGCTCAAGGCGCTGGGGGCGGAGCCGCGCGCGAGCCGGCGTCGCCGGCTGCTGGTGGCGCTGGGTCTCCTGGCGCTCGTCACGCCGCGAGCCGTCGCGGCACAAGCGCCGAGCGCCGAGGCGCTGTACGAGGTCGGGGCACTGCGCGCCGCGGCGGATTCCTTCGCGGCTCGCGCCGCGGCGCAGCCGCGCGTCGCGGCCCACTGGTACAACCTCGGCGCCACGCTGTATCGCGCCGGGGCGGACGGCAAGGCGATGGCCGCGTGGACGCGCGCCGCCCGGTTGGCGCCGCGCGCGCCCCTGGTGCGGCGGGCGCGGCAGTTCCTGCCGCCGCCCGATGCGGCGAGCGACCCGCTGCTCGCCACCGGCGTTGCCACGCCCGCCGAGTGGGCGCTGGCCGGGGCCGCCGGATGGGTGGTCCTGTGGCTCGCGGTGCTGAGCCGCCGGCGGGGGATCGTGGTGATCCTGCTCGGTCTGGTCACCGCGGGCTGCGCCGGACTCGCCTTGCGTGAGTGGCGGCAACGCGTCCGCCCCGTCGCGGTGGTGGCGAGCGCCGGGACCGCGGTGCGCGTCGCGCCGTATGGCGCCGCGAGCGCCGGCAGCACGCTCGAGGCAGGCGCGGCGCTCGTGATCCAACGCCGCACGGGCGCCTGGCTCGAGGTGAGGCGTCAGGATGGCGTGCACGGCTGGGTCCTCGCGACGGAAGTGCTGCCGCTGTGACGGCGAAGGTCGCGGTGCTCGCGCCTCAGGTCGCCGATCAGATCGCGGCGGGTGAGGTGGTCGAGCGGCCAGCCTCGGTCGTGAAGGAGCTGGTCGAGAACGCGCTCGACGCCGGCGCCCGGGCCATCCGGGTCGAGATGGAAGACGGCGGCAAGACACTCATCCGCGTGAGCGACGACGGCGAGGGGATGAGCCGCGTGGATGCCGAGCTCGCGCTGTCGCGCCACGCCACGAGCAAGATCCGCGATGCCACGGACTTGATCGGAGTAGCGACGTTCGGTTTCCGGGGCGAGGCGCTCCCGGCGATCGCCTCCGTGGCGCGCTTCGAGCTCGAGACCTCCCCCGACGGCCGTTCCGGCACGCGGATCCGCGTCGTGGGGGGAAAGCGTGAGGCGGTGGAGGATGCGGTGCGGCAGCGCGGGACGACGGTGACGGTGCGCGCGTTGTTCTTCAATACGCCCGCCCGGCGGAAGTTCTTGCGCGCCCAGGCGACGGAGACTCGCGCGGTCGTCGAAGCGCTCAGCGTCCTTGCCCTGACCCGTCCCGACATCGCGTTCACGCTCACGAGCGACGACCGCGCCCTGCTCGACGTGCCACCCGCCGATGGGCCGCTCGAGCGGTTGGCCGCCCTCTGGGGCAGCGAGGTCGTGGACACCCTGCTCCCGGTCGCCCATTGCGAGGGGCCGCTCGAAGTGCGCGGCTTCGCGCAACGCCCCGCGCAGGCGAGGCCGGCGGGCCGCAAGGGCTACGTGTTCGTGCGCGGTCGCCCGATCCGCGATCCGTTCATCGTACGCGCAGCGGAAGCCGGCTACCGATCGACCCTCGCGCCCGGCGACCGGCCGTCGCTGGTCCTGTTTCTCGACCTGCCGGGCGACGCCGTGGACGTGAACGTCCATCCGGCGAAGCTCGAGGTACGGTTCCGCGAGAAGTTCTTCGTGGAAAAGGTCGTGGAGGAGGCGGTGCGGCGGGCCCTGGGACCGCTGGTCGCGGCTGCGCCGCTTGGGGCTGGGGACTCGGGGCTCGGGGATCGGGTGTCCTGGAACGGCGTTGCTGTGCCCCTCGACCTATTTGCGGCGGACTCCCGACCCCCGAGTCCCGAGCCCCGAGCCCCATCTCTGCTCCAAGTGTTCGACACCTACATCCTGTTCCAGACCGCCCAGGGGATAGCGATCGTGGACCAACACTCGGCGCACGAGCGGGTGCTGTACGAAACAGTGATGCGCCAGCTCACGGGCGACGGCGCCCCGGCCCAGCGCCTGCTCCTGCCCCTCACGCTCCAGTTCGCGCCGCCCGAGCTGGACGCGATCGACTCCCACCGCGAGCTGTTGGGGCGAGTGGGATACGAGATCGAGCCGTTCTCCGGGCGGGCCGTGGTGGTGCATACGGCGCCCAACCCGCATCCGCGCTTCGACGCCGCGCGCTGCCTCCAGGAGCTCGTGGCGGACCTCGCGGGCGGCCGGTCCGGGGGGGGGGGCCTCGCGAACCGGCTCGAGCGCTTCGGAGCGATGTTCGCCTGTCGGGCGGCGATCAAGGCGGGACAGCACCTCGAGCTGGCGGAGATGCGCGACCTCGTGGGCCGGCTGCTCACGGCGTCGCTCCCCGCGCACGACGTGCACGGGCGGCCCACCATCGTGCAGCTGCCGAAGGGCGAGCTGGAGCGGAGATTTGGGCGGAGCTGACCGCCCCCTGGTCCCCGTTCTCGTCGGCCCTACGGGCGTCGGTAAGACCGCCGTCGCGGTCGCCTGGGCAGCGCTCGAGCCCATCTCCGTCATCGGCGCGGACGCCCGTCAGGTGTACCGGCGGCTCAATATCGGCACCGCGAAACCCGAACCGGCCCAGCTCACCCGGGTGCCGCATCTCGGGATCGACTTGATCGACCCGGGGGAGCGCTACAGCGCCGGACGGTTCGCTCGCGACGCGAGCGGGTGGCTCGCCAGGGTGCGCGCGGAGGGGCGCGAGCCCGTGGTGGTCGGGGGAACCGGGTTCTACATCCGCGCCTTGGCCGAAGGTCTGTTCCGCGAGCCGCCGCTCGATTACGCGCGCCGCGAGCGGCTCCGCGCCTGGGCCGGGTTGCTCGGCGCGGCCCCGCTCGCCCATTGGGCGGCGCGACTGGACCGACGCTTCGCGGGCGGGGGCCGCCAGCGCGCCGCTCGCGCGATCGAGGTGGCGCTGCTCACGGGCCGGTCGCTGTCGTGGTGGCAGCGGGAAGCACGCGAGAGCGGGGTGATGCGGCCGTGGTACATTCATCTCACGCTGCCGCGCGACGCGCTGCAGCGGCGCATTGCCCAGCGCGTGGATCGCATGCTGGATGGGGGACTGATAGAGGAGGTGCGCGGCGTGCTGGCCGACGGAGTAGCGCCGCACGCCCCAGGGCTGGACGGCGTAGGATACCGTGAAGTGGTCGCGATGTTGCAAGGTCGGCTCGCCGAGCGCGACCTGCGGGATGCCGTCCTGGCCGCCACGCGACGCTACGCGAAGCGACAGGAGACGTGGTTTCGAAATCAACTGCGCGGTCAGACATCAGACGTCAGACGTCAGGCAGATGAAGTGTGGACACTCGATGCGACGGAGCCCGCTGAGGGACTGGCTGCGACCATCGCAGCCCGGTGGCGTTCGGTTCAGTCTGACGTCTGATGTCTGACGTCTGACAATCTCCCGTGCGCATCGGCATCACCTGCTACCCCACCTACGGCGGCTCCGGCGCGGTCGCGACCGAGTTGGGGCTAGAGCTCGGCCGGCGGGGGCACGAGGTCCACATCATTTCGTACGCCAGCCCGTTTCGGCTGCGGGGTGGCTTCGCCGAGCGCGTCACTTTCCACGAAGTGGTTCCCGCCGAGTATCCGCTGTTCGAGCAGTCCCCCTACGCGCTGGCGCTGGCGGTGAAGCAGCACGAGGTCGCCCTGCGCGAAGAGCTCCAGCTGATGCACGTACATTATGCGATCCCGCACGCCGCGACGGCGTGGCTCGCCAAGCAGATGCTCAAGAGCGAGCGCGACCTCAAAGTCGTGACGACGCTGCACGGCACCGACATCACGCTCGTCGGCCAAGACCCGTCGTACTTCACGATCACCAAGTTCTCGATCGAGCAGTCCGACCGCGTGACCGCGGTGTCGGAGTACCTCCGGGACGAGACCTATCGCGCCTTCGGGTGCGCCGGATGCGACGTCCGCGTAATTCCCAACTTCGTCTCGGCCGCCGAGTTCCACCCTCCGACGGACAGCTCGTGCCGCCGCTCGCTGGCCCCGGCGGACCACAAGATCCTGCTCCACGTGTCCAACTTTCGTCCGGTCAAGCGGATCGCAGATGTGATCAAGGTGTTCGCGGGAGTGCGGCGCGCGCTCCCAGCGACCCTCGTCCTCGCGGGTGACGGGCCCGAGCGGGACTTGGCCGAGCAGGAGGTGCATCGGTTGAAGCTGCGTGCCGACGTGCGCTTCCTCGGCAAGGTCGACCGGGTCGCCGAGCTGCTGCAAGGTGGGGATCTGTTCCTGCTGCCGTCGGAGAGCGAGTCGTTCGGGTTGTCGGCGCTCGAGGCGATGGCGTGCGGAGTCCCCGTCGTGGCGACCCGCCAGGGCGGCCTCCCGGAGGTGGTGGTGGACGGCGAGACGGGGTATCTGGCGCCGGTCGGCGGGGTGGACGAGATGGTCGAGCGCGCCGTGGCCCTGCTCAAGGATGCCACGACCCACGAGCGCATGCGCCGGGCCGCCGTAGCGCGGGCGGCCGAGTTCTCCACGGAGCGCGTCGTGCCCCGCTACGAGGGTCTTTATCGGGACGTGCTCGGTGATTGACGTCCTGCGGCTGATCCGCGCCCATAATCTCCTCGTTGCTGCCGCCGGCGTGCTTGCCGGGGGGTGGATCGCGCTCGGCGCGCTCGCGACCCCCAAGCTGCTGCTGTTCGCGGCGGTCGCGGCGGTGGGATTCGGCGCCGCCGGAAACGCGGTGAACGATATCTGGGACGCCGCGGCCGACCGCGTGAACCGCGGTCCCTCCGGGCGGCCGCTCGCCGCCGGTCGCCTCGCGCGCGGGACGGCCGACCTGTGCGTCGTCGACGGGACGCTCGTCGGGCTGGGCGCGGCGGCGCTGGTCAGCGGCACCGCGCTGTTCGTGGGGCTCGGCGCGCTTGGCGTGATGATGCTGTATTCCCCCGTACTGAAGCGTCGCGGATTCGCGGGGAACGCGGCCGTGGCGCTCGTGGCCGGCCTGCCGCTCCTGTACGGTGCGCTCGCGGTCGGGCGGCCGGCGAGCGGGCTCGTGCCCTGGACGCTCGCCGCGTGGCTCCATCTCATGCGCGAGATCGTGAAGGACGTGGACGATGAACCGGGCGATCGCGTGATCGGCCGCCGCACCCTCCCCGTCGCCATCGGGTCGCGCGGGGCGGCGCTCGTCGCCGCGGCGCTGGGACTCGCGTTCGTGCCGCTCAGTCTCGCGCTGCCGTTCGCCGCGCGCTACCGCGGGGCGTACTACGTCGTCGCGGTGTTCGCGCAGCTCGCCGTGCTGCTCGTCGCGAGCCGGCTCATCACGGGACGAATGGGTCGCAACAGCTCACTTCTCAAGGGAGCGATGATAGTGGGCATGGTCGCGCTGGTGGCGGGGCGGGTCGCATGACCCTGTGGCAGGCGGTGGTGCTCGGCCTGGTCCAGGGGCTCACCGAGTTCCTCCCGGTGTCGAGCTCGGGACACTTGCGAGTGCTCGAGGTGGTGACCGGCGTCCATACCCCAGGGGTGTTCGTGGAAGTCGCGCTGCACGTAGCCACCCTCGGGTCGGTGCTCGTGGTCTATGGGGCGCGACTGTGGGCGATTGCCCGTGGAGTGCTGGCGGGGCGACCGGCGGATCTGCGAACGGCGGGGCTCCTGGCGCTCGCCACGATACCAGCGGGCGTGATCGGCGTGATATTTCACCGCCAGGTCGAAGCGGCTGCGTCGCTCGTGCTCGTGGGCACGGGGTTCATCGTCACTGGGTTCATGAACTGGTCCACCAGACGGCTCGCCGGCAGCCGCACCGAGCCCACGGTCGTGACGGCAGTCGGGATCGGGTTCGCGCAGGCCGTGGCCGCGGTGTTTCGCGGCGTTTCACGCTCCGGCTCCACGGTGTGTGCCGCGCTGTGGGGTGGGCTCGCACCCGTGCCGGCGGCCGAGTTCAGCTTCCTGCTCGCGATCCCCGTCATTGCGGGGGCGGCGTTGGTCGAAAGCCGCCACATGGTCGTAGGCGTAGCGGCCGTCGGCGCGGTGCCGCTCGCCGTCGGCTTCCTCGTCGCGTTCGCGAGCGGGATCTGGTCGATCCGGTTCCTCGTGACGCTGTTGCAGCGGGGCCGCTTCTACCGCTTCGCCCCGTACAACTGGGCGGTGGGTGCGCTGACGATCGCCTACGGCTTGTGGCGCGCCTGACGCTCGACGGCGTGGCGGCGACGGAGCTCGCCGCCCGCTGGAGCGTGCCGCAGTGCGGGCTGTTTCGCCGGCTCGGCTCGACACTGGACGCGATCCACGACCTGGGCACGCATGGCGCGCCCGCGGGAACGGCCGTGATTGCCGAAGAGCAGACCGCCGGCCGTGGTCGCGACGGCCGCACCTGGCATTCGCCCGTCGGAGGGGTCTGGCTCGGCCTGCTGCTCCGGCCCGCGCATTCGGTGGTGGGAGCGGTGGCGATCCGGGCCGGCTTGGCCGTCGCCGACGCCGTTGACGCTCTGCTCGGCGCGCCGGGGACGCGGCTCAAGTGGCCCAACGACGTGCTGCTCGACGACCGCAAGATCGCCGGCATTCTGTGCGAGGGCCGTTGGCAGGGAGATCGGCTGCAGTGGCTCGCGGTGGGCGTCGGTGTCAACGTGTGCAACACCGTGCCGGCTGCCGTGGGGCGTCCCGCCATGGCCCTGAAGGAGCGCCTCCCACAGGTGCGCCGCCTGGACCTGCTGGACCGGCTCGTCCCCGCGCTGGTCTCGATCGGCGGGCTCGAGCCGGCGCTCTCGGAGGGGGTGCGCGAGGGCCATGTCGAGCTCGCTTGACCTTTCAGCCCGCGCGCGCATCGCGCTCGCCGCATCCCTCGTGATCACGGCGTGGGGCCTGCCGCGTCTCCCCCTGGTCCAGCGTCTCGCGGGGGGGACCGCGGTTCCCCTCGCGGCGGGGGCGTGCGCCCTCGTGGCGTTGCTCGCCGCCCGTCTGCCACTCGGGTTCCGCTGGGGGCCGCCGCGGTCGGCGCGTTTGGTGCCCGACGTGGCGCGCGGCTTCGCGGTCGGCGCGGTGTGCGCCGCCGGACTGCTGTTCGACGACAATGCGGCGCGACTCGCCGCTGTCTGGCACGACGACCGCGCGGCCTCGGTCGCGCTGCTGGCCGGCGCCGCGGCGTGGGGCGCCGCCGTCGCCACCACGCGCCAGCGTACGCTGTGGCATTGGTACGCGGCGGCAGCGGGTGCGGCGCTCCTGCCGGAGGCGGCGGTCATCGCGCTGCTGCGGCCGTCCGCTCCGTCGGGGTTCGTCGCGCCGTTCGTTTTCTTCTTGATCGCCGACACGACCGTGGCGCTCGTCACCGAAGAGCTTGCGTTCCGGCGCGCTCTCCTCGGACCGCCAGAGTCGGCGCGGCTGAGCGCGCTGGTGCTCATGGCCGTCGCGTTCGGGCTGTGGCACGCGGTGCAGCCAGCATACGGCGGCGCGCCGTTGGGGACCTTCCTCGGCACCGCCCTGGGAGGGTTCGTCGCCGGGTGCATCTACGTGCTGTCGGGCTCGCTCACCGTCGCGGCGTTGTACCACGGCTTGCACAACGCCCCCCTCAAGGCGCTGGGCGGCGCGCCGATCGCCGCGGGTCGCGCCGGGCTCGCGGGCGTGCTCGCCCTCGTCAGCACCGCCGCACTGGCGGTCACGTTCGGCTGGATGGTGTACCGGCGTGGCGACCGTGAGTCCTCCGGCCTATCTTAGCCGGCGCATGCTGCTCGCCATCAACATCAACAACACGGAAACCAAAGTCGGGCTGTTCCGCGGCGACAGCCTGGAAGCCCACTGGCGGCTCACGACGGCCCCGGCGCGCACGCCGGACGAGTGGGCCGCGGCGTTCACGGCGTATCTGCTGCAGGCGGGACGATCGACCCAGGAAGTGCGGGCGGCGATCGTCGCCTCGGTCGTGCCGCCCGTGACGCAGGGGGTGTGCGAGGCGGTGGAGCTTGCCACGACGGTGCCTCCGGTGATCGTCGACGGTCGCTCGAAGCTGCCCCTCACCCTGGACGTGGACGAGCCGCTCACGGTGGGTGCGGACCGGATCCTCAACACCCTCGCCGCGTCGCACCTGTTCCGGCGCGACACCATCGTCGTGGATTTCGGTACCGCCACGACGTTCGACTGCATCACGGGCGACGGCCGCTTCATCGGAGGGGTGATCATGCCCGGGGTTCGCACCGCGTCCGACGCCCTCATCCGCAACACCGCCAAGCTTCCGGCGACCGAGCTGACGCCGCCCGAGCGCGTGATCGGGCGGCGTACGGAGGACTGCATCCGCTCGGGAGTCCTGCTCGGCGCAGCCGAGGCGGTGGACGGGCTGGTGCGCCGCATCAAAGCCGAGTGGCCCAACGGCAAGGCGCCCCACGTGATCGCGACCGGCGGTCTCGCGAGCCTCGTCGCGCCGCTGGCGCGCGAGATCGAGGCGGTCCACCCCGATCTCACCCTCACCGGGCTCCGCCTGGCGGCGACCGCGCTCGGTCTGCAGTGGTAGCGGAGGCGCCGCACCGGGCGCGCACCGCGTGGCGGCGTTGGGGCTATCGGCTGCTGCCGGGCGATACCTTCTCCTACATCCTCCACCTCCGCCCGGCCGAGTGGCCCATCATGGCGGGGCACACGGCCTTGGGCTACCTCTTGGCGGTGGGCCTCAAGGGAGCCGGGAGCGGGGAGCAGTTGCCCGCGGCGCTGGCCGCCCTCGCGATTTGGGTGATCTGTTTGAACGGCGGCACGCTCGCGATCAACAGCGTGTTCGACAAGGACGAGGGCGACATCGGCTATTTGATCGCGCCCCCGCCCATTCCGAAGCATCTGCTGGCGTTCAGCGCCGCGCTGCTCGCAGGCGGCCAGGTGCTCGCGTTCACGCTGCCCGCTCCGTTTCGCATCGCGTACGCCGCCTGCTTCGCCATGTCATTGCTGTATTCCGTGCCACCGTTTCGGTTCAAGGCGGTGGCCGGCGTGGACTGGCTGATCAACATGGTGGGGTTCGGGACGTTCACGCCGTTCGCGACGTGGGCCGCGACCGGCCGGCCGCTCGACCTGGGCCACGCCCTCATCCTGCTCGCGTTCTGCCCCCTGTTCGCAGGGCTCTATCCCCTCACTCAGCTGTATCAATTCGATGAGGACCGCCGGCGCGGTGACCGGACGCTGGCGCTGATCCTTGGCATGCGCACGAGCCTCGGACTGGCGATCGCGTGCATCCTCGCGGCGTTCGCGCTGTTCCTCTGGGCCGGAGCGGTGTTGGGTGTGGGGGCGTGGGCCGGGGCGCTCGGCGTACCGCTGGCGCTGTGGCTGGGCGTGCTGGTGCCCTGGTACGCACATCACGTTGCGTGGGCCCCGGCCCAGCATCAGCGGGCGATGTACCGAGCCTTGGCGGCCTGGGCGGTGACGGATCTCACGGTGCTCGCGGTGTTTGCCCGGTGAGACGGCAAGTTTAGATTTGGCGGGGTCAACTGACTCCTTCACAAAGGGACGGGGGGGCGCATGTCGGCCACAGCCACACCCGCGACATCGGACCGCTCGGACTTCCGCACCGTGATGGTGGGCGGCACGGAGATAGGCCTAATCACCGCGGCCGGGGTCGTCGCGTTCCTCGTCGTGTCCCGGCAGGTCACAGCGGTCCTGCCACAACAACTGCTCGAGGCGTTGATCGTGCTCGCGACCGGCGTGGCGGTGAGCTTCCTCCCCGGCCGGATGACTGCGGCGCGCCACGGCGAGGGCCTCGCGGGCGCCGCTGCGATGGGGCTGTGGGGCACGGTCGTCTTCATGGCAGTGGACATCATCGCACTGCGACCGCTCAAGGCCTACCCCTGGACCTGGGACGCCGTGGGCGGCGGCAGCACCTGGTGGTACCTGCCGATTTGGTGGATGCTAGGAACGTTGCTTGCCTGGACAGGGGCAATCGTCACGGCCGACCAGGCGGCTCGGGGCGAGCCCACGCTGGTCCGCAGCGCGACTCCCGCGCTTGGGAGCATCGTCGTGCTGGTGCTCATCGGGCGGCTGGCCGGGCTCCACGTCGCTCTGCCCGTTGCGACCGGCGCGGGCTTTACGATCACGCTGGCCGTATCGGCCGTGGTCGCGCTCGCCCGCAAGCGGTAGGGCGGGGGACGGACGGCAGGCGGCGTCATGCCTCGTTGGCTTGCGCATCTGCTCGTCGTCCTCGGTTGGCTGGTTACCCCACTGCTGGCGTGGGGCGCCGCGTACGCCGGGTTGTGGGTGGGCGCGCTGGTCGGCACCCGCTTCGCTCAGCCGCTCACCATGCTCGCGGTGGCGGGACTGGGCGCGGCATCGTTCGGGTTCGCAGCCCTCGCGATGTGGGTGCGGTTCATGCGACGCGTGCCGCACCTCCTCTCCCATCACATGGCGCCGCGCGCGTCGCAGGAGCAAGCCGCCGTTGCCGCGGCGGACTGAGCTCCTCGTAATCCAGCTGCTCGCGCTCGCGCCCGGGGCGCTCACCGCGCAGCGGCGTGGCTGGGAACTCCACCTGGGCCGGTGGTACAACGGCAATCGCGCAGAGACCTACGAGTTCCGTACGAGCGCTCCGCTCGGAGCGGCGTTCACGCACGGCTTCGGCGTCACGGTCCTGGTGAACGATACTTTGGGTCGCCACCGGGCCTTCTATGGCCTGGGGTACGAGATTCAAGCGTGGCGCGGGCGCCCCGGCCTGGCACCCTACGCTCTCGCCGGCCTCGCCCTCGGCCTGTCCACCGACATCACGAACCAGCAGCTCGCCGTCCAATGGAGCATCGGGGGAGGAGTCGAGTGGCGCCCACTTGCGTGGCTCGCTGCGGGGAGCGAGCTGCGCTACCGGCTGGAGGACCGTGGACCGCGCGGCTTCTGGCGCCCGGGGGATGACGCGCGCAAGGGCGTGAGTGCCGCAATCGGCATCTCGCTCTCGTCGGGGAGAGCGAGCGCGAGAACAGGGCAGAGCGGGGTTGGAGCCCCACCCGACCTGCCGCCCCCGGCTCCTCCCACCACCATCACGGGGAACGCCGCCGATGTCGTGCAAACCGCCCTCGAATCGCTCGGCACGCCGTACGTCTGGGGCGGAACCGCGGATAACGGGTTCGACTGTTCGGGGCTCGTCCAGTATGCGTACGGACAGCACGGGGTCCGTGTGCCGCGCATGAGCCGCGATCAGGCCCACACCGGCGCGGAAGTCGCGCCTGTCGTGGATGCGCTCCGCCCGGGCGACATTCTACTCTTCTCCGCTCGACCGGGCTCCGGGGTGACGCATGTGGGGATGTACGTCGGCGAATTGAAATTCATCCACAGCTCGACGAGGGGAGTGAAGCTGTCCCGCCTCGACCCCCAGGATCCGGAGGGTGGGTACTGGCTCGATCGCTGGGTGGGGGTGAGGCGGGTGATTCCGTGAAGCGTTACACGACGGCAGGACGGCACGTTGCCAGTGTGGCGCTCGGCGTCGCGCTATTCGGGCAACGTGCCGTCTTGCCATCGTGTCTCGCAGTTCTCGTTTCGTGTGCCCCCGCTGCCGGCTACCGCGCTCCCGTGTCGGTCACGAGCTACGACATCCTCGTCAGCCGGGACGACTCGCTGAGCCGGGAGATCGGCCGCGGGCTCAGGCGGCGGGGGTATACGGTCCGCACTACCGTGCAAGGCGGCGGTTCCGCCACTGCGTATGTGCTGTCGTTCACGCAGCGTGACCCCGAGCCCGGCGCCCCGATCTGGCTGTACGTCCGCCTGGCCGACACCCGGACCGGGAGCATTGTGGCAGCGGTGTCGGCGCCGCTCGACTCCTTGGGGGGCACGGTCGAGGCACGGGCCCGGGCGATCGTCGATTCCCTGACGCAACGACCACCCCTCACTCCCCCATAGTACGCCCACTTGACAGACAGCGGCGCGCGGGAGAGATTCCTCGCGGTTCTGTTAGCACTCATGTCGCCAGAGTGCTAATTGCACTATTGAACAAGCACTTACAGAGCACAGGCGGAGGTTGAGCACCATGGCTACTGCGACCCAGAGCAAGACGAAGTTCAAGGTCTTCCCGCTTGCGGACCGGGTGGCGATCCGGCCGATCGAGGAGACGGAGCAGATGAAGGGCGGGCTGTACATCCCCGACACCGCCAAGGAGAAGCCGATTCAGGGCGAAATCATCGCGGTCGGTCCCGGCCGGCGAGAGAAGGGGGAGTTGGTCCCGCTCGAGGTGAAGGTGGGGGACCGCGTGGTATACGGGAAGTACAGCGGCACCCAGGTGGAGCTCGAGGGTGAAGAGATCATCCTGATCAAGGAATCCGACGTCATTGCCAAGCTCGGCTGAGTTCTAGGAGGAACACGCAATGCCTGCGAAGCAACTGGAGTTCGATGTCGAGGCCCGCGCCCGGCTCAAGCGGGGCGTCGACCAGCTGGCCGAGGCGGTGAAGGTCACCCTCGGTCCCAAGGGCCGGAACGTTGTCATCGACAAGAAGTTCGGTAATCCGACCGTCACGAAGGACGGCGTTACCGTCGCGAAGGAGATTGAGCTCGAGGACCCGATCGAGAACATGGGCGCCCAGATGGTGAAGGAAGTGGCGACCAAGACGTCGGATCTGGCGGGCGACGGCACCACGACGGCGACGGTGCTCGCCCAAGCGGTGTTCCGCGAGGGTCTGAAGTCGGTCACCGCGGGCTCGAACCCGATGTCGCTCAAGCGCGGGATCGAGCGGGCGGTGGAGATCGTCGTGGAAGAGCTGAAGAAGATCTCGGTCCCCACCGCGGGCCGGAAGGAGATCGCCCAGGTCGGCGCCATCTCGGCGAACAACGACAAGGAGATCGGTAACCTGATCGCCGAGGCGATGGAGAAGGTGGGCAAGGATGGCGTCATCACGGTTGAGGAGGCGAAGGGCCTGGAGACGACCCTCGAGACCGTGGACGGGATGCAGTTCGATCGCGGCTACCTCTCGCCCTACTTCATCACCGATCCGGAGAAGATGGAAGCGGTGCTGGAGGACGCTTACATCCTGATCCACGACAAGAAGATCTCCACCATGAAGGATTTGCTCCCGATCCTCGAGAAGGTGGCGCAGGCCGGCAGGCCGTTGCTCATCATCGCCGAGGACATCGAGGGCGAGGCGCTGGCGACGCTGGTGGTCAACAAGCTCCGCGGCACGCTCAAGGTCTGCGCCGTCAAGGCGCCGGGCTTCGGTGACCGCCGCAAGGAGATGTTGGTCGACGTGTCGGTGCTGACCGGCGCGCCCCAGGTCATCTCGGAAGAGATGGGCCTGAAGCTCGAGAACGCCGTGCTCAACGACCTTGGCCAGGCGAAGCGGATCGTGGTCGATAAGGACAACACGACCATCGTCGGCGGCAAGGGCAAGCGCGACGCGATCCAGGGCCGCATCAAGGAGATCAAGGCGGCGATCGAGAAGTCCACGTCGGACTACGACAAGGAGAAGCTGCAGGAGCGGCTCGCGAAGCTGGCGGGCGGCGTCGCAGTCATCAACGTGGGCGCGGCCACCGAGACCGAAATGAAGGAGAAGAAGGCCCGGGTGGAGGACGCGTTGCACGCCACCCGCGCCGCGGTCGAGGAGGGCATCGTGCCGGGCGGCGGCGTGGCGCTGTTGTTCGCCCAAAAGGCTCTGGACAAGGTGAAGGTCGCCGACGACGACGAGAAGATCGGCGTCGAGATCGTGCGTCGCTCGCTCGAGGAGCCGATGCGGATGATCGTGCAGAACGCCGGCGCCGAGGCGTCGATCGTGGTCGGGAAGGTGAAGGAGTCGAAGGACAAGAACTTCGGCTACAACGCCCAGACCGATACGTTCGAGGATCTCGTCGCGGCGGGCGTCATCGACCCGACCAAGGTCACGCGCACGGCGCTGCAGAACGCCGCGTCCATCGCCAGCCTGCTCCTCACGACGGAGTGCGTCGTGGTGGAGAAGAAGGAGAAGGAGAAGGCTCCGCCGATGCCGGGCGGTGGCGGTGGCATGGGTGGGATGTACTAACGGCTAGACGCGTCGACGCACAGACGCACAGTGGTGCAGCAGGCATCAGGGGTCGGGACGTTCTTCCGGCCCCTGTTTGCTGTTAACCGCTGCGCGTCTGTGCGTCTAGTCGCTGCCCGTCCTAGTATCTTTGGCCCCATGCCTGCGCCCTCCGGTGAACGCGCGACCCTGTCGCGTGATCTGGCGGACTTCCTGATCGAGCTGTCCATCGCCCTCCACAAACATGCCATGTACCCCGAGGGCCACCCGTCGCTCGCGCCCGCCGCCGCCGCCGTGACCCGCCGGGCGGGCCTGTTGCTCGAGGAGCGATCGAGCGTGTCGCTCGGCGTGGCGCGCCATCAACTGGTGATCGAAGGCGTGGCGACGGACCCCAAGCACCCGGTGCTGCGCGAGCTCGCCAGCCGGCTGCACCGTCACCACCTCGGCGCGGTCACGTTCCGGCGTGGCCTGGCCGAAAGCGAAGTGGCCGACGTGCTCAAGGCCGTCGCGGTCGACGCGGAGCGCACCGGACAGCCGATGGGGCTCGGCGACAGTGATAAGCTGCGCGCGTGGTCGCACGTGCAGCTGCATCCCCTCACCTATGAGCGGCTGGAGCTGGTCGGCGAGGGCGCGCCGGCGGAAGGGGCGCGGGCGGCGCAGCTCTGGGTCGGCCTGGCGCGGGCGGCGCTGGCGACCGAAGCCAGCGACGAGCGGTCGCCGCCGACCGAGCCGGCCGTGATCGCGCAGGCGATCGACGCCCGCCCCCGGGGGGGGGGCGGCGCCGAAGCCTACGACCAGGTGATCGTGGGCTATCTGCTGCAGATCGCCCAGGAGCTCAAGTCGGCGGGCGGGGCCGAGGCGGTGGCGCTGCGGCGGCGCATCTCCCGGTTGATCCGCTCGCTCAGGCCGGAAACGTTGCGGCGACTCGTCGAGATGGGCGGAGACTTCGCCCAGCGCCGCCAGTTCGTGGCCGACGCGGCCGCGGGCATGGCCGCGGACGCCGTGCTCGAAATCCTCAAGGCGGCGGCCGAGACGTCGCAGCAGGCGATCTCGCACTCGCTGGTCCGCCTGTTGTCCAAGCTCGCGGCGCACGCGGAGTCGGGGTCGGACGAGATCCGGCCGCAGGCGGAAGCCGCGCTGCGCGAGCAGGTGCAGCGCCTGCTCCAGGGCTGGACGCTCGCCGATCCGAACCCCGGCGTCTATGGCGCGGCGCTGCAGCGCATGGCGCGGGCTGCGCCAACGGGGCCGGCGGCGCCGGGCGAGAGCCCGGCCGAGCCGGAGCGGGTGGTGGCGATGGCACTCGAAGTGGAGACGGTCGGGCCGCGCGCGGTGGCGGCCGTGGAGCACATCGTCGAGGCGGGCCGGCTGGGCGCTCTGCTGGAGGCATTGCAGCAGGTGCCGGACGAGCGCGGTGCCGCTCGCGCCGTGTGGGAGCGCGTCGCCACCTCCGACGTGGTGCGTCGCCTCGTCAGGGCGGATCCGCCGGACTTCACCGTCCTCGACCGGCTGATCCCGCACGTGGGTTACGCGGCCGCCGAGCCCCTGCTCGACGCGCTCGCCGTGGCCCAGTCGCGGGGCGCGCGCCGCGGCCTGCTGGCACAACTCGTCCGCCTCGGGGCCGGGATCGGGCCCCTCGTCGTGCGGCGACTCGAGGACGACCGCTGGTACGTCATCCGCAATCTGCTCGCGCTGCTCGAGGACCTCGCGGTGCTCCCGGAAGGGTTCTCGCCGGCGCGCTTCGCGCTCCACGCGGACGCGCGGGTGCGGCGGCAAGCGGTGAAGCTGCAGCTCAAGCTGCCCGACGAGCGTGACGTCGCGCTCGTCACCGCCCTCAAGGATCAGGATCCGCGCACGGTGCGCCTCGCACTCGGACTGATCGTGGCGCTGCACTCCTGTCCCGCCGCGGCCGTGTCGCTCCTGGTGAGTCGCGCAAGCGACCGCGTGATCGCCGCCGACTTGCGTGTGCTCGCGATCCGGGCACTGGGCGCCACGACGGCCCCGGCCGCGCTCGAGGCGCTGCTGCGTCTCACGACGGCCGGTCGGACGCTGTTCGGCAAAGAGCGGCTCCCCCCCAAGTCGCCCGAGCTGCTCGTCGCGCTGGCCGCGCTCGTGACCGGTTGGGCCCACGACCCACGCACCCGGGCGGTGCTGGCGCGCGCCGCCCAGTCGACCGACCGGGAGATCCGCGCGGCCGCGGCTCGCCCCGTCCCCCCTCTCTCCCCGACGGACCGTCGGTGAGCGATCCCGTCACGTTCCTCAACGCGTTCGCGCACGCGATCGCCGCGATGACGCTGTACGCCCCGGGACATCCGGCGCGCGAGCGCGCCATCGACGCGGCGTACCGCGAGCTGCAAGACTTGCAGGCGGACACCCCACGCCCCCTGTTCACCTTCCTGGGCGACGAGACCGTGTTCGGCCGGCTGCCGCTGCGGGAGCTCAAGGCGTGGGACTGGGCCCGACGCCTGGCGCAGGCAGGGATCCAGCGTCTCGAGTTCGAGGATCGCGTGGGGCGGGAAGACTTCGAGGCGTTCCTCGCCGAGGTGCTGGCACGCCTCACGCTCTCCGCCATCGACACCTCGGAGGCGCGACAGCTGCGCCGCTCGAGTATCCGCTACGGCACGGTGGGCGTGCGCGGCGAGACGGAGCAGGGCGCGGAGGTTCCCACCGCGACCATCCGGTACTCCTTGGGCGAGGAGGCCGACACGGTCCGGTGGTTTCAGGACGAGGTGAAGACCCGCGGTGTCCTGCCGCTCACCGAGGCCGAGGCCGTGGTGAGCTCGCTCTCACTCGCCATGCACGGCAGCCGCCACATCCTCATCCCGCTGCTGCAGCTGAAGGAGTTCGATCAATATACGACCACGCATTCCATGAACGTCGCGGTGCTCGCCATGGCGCTGGCCGAGTTTCTCGGCCTGGGCCCGCGCGACGTCCGGAACTTCGGGATCGCCGGCTTGCTGCACGACATCGGAAAGGTGCGCATTCCCCTCGAGATTCTCACGAAGCCCGGCCGATTCACCGAGGAGGAGCGCGCGCTCATGAACCGCCATCCGGCCGATGGCGCGCGGATCATTCTCCAGTCCGAGGAGTCGCTGGACCTCGCGGCCGTGGTGGCGTACGAGCATCATATCATGCTGAACGGGGACGGTTATCCGACCTTCACCTTCCGGCGCGACTGCCACCACGCCAGCAAGCTGGTGCACGTGTGCGACGTGTACGACGCGCTCCGCACGAACCGGCCGTACCGGGATGCGTGGCCGCAGGAGCGGGCCCTCGTTTACCTGCAGGGTCGGGCCGGAACGGAATTCGACCCCGAGCTGGCCGGGGGCTTCGTGCGAATGATGCGGCAGTGGGAGCCGCAAATCGCCGTGCTGCACGACGAGCGCACGCCCCTCGGATCGGGGCAGCTCGATGTGACGTGACCTGTCGCCCCTGTCCGGGGTAGATATCTTGAGACGCCGCCGCTTCGGACACCTTTCCTTTGGACGCCTGCTCGTGACGACTTCCCCCTGGTTGATCGCATGCTTGGTGGCGCTGCCCGTCGGGCTCAACGGCCAGAGTCGCCCCGCCCTTCGTGTCGAGGGCAAGTGGCAGGCGAAGACCGAGGACGAGATCCGCAACATCATCGTACGGCGCGACAGCTCCGCGCAGTTCGGCGAGCAGGTGGCGCGCTGGCGCGTCGTCGGCGACAGTCTGTGGATCGCGCTGGGCGACGGCGTCTGGCAGGTCTACGGCATGAAGCTCGAGGGCGACAGACTGACGCTTTCGGGGGGGGACCTGGAGAAGCCGGTGACGCTGCGGCGCGTCGGGCCGCCCACCGCGCGGGCCGACTCGGTGGCCATCCCCGCCGCGCCGGCCGCGACCGAGCGGGCCTGGGACTGATCGGCTAGCGCAGGTCGCGGATGTCGGCGACGCGCCAGCCTTCCGGTGTCTTGGTGACGCGGATGGCTTGGCGGAGTCGGCTCTCGCGCTGGGCGCCTCCGCCCGCCGGGACATACGTGTACAGGGTACGCACGGTGGCGTGCGCCTCGGTCCCCGCCACGCTAACCTCCTCGACCGCGTAGCGCGCCGTGAGACGGGTGTACCGCTGGAAGAACTGCTCCCACCCCGCGACGTCCCGCTCCGCCATCCCCGGCATCAGCACGCGCAGGTTGCCCACGCGCTCGCTCGACACCGCGCGCTCGAGGTCCTGCAGCAGCACTGCGATCGCCGCGCGGGGGTCGGGGGGCTGCGGGCTCGGCGGCGCCACGCCCGCCGCGACGCCGACTTGCTCGGCGTCGAGTGCGGCCAACTTCGCCAGGGTGTAATCCATGGCGCTAAACAGCGATTCAGCGCGCGCCAGCGACGTGGCCGCGCGCCCCGCCTCGGGGCGCGTCGCGAGCGCGTGTACCACCGGCGTCGCCCGGGCGACGGCCTGTTGCGCTTCCCGCCGCAGCGCATCGGCTTCGCGCTGGGCCTTCGGGTACTGCTCGACCGCACTCAAGTAGCCGGTCGCCGCGTGGGGCTGGTCGCCCGCCCGCAACGCGCGCTCGGCGTTCTGGAGCACGGTCTCCGCGAGCAGCAGGGACGGCACGTTGTTCTTCATCGCCCCGGCGCGATGCGCCCGCTCGCGCGCGGCCAGTGCCGAGTCACGTTGCGCGGTGAGGGCCGAGTTGAGCCCGGCAGGCAGGGGATAGGCGATGAGCTGGTCCACGGTCGCGCTCGTGAGCCCCCCGTCCGGGGGAGCCGGCGCGGTACCCGGCGAGGACGGGGGGGACGTCCAGAACAGCACGGCGGCCACGAGCGCAAGAGCCGACAGCACCAGGGCCCGCCACTTGAGCGGCGCGTGGGTGACGAGCCGCAGCGCGGCGGCGGGGATCGGCGTCCAATGCAGGGCCATGCGCGTCGTGGGCTCGGACGCCCCCGACAACGCGGCACGGATGCTGGTCAGGGCCGCCTGCAATTGACGCGCGGTCTCGTAGCGGTCCTCGGGTACTTTGTTCATCGCCTTCGCCACCACGCGCTCGAGCGCGGCGGGGATCGAGGGCGCCATCGTCCGCAGCGGCTTGGGATCGGTGGTGAGCACCTGGTACAGCACGCCGTGCACGGTTTCGCCGTCGAACGGTTTGCGATACGAGAGCAGCTCGTACAACAAGCAGCCCACCGCGAACAGATCCGTCGTCTGCGTGATCGGCCCGTTGGTGATCTGCTCCGGCGCCATGTAGGTGGGCGTTCCGACGATCGCGCCCGACCCCGTGATGTCTGACGACTGCAGCCGCGCGATGCCGAAGTCCATGATCTTCACCGACCCGTCGGACGCGATGCGGACGTTGGACGGCTTGATGTCACGGTGGATCACGCCGCGGCCGTGGGCGTAGGACAGGCCCTGGAGCACTTCAATCGCGATGTCGAGCTTGCGCTCGAGGGCCAGCGGCTCATGTCGGGCGATCAGGCTGCTCAGGTCGCGCCCGTCCACCAGCTCCAGCGCGATGTACAGCTGGCCGTCGGCCTCCCCCAAGTCGTAGATGGTGACGATGTTCGGGTGCTGGAGGGCGCCGGCGGCGCGCGCCTCTCGCAGGAAGCGGGCGCGCGCGTCCTGCGTGCGACCAACCGCGCTGCTCATGATCTTGAGGGCGACGTAGCGGCGGATCACGGAATCATACGCCTTCCACACGGCGCCCATCGCGCCTTCGCCGATGAGCTCGTGCAGCTCGAACTTCCCGACCCGGCGGTACTGATCGAGGCGGGTCATGCGCGGCCGCTCGAGCGGGTGGCCCAGTCGTAGATGCGTCCCAGCTGGGCGCGGGTGGCGTCGTCCACCGCGACGTCCCGCCGCGGCAAGACGCGCTCCGCGATCTTGAGAAAGCCCTCCTTCGTGAGCCGCTGGTCCGACTCCGGCGTCCCCCCGCCGACGCCCCAGGCCAGGGGCGGGACGTACTTGGGCGGGCGCACCGTGCCGAAGACATTCGCGCCGACGCCGATCACGCTCCCGGTTCCGAGCAGCGTGCCGATGGCGGTCTTGGCGTGGTCGCCGATCAGGCTGCCGAGGTTTATCAAGCCGGTTTCGATCGTCGCCCCCGCGATCTCGAGGCGCACCGCGCCGTAGGTGTTTTTCAAGTTGGACGTAATCGTGCCCGCCCCGATGTTCGCCCAGCGGCCGATCACCGAATGTCCGACGAACCCGTCGTGCGCCTTGTTGGCGTACCCGAGGAACACGCAACACGCCAGCTCGCCGCGGACTTTGCAATGCGGGCCGATGGCCGACGCCCGGATCGGTCCGCCCAGCACCTGGGTGTTCGCGCCCACCCAGAGTGGTGCCTCGAGTCGCGAGCCCGAGCGCACCTCGACCCCGCTCTCCAACACCACAGGCCCTTGGCGGACATCGAAGACTACGCCGGGTTCCACCGCCGCATCGTGCACGACGACCCACGCAGGGTCACCCAGCACCGTGCTCCCCGCCGGGATCGGGTCGCTGTCGCCCAGGCGCTCGGCGAGCTGCTCGGCGAGCTGTCGCTCGAGCGTCCGGACAAGCTCATACGCCCCGTGCAGCACCACGCCGGACACCTCCACACTGGCGGCGCTCGCCTGCGGTCCCTCCCAGGTCGCCCCCGCGCCGACGCCCCAGCCTACGGTTACACCTTGGCAGGTGAGACGGAACGCGGCCGGCGGCAACGGTGGCGCGAGGCCGCGCGGGACGAACGTCGACGACCCGAGCAACGCCGGGCCGGTCACCGGGTGCCGCACGCGCACGACCGGCGCACCGGGCTCGACGAACCCTGCGAGATGGGGGAGGGCGAAAACCGCGGTCGTCTCCGTTGCCGCGAACGCTTCCCACTGCTCGCGGATCAGATGCGCGCCGGCTCGCAGCTCCGAGATGGGCCGGCTGCCGGCGAAGGGTGCCCACGCGGGGGAGGGGTCTGGATCGAGCAAGTAGAGGGCGTGGGTCACAGTGGTTGCACGAGCTCCTTGAGGCGCTCCGCGTGCCCGGTGGGCATCACGAGGGTATGCCCGTTCGCGCGCACTACTACCATGTCCTCGACGCCGATCACCGCGAGATGCTCGCTCTCGGACCAGATCACCGACCGCCGCACGTCGTCTCCGACCATCACGTTGCCCACGACCACGTTGCCGCGCGCGTCGGGCCGGCGGATGCGGAGCAGGGCGTCCCACGAGCCGATGTCGTCCCAGTGAAACGTGCCGACGACGACCGCGAGGCGTTTGGTGCGCTCGAGCACCGCGACGTCCACGGCGACGGGCTGTACGGCGGCGAAAAACCCGGCGATGTCGCCGGCCGAGAGCTTGGGCCACCCGGCCTTGAGCTCGCGCGCGTACGCGCCCGCCTCCCCGAGGAAGCGCGCCACGCCCCAGGCGAACAGACCGGTGTTCCACAACGCGCCGCGGCGTCGCAGCAACGCGGCACGGGCGGCGCTGGGCTTCTCGACGAAGCGCCGCACGGCGCGCGCGCTGCCCTGCGGCTTGCCCGGAACGATGTAACCGTACCCGGTGTCGTTGCGGGTCGGTGTGACGCCCACCGTGACGAGGGCGTCGTACTCCTGTGCGACGCCGAGGGCATTGCGGGCCGCGGCGCGGAACGCGCGGTCGTCCCCCACCGCCCAGTCGGCGTGCAGCGACAGCATCTGGGCGCCGGGGTCCTGCTGCGAGATCCACTGCGCCGCCCAGGCGAGCGCCGGGGCGGTCGAGGCGGCGCGCGGCTCGGCCAGGATCTGGGCCCGCGGGATCTGCGGCACCACGGCGGCGACCTGATCCACCAGGAACGGGCCCGTCAGGATGAGCATCCGCTCGGGGGGCACGAGCCCGTCGAGGCGGTCGACGGCCTGCACCAGCAGCGGCCGGTCGCCCGCCAACGGGAGGAGCTGCTTCGGGCGCTGCGGCGTGGAGAGTGGCCAGAAGCGCGTGCCCGAGCCGCCCGCGAGGATCGCGGCCCAGAAGCTCACGTCGCCTCGCCCCGTTCCGGCGCCTGGGGGAGGGGGGGGCTGTCGCCCAGCATTTCGGCGATCCGGGCGGTGAGTTTGGTCGGGCTGAACGGCTTGGTGAGGAGTGCCGAGCCGAGCTCCTGCGCTTCGTCGAGGACGCGCTCCTCGCCTTCAGCCGTCAGCACGATGACCGGAAGTGCGCGAGTCGCGGCTGCGCCCCGCAGCTCGCGCAGCAGATCCAACCCGGAGCCATCCGGGAGGTGGAGATCGAGCAGCAGCGCGTCGACGGGCGCGCGAGGCTGAGCGAGCGCCGCGCGCGCCTGGCCCAACGTACGAGCGAGACTCACCCGGTAGCCGAGATGCTCGAGGTGGGGCCGGAGCAGTAGCCCGATATGCGGCTCGTCATCAACGACGAGCAGGTGCCGCGAAACAGGTGCCACGCCGACGCCTCCCGCTCAGAGGAGGCCGGCGATGGCCGAACGGTGACGCCGCAGATCGTACAGCAGCCCGCCCACGTTGGTGGACGGCTGCACCAGCACGACGAGCAGGGCGTCGGCGTTGAGCACGGAGACCACGGCGAGCCCGCCGCCGAACTCCAGCACGCCGGTGCCGAATTCTCCGCGTCCCGCCGCCTGGCCGAGCTGCGTCATGCCGTTGATGACCGAGGGCAGGAGCGCGGCGACGTTGTCGGGGTCGACCCCGTTCCGAGCGTGGGAGTCGATCGGCAGTCCGTCGCGGCCGACCAGCACGACCGCATCCACGCCGGGGCGACGGCTGAAGGCCTCGATCACTTCCCGGATCGTCGCCATGGAGTGGCCAACCTAGGAGTGGGCACGAGCGAAGTCAAGCAGCGAACGCGGGTTGACCCACTTAGACGGCGTCCAGTATCTTCCCGGCACCGCATGCCTCCCCCCGCTCGTTGCGCCGCGCCCACCGTTGCCGTCTTCGGCCTCGCCCTGCTCGCCGCCGCGTGCAGCAATAGCACCGGACTGCCCGCGCCGATCATTCCCAACGTGGTCGATAGCAGCGTGTCGCTGTACGCGCTGTTCGGCACGCCCATCTCCTCGCCCTCGGCCTACGACATCAACCTCCGGTCGGTGGGCCGGCAACTGGTGCGCACCGACCAGACGCCGGCGTTCGACTTCGCCTTCAACCTCGACTCCTCCGGCCACGCGGTGTTGCTGCCGACGGGCGCCGTGGGGCTGGGTCAGGCGTCGGGGTGGCAGCTGGCGAGCGTGCCCTTCGACTCGATCACGCTCGCGCCGAGCGGCGGCTACGTGTTCGACCAGCCGCTCGCGGTGAGCGCGGGGACCGTGGCGATCGTGCGCTCGCGCCCCACGAACTGCCTGTTCGGCGTCACCGTCTCCCTGTACGCCAAGCTGCTAGTGGTCGCGATCGATCCAACGGCGCGGCGCATCGATTTCCGGATCATGGTCGACCAGAACTGCGGGTACCGGGGTCTCGCGCCGGGCCTTCCGTCACAGTAACCGGTGATCGACCTCAAGCTGTTGCGCGCCTCGCCCGCCCAGGTGCGGTCCGCGCTCGCCCGCCGTGGCGATCCCAGCATCAAGAAGCTGCTCGATGAGCTCGAGGCGCTCGACATGCGCCGCCGTGCGCTCACCGGTCAGCTCGATCAGCTCAAGGCCGACCGCAACGAGGCGGCGCGCGGGGATGCGGTGCTAGTGAAGGAGAAGGGCGCGCTGCCGGCAGCCACCACCACCGCGCGCCGCGACCTCGGTGCGCGGATCGCCGCCTTGGAAGCCGATCTCAAGACGGTCGAGGCCACGCTCGAAGCGAAGCTGCTCTACGTGCCCAACCTGCCGCTCCCAGAAGTCCCGGACGGCGACGAATCGCACAACCAGATCGTGCGCACCTGGGGTGAGCCGACCCCGAAGGGCGGTCCACCGCACTGGGAGATCGCCGAGGGGCTCGGGCTCGTGGATTTCGGGCGCGGCGCGAAGCTGGCGGGGTCGGGCTTCCCGTTGTTCGTCGGGCTCGGCGCGCGACTGGCGCGCGCGCTCATCGCCTTCATGCTGGATCTCCACGCCCGCGAGCATGGCTACACCGAGGTCGCTCCGCCGTACCTCGCGCGGCGTGAGGTCATGCAGGGCACCGGCCAGCTCCCTAAGTTCGAAGCAGACATGTACCGCACCGAGCCGGACGACTTGTTCCTGATCCCCACGGCGGAGGTGCCGCTGACGAACCTGCTGCGTGACGAAATCGTCGATAGCGCCACGCTGCCGCGCGGCTACGTCGCGTACACACCGTGCTTCCGTCGTGAGGCCGGGGCGGCGGGTAAGGACACGCGGGGGCTGCTGCGAGTGCACCAGTTCGACAAAGTGGAGCTCGTGCGGTTCTGCCGCGCGGCCGGCTCGGCGGCGGAGCACGAGCAGCTCACCGGGCACGCCGAAGCGGTGCTGCGTCGGCTCGAGCTTCCCTATCGCGTCGTGCTGCTCGCGGCGGGAGACCTGGGCTTCGCGAGCGCGAAGACGTACGACCTCGAGGTGTGGGCCCCGGGCGTGGGCGCCTGGCTGGAGTGCTCGAGCTCGAGCACGTTCAGCGATTTCCAGGCGCGCCGCGCCAACATCCGTTGCCGGCCAAGCCCCGGGGGCAAACCGGAGTTGGTCCACACGTTGAACGCTTCCGGTGTGGCGCTGCCCCGGACCATCGCCGCGTTGCTCGAGACCCACCGACAGCCGGACGGCTCCGTCGCCCTTCCGGCGGCGCTCGCTCCGTACGCCGGGACCGACCGCCTCGCTCCCGCCGGTGGCGGGTAACGGCGCGCTGCGCCGGGCCGGGCCGGGGGCCGTGGTCGCGCTGGCGCTGCTGCTGGGCGCCATCACCTTCGGATACGCCTGGGTCGTGGCGCGCCACCTGCGGGACGACGCGCGCGACACCAGCCGGTTGCTGGGCCGGGTGTTCGCCGGCCTCAACGACCCGCGACCCGATGCCGCCACGGGCGCCTTGCTCGACCTCGCGGCCCAGGTGCGCTCGCTCGGCATCCCGATCGCGGTGACCGACACCGCCGGCCGGGTCACGGCACTGGCGAACGCGCCCGTGGCACTGGATGCCGATCCCGCCATGGTCCGGAGCTGGATCGCCGAGCTCGACGCCGTGAACACGCCCCTGGTCCAGCCCGGCGTCGGCACGATTCACTATGGCCCGCTCCCCGTCGCGCGCCGCTTCACGATCCTCGCCCTGCTGCAGGGTGCGGTCTTTTTCTGTCTTGCCCTCTTGGCGGTTTGGGCATACCGCTCGCAAGTCGCCGCGGCCCGGGACCGTCTGTGGGTGGCCATGGCCCGCGAATCGGCGCACCAGCTCGGCACGCCCCTGATGAGTCTCACGGGATGGATTGCCTACCTGCGGGAGAATCCGGGTACACCGGTCGGCGAGCTGGCGGATCATCTTGAGGCGGATGCGGAGCGTCTCGAGCGGGTCGCCCGGCGGTTCGAGCGGATCGGACGTCCGGCCCGCCGCGAGCCGGTCGGGCTGGGCGCGGTCGCGGAGCGCGTGGTGAGCTACTTCCGGCCCCGGCTGCCGACGCTGGCCAGCCCGGTCAGCCTGTCGTTGCTCGCGACCGGTCCCGGGCCGGCCGCGCTGGGCGATCCGGTGCTCGTCGAGTGGGCCCTGGAAGCGGTGATCAAGAACGCGATCGACGCGCTCTCGGGACGCGGAGGGCGCATCGAAGTGCGGGTGGACGTGGCGGGAGCTAGCGCCCGCGTGACCGTGCGTGACGACGGCCCCGGGCTGCCCCCCGAGGTCCGCGCCCGGTTGTTCGAGCCCGGCGCGTCCACCAAAGCGGGCGGCTGGGGGATCGGCCTCGCGCTCGCGCGGCGCATCGTCGAGCAGCAGCACGGCGGCCGCCTCGCGTACCGGCCCCCGCCGGGTGGCAGCGGTGCCGAGTTCGTGCTCGAGTTCCCGCTGGCCCACGCCCCGTGACGCTGCCGCTCAACCCCCCGCAGGAGGCGGCCGTGCGGCACGCCGGCGGCCCGCTGCTCGTGCTCGCGGGCGCGGGCTCGGGAAAGACGCGCGTCCTCACCGCGCGGATCGCGTACCTGATCCAGGAGCGGGGCGTCGCGCCGCAGCGCATTTTCGCCGTGACGTTCACGAACAAAGCCGCCGGCGAGATGCGCTCCCGCGTCGGGGCCCTGCTCGGCGCGGACCCCAAGGGGCTCTGGATCGGGACGTTCCACTCGCTCTCGGCGCGGCTGCTGCGGCGCGAGGCGCCGCAGCTCGGCTTCGGGCCCAACTTCACCATCTACGACCAGGACGACTCCGAGTCGTTCATCAAGCGTTTGCTCGAGCAACGCGGACTCTCGCCCAAGGCCAACCCCCCGCGGGCGATCCACGCCGTGATCTCGAGCGCGAAGAATCGGATGCTCCTCCCGGAAGAGCTCGGCGCTCAGGCCGACAGCCCGCTGGAGCGCGTTGCAGCGGAGATCTACGCGGCCCTCGGACCGGCGCTGAAGCAGGCGAACGCCATGGATTTTGACGACCTGCTGTTGAATCCGCTCACGCTGTTTCAGGAGCACCCCGACCGACTCGCGTACTGGCAGCGCCGGTTCGAGCACGTGCTGGTGGACGAGTTTCAGGACACCAACGCCGCGCAGTATCGGCTGGTGAAGCTGCTCGCTGCCCAGCACACGAACCTCTGCGTGGTGGGGGACGACGATCAGGCGATCTACGGTTGGCGCGGCGCCGACGTACGCCACATGCTGTCGTTCCAGCAGGACTTCCCGGGCGCCACGCTGATCAAGCTGGAGCAGAACTACCGATCCACGCAGGTGATCCTCGACGCGGCGAACGGCGTCATCGCCGAAAACGCCCGACGCCTTGGCAAGACCTTGTTCACGGCGAAGCAGGGCGGGGAGGCGGTGACGTTGCTGACGGCCGCGGACGAGCGGGACGAGGCGGAGTGGCTGGCGGGAGAGCTCACGCGGCGGGCGGCCGAGACGGACACCCCCTACCAGGGGATGGCGGTCCTGTACCGCACCAACGCGCAGTCTCGCCCGCTGGAAGAGGCGTTTCGCTTCCGGGGGATCCCGTACCGGCTGGTGGGGGCCGTGAGCTTCTACGAGCGGCGCGAGGTGAAGGACGTGCTCGCCTACCTGCGCCTGATCGCGAACCCCGCGGACGACGAAGCGTTTCTCCGCATCGTCAACGTGCCGCGCCGCGGGATCGGCGACACCTCGCTCTCCCAGCTCGTGCGGGTCGCTGCCCAGTGGGCCAAACCGCTGCTCGAGACCGCGCGCGCCGCCGACCGGGTCGCGGACCTGCGGCCCAACGTCCGGGAGGCCCTCCAAGCCGTCGCCCGCCTGATGGACGAGCTGCGGGCCGGCTGCGGGGACGCCGACCCCGCCACCGCGCTCGAGCGCGTGATCGCGGCCGTGGGGTACGGCCAGTACCTCGGCGACGAAGGGCCGGAGGGGATCGAGCGGCTCGAGAACGTCCAGGAGCTGATCGCGGGTGCGGCGGAGTGGGCGGAGACAGCGGCTGAAGCGGGCGATGAGGCCGGGGACGAGGCGGCGGACGCGGGAAGAGGGGAGGGGCCGTCGCTGATCGAACGGTATCTCACCCAGGCCGCGCTGGTCACGCCGGCGGACGAGGGGGCGGGCGCCCCCGAGGGCGTGACGCTCATGACCGTCCACATGGCGAAGGGGCTCGAGTGGGCCGTCGTGGCGCTCGCCGGACTCGAGGACGGCCTGTTCCCCCTCGCGCGGGCGGCGGGGGAGCCGGGGGGGCTCGACGAGGAGCGTCGGCTGTGCTACGTGGGACTCACGCGCGCGCGCGAAAAACTGTATCTCTCATGGGCGCGCACCCGCTACCGAACGGGGCGGCTCGAGCTGTCGGAGCCGTCCCGCTTCCTCGAGGCGCTGCCGCCGGCGGTCGTGGAACAGCGCAGTACGACGCCGCAGTGGGACCGCGCTCGGCGGTCTTCCGGTGGTGGCACGCGCCGCGCGGCGCGCGCTGTGGTGGAACCGGACTGGGAGGATGCCGCGTCGCAGGACGCGCCCCGCTACGCCACGGGCGAGCGGGTGCGCCATCGGAAGTTCGGCAGCGGCGTCGTCCGCGCCGTTTCCGGCTCGGGACGCGACCTGAAAGTCACGGTGGAATTCGACGACCAGGAGATCGGGACGAAGCAGCTACTCGTGGCCTACGCGGGCCTCGAGCGCGAATGGGAGAGCGCATGAGCGTCACGCATGAAGAGGTGTTGAAGATCGCGCGGCTGGCGGAGCTCGATGTAGACGAGGCGACGCTGCCGGTGCTCACGGAGCAGATGTCGCGCATCCTCGAGTTCGTCGCCCAGATCGGGGCCGTGCCGGCGAGCGAGAGCGCCAAGCCGTTCGTGCCGGGCCCCGATGCCGTGAGCTTCAGGGTCGACGAGGTGAAGCCGTGGCCGCTCGCGTTCGGGCCCAGCGAGCTCGCGCCCGCGTTCCGGAGCGGGTTCTTTCTGGTGCCAAAACTGGGTCAATTCGAAGAGGAGGGTCAGTGAGACGCGCGAGTGAACTCGCGGCTCGGCGTCTGCCCGTAAACGGGCCCATGGCCGCTGCAGCGGCAGCGCCGAGCCGCGGCTTCAGCCGCGACAGAAACGGACGATGAGCGATCCCGGCGAGGCGCTTGCGAGCGCCAAGGCGGCGGCGGACCGGATCGTCAAGGTGAAGCGCCTCAACGCGTGTCTCACGCCGTCGAAAGAGTTGCGGCAGTCCTTGCAAAAGCAGGCCCAGGCGGCCCATCCGTCGGGCGTGTTGTACGGCATGCCGGTCGCGGTGAAGGACAACATCTGTACCCTCGAGTTCACCACCACGTGCGGCTCGAAGATTCTCGAAGGCTACCACTCGCCTTACGAGGCCACCGCGATCGCGAAGCTCAAAGACGCTGGCGCGCTCATCGCGGGCAAGACGAACTGCGACGAGTTCGGGATGGGGTCGTCCACCGAGCATTCGGCGTACGGGCGGGCATTCCATCCGTTCGACAAGACGCGCGTGCCGGGCGGGTCGTCCGGCGGCTCGGCGGCGCTCGTGGCGGCGGGCGCGGTGCCCGCCGGACTGGGTTCGGAGACCGGCGGCTCAGTGCGGCAACCTGCATCGTTCTGCGGGATCGTGGGCATCAAGCCGACCTACGGTCGGGTGTCCCGCTACGGGCTGGTGGCGTTCGGCTCGTCGCTCGATCAGATCGGTGCGTTCGGCCGGAGCGTCCACGACGCCGCGCGCGTGCTGTCCGTGATCAGCGGGCGTGACCCGAAAGACTCCACCTGCGAGGCGCGCGATCCGTTGCGGCTGCCCACGGTTCCCGAGTCGCTGCAGGGGTTCGTGATCGGGATCCCCAAGGAATACTTCCCCCAGGACCTCGACCCCGCGGTGCGGCGCGCCTGCGACCGGGCGATCCGCGTGCTGCGGGAGCTGGGCGCCGCGGTGCGCGAGGTGTCGCTGCCGCATACCCAGTACGCCGTGCCGACGTACTACATCATCGCCCCGGCGGAGGCGTCCTCGAACCTGGCGCGCTACGACGGCGCGCGCTATGGTCCGCGCTTCGATGGCGCGATCGACGTGCGGGCGCTGTACCGCACCACCCGAGGGAAGGGGTTCGGCCCCGAGGTGCGCCGGCGCATCCTCGTCGGCACGTACGTGCTGTCGTCAGGCTACTACGACGCCTACTACCGCCGGGCGCAGCAGATGCGCGCCTTGATCGCCCAGGACTTCCGCAACGTGTTCGACCGCGGCGTCGACCTGCTGTTTACGCCCACCACGCCCACGCCGGCGTTCAAGGCGGGGGAGAAGCTCGCCGACCCGGTCGCGATGTATCTGTCGGACATCTTCGTCGTGACGGCAAACCTCGCGGGTCTGCCGGCAATGTCCTGCCGGCGACGGAGGACGCGTGACCGGGAGGGCGGGCGGGGGTGGGGGGGGCGGCTGGGAGACGGTCATCGGTCTCGAAACGCACGTCCAGCTGCGCACCGTGTCGAAGATGTTCTGCGGCTGCTCCACCGCCTTCGGCGCGCCGCCCAACACGAACGTGTGCCCGGTGTGCATGGGGCTCCCCGGCGCGTTGCCGGTGCCGAACGAGCAGGCGCTCAAGCTCGCGGTGCGGGCGGCGCTCGCGCTCGGCTGCACCGTGCACCCCAGGAGCGTGTTCGCCCGCAAGAACTACTTCTATCCCGACCTCCCCAAGGGATACCAGATCTCGCAGTTCGAGCAGCCGCTCGCGACGCACGGCGCGCTGTCCTACCTGTCGCCCGATCGGGGGCTCATCCCCGCGACGATCGTGCGCCTCCACGTGGAAGAGGACGCCGGGAAGTCGCTGCACGACCGCTTTCCGAAGGAGACCGCCATCGACCTGAACCGCTGCGGCGTGCCGCTCATCGAGATCGTCACGGGCCCCGACTTCCGCTCCCCATCGGAAGCACGGCGCTACCTCCAGACGCTGAAGCAAGTGCTCGAGTACGCCGGCATCTCCGACTGCGACATGGAGAAGGGGAGCCTGCGGGTGGACGCGAACGTCTCCGTGCGGCGCACGGGTGAGACGGCGCTCGGCACCAAGACCGAGGTGAAGAACATCAACTCGTTCGCCTACGTCGAGAAGGCGCTGACGGTCGAGCGCGACCGCCAGATCGCGCTGCTCGAGGGCGGCGGGGTAGTGGAGCAGCAGACGCTGCTCTACGACTCCAAGACGAACAGCGTGCGCCCGCAGCGGAGCAAGGAGGAGAGCCACGACTACCGCTACTTCCCGGACCCCGACCTGCCGCCGCTCGTCCTCACGGAGGAGTTCATCGCGGAGCAGCAGACCCACTTGCCCGAGCTGCCCGCGAAGAAGCGCGAGCGCTTCGCGGCACAGCACGCCCTCAGTGTGGCCGACGCCGACGTGTTGACGAGCGATCGGGCGGTGGCCGACTACTACGAAGCGGTCGTGCACGCCGGAGCAGACACCAAGCTCGCTGCGAATTGGGTGATCAACGAGGTGCTCGCCGACGCGAAGACACACCAGGACCAGCTGCGCGTGCCACCCGGAGGGCTGGCGCAGCTCATCGGGTTGGTGCGCGGCGGTACGTTGAGCCAGCAGGCCGCCAAGCGGGTGTTCGGCGAGGTGGCGGAGCGGGGTGGGGAGCCGCGCAACGTTGCCGAGGCGCTCGGGCTCGTCCAGGTCGCGGATAGCGGCGTCGTGGCCGGCTGGGTGAGCGAAGTGCTCGGCGCCCACCCGCAGGAAGTCGTGCGCTACAGGAAAGGCGAAACGAAGTTGATTCAGTTCTTCGTCGGTCAGGTGATGAAGGTGTCGCGCGGGAAAGCGGATCCGAAGCTGGCGCAGAAGGTGTTGGAAGACAAGCTAGCCGCCTGAGCGGTCCCGCCACGGTCGCTGCGCCTGCGACGCCTGCCAATACGCGAGCGCCGGCGCCGGCAGCCCGAAGTGCTCCTCCGCCGTCTGCTCCATCCGCTCCGGATCCTCGCGGCCGCCTTCCTGCAACGCCTGGCGACGCATCTGCTTGGCGAGCCGCAGCGCCTTGTCCCCCGCGGGGTCCAAGCGGCGCGCGGCAGCGCCCTCGCCGTCTCGTTCCCCTACTCCCACTTCCAACAGCTCCATCACGTACTCGAACGCCACCGCCATGTGGCGCTCCACATCGGCGTCGGGGAGGTCCCACCGCGTATTCTCGAGGATCATCTGGAACGCCCAGCGCCAGCTCTCGCTCTCCGTGAGATGCACCATCCCGCGGAACAGTCGCCGGCTGGTCCGGACGCTGAATAGCGTCGGCGAGATGATCGTGTCCAGGTGGGTGTCGCTCGGCGTGTGGTCCTGGAGGATGAGCTCCTTCGCCTCCTTCGCGTATGCGTCGCCGAGGTGGGTCTCGAACCGGCTCTCCCAGTAGCTGTGGCCCAGCGCCGCCGTGCTCGACGTGAGGACGAGCTGGCGCGGCACGAAGAAGTTGTGGGCTACAGCGTCGGCAGCGAGGTGGGAGAGATACCCGAGCCCGAACGCGCGCAGCGGATCGGTCGGCGCGAGGTCGAAGATCTCCTGGCCGACGTGCCAGGAGTGGCAGTGCCGGCCCACCGGCGCGTATTTCTTCGCGAGCGAGGTGTCCGCCGCGATGTTGCCGTACAGAAAGTCGTAGGGGAACGCCCGCAGCAGGTCGGCGACTGCCCCGGGCAACTGGTGCAGGTTCGCGAGCACCGACTCGCCGAGGTAGACGTGCGTGCCCGGAGTCCAGGCATGCGCCACGGCGGGAAGCAGCGCGATCCCTGCGAGCGCGACCGCCGTCCCCACGAGGAGATCCCTCGCCCTCAGCGCTTCCTCCTGTGCTTCAAGGCCCGCCGCCCCCACTCGAGCACGGATAGACCGCGGCGTACGTTGCGCAGCGTTGCCGCCACGTCCAGCGCCGTCGTCTCAACCTCCTCGTGGACCACCTCGAACAGCGCGTCCAGATCGGCGAGGCGCGCCTCGGCCGCGTCGGCCGCCTGCACGATCCGCCCGCGCAACTCGCGTGACGTCCCCACCAGGCTCTCCGCCTCGGTTCGGATCGTTCCGACGAGCTGCCGCACGTCGCCCACAGCAGGCCCGGCGAGCTGCTCGAGGAGGCGCAGGAACGCCCGCAGCGCGAGCACCGCGATCACCGATGACAATGCGATCGCGATCGCCGCCAGCGCCAGGATTGCGAGGGAAATCCCCGTCACCACCGCCACCCAGGAAGGAATCATGCTCGGGTCAGTCCGCGGGAGCGTTCGTCGTAAACTCGGGGCTGGCGGGGGCGGGTGTCAACGGCGCGGGCGTCGGACGGAGCACGAGGCCCAGCAGTGGGGGCGCCGCGAGCTGCGCCACTGCCACGCCGAGCACCATCGTCGTCAGCACCACGCCGGCCGTGCCCGCAGGGCTGCCCGCGCCCTCCGCGGCCACAATGCTCGAGTTCCCCGGCCAACTGCCGAGCATGAGGAAATAGTTGATGCCCAGCGCCACCGCCGCTCCCCCCTGCGCGACGGTTGCCAGCCCGGCGTGCGGCGGCAGGGCGCCCAACTTGAGTGGCTCGCGGGCGTAGCGCACGCTCGCCCAGCGCGCGCCGGCGCGGAGCGCGGCGAGCAGCGGCACGGCGACGAGGATCCACAGCGTGGGCAGGGTGAGCAGGGCGCCTACGAGGATCAGGAGGAGGGCGTAGCCCGGTTGCTCCCAAGCGGCGAGCAGCGCCTGAACCTGGCGCCGCCGGGGCGAAGCGTTGACGATCGCGGCGGCCGCGAGCGCGCACACCACGAAGGGCGACAGGCCCGTCGCGTAGCCGATGCCCGCACCGAACAGCAGCGTGCCCAGCAGTTCCAACCCGAGGTGCTCAGGCGCGGGGAGGACGCGGGTCAACGCGAGGAACACGAGGCTCACGAGCGCCCCGCCGGCGCCGACGAGCACGCTCCACGCCAGCCACGCGAACGCCGGGTTGCCGGCAGCCGGGTGCGGACGGGAGAGCACCAGCGGGACGGTCATGGCGAGCGCCCCGCAGGCGGTCTCGAGCGCTGCCGCTCGGGCGAGCGCCCGGGCCACGGTCCGCCGGATGCCGGCCGCGCGTGCCAACCGGGTGACCGTCCGTGGCGCTGACACGGCGGCCACCGCCGCGAGGCCGAGGACCGTGGGGAGACGCGGAGCCCAGGCAACCCCGAGTAGCGGGATCCACCGGGCGAGCAGCCATGCGCTTAGTGCGACGACGAGGAACACGGCGCTCGCGGAGACCGCGGCGAGCGCCCAGGCGCCGCGCGGGATGCGGCGAAGCACGCGCCACTCGCAGCGCGCGCCGAGCACGGCGCCGATGCAGCCGATGGCGAGCGCGATCACCGGCGCGAGCGCGCGGAGCAGCGGGCGGCTGACGAGCTCGATCCCGGGTCCGAGCAGCAAACCCACCAGCACGAGCGGGGCGCCGGCAACGATGGCGACGTCGAGGTGGAGCGACGGGTGCGGTGGGAGGGCGAGGCGGGGCAGCCGCGTCGCGAGCAACCCCGCGGTGGCGAGGAGCGCGAGCGCGAGAACGGGATGCACGCGGCGAACGTTCGCGCGCGCTTGACGTGTGCGCAAGGCGTCCCATAGCTTGCGTGACCTATGCCTCCGTCGTTCTGCGTATCGGGCGGGCGCCCGCTCAAAGGGACGATCCGCCCGGCGGGCAACAAGAACGCGGCGCTCCCCATCCTCGCGGCCACCCTGCTCGCCGAGGGGCCCTGCCGTATCGAGAACGTTCCCCACATTCGCGACGTCGAGACGATGCTGGAGTTGCTGGCACACCTCGGCGCGACGGTCGCGTGGACGGCGTCGAATGCGGTCGAGGTGAACACGGCGGGCGCCGAGCCGCGCGAGCTGGACCCAAGGCTGTGCGCCCGGATCCGCGCGTCGATCCTGCTCGCGGGGCCGATGCTGGCGCGTTTCGGGCGCGTCAGCCTGCCCCCTCCCGGCGGCGACGTGATCGGCCGCCGTCGAGTGGACACGCATTTTCTCGCGCTGGAGCGCCTGGGCGCGGAGATCACGGTCGGCACGACCTACAAGCTCGAGGCGCGCAAGCTCGCCGCAGCGGACATCTTCCTCGATGAGCCGAGCGTGACGGCCACCGAGAACGCCCTCATGGCCGCGTTCGGCGCGCCCGGCAGGACCGTGCTCCGCAACGCCGCGTGCGAGCCGCATGTCCAGGACTTGGTCCGGTTCCTCGCGGGCCTCGGCGCCACGGTCGATGGGATCGGTACCAACACGTTGACGATCGAGGGACGCGTCCCATCCGGGGGTGCGCCCCCCCCTCCGACCCCGTTCGCGATTGGCCCCGACCACATCGAGATCGGGTCGTTCCTCGGGCTCGCCGCGGTGACGAACGGCGCCGTTACGATCGACGGCGTGCGCCCCGACGACTTGCGCGCCACCCTCATGGCGTTCGACCGGCTCGGCGTGCGGCCCCGCCTCGACGGCGCGAAGCTCGTCGTCGATGCCGACCAGGAGCGCCGCATCCGGCCCGATCTCGGGGGCCACGTGCCGAAGCTCGAAGACGGCCCGTGGCCCGCCTTCCCCGCGGACTTGATGTCGATCGCGATCGTCGTCGCCTCGCAGTGCGAGGGCCTGCTGTTGGTGTTCGAAAAGCTGTTCGAGTCACGCCTGTTCTTCGTGGACAAGCTCATCGGCATGGGCGCCCGCATCGTGCTGTGCGACCCCCACCGCGCGGTGATCGCGGGGCCGTCGCCGCTGCGCGGGCAGGTAGTCGAGAGCCCCGACATCCGGGCCGGGATGGCGATGCTGCTGGCGGCGCTCGCCGCCCAGGGGGACTCGGTGATCCACAACATCGGCCAGATCGAGCGCGGCTACGAGCGGATCGATGAGCGGCTCCGCACGCTGGGAGCGCAGATCGAGCGACTGGAGGGGCAGGCGGACCGACGGAAGGGAGGTCCCTGACGGCTGGCCTGGCCTCCCCACCGCCCGACCGCCCCACGGCCCGTTTCACGGCGCTGCGAGAGCAGCCGGTGGCCGACGCCGCGGTGCCCCGCATGGAGCTGGTCGAGTGGGCGGACCGCTACGGGGTCGTGGCGGGCATCTCGACCCGGGGGCGCGGCTTCTCGCTCGGACTGTGGAGCGAGGAGAACGTGGGACAGGTGATGACCCGCTGGCGGGCGTTCCGGGCCGCCGTCCACCCCGCGTTCCCGGGGGTCGTGCTGAGCCATCAGATCCACGGGACCGCGCTGCAGTGGCACCGCCAGGGTCAGGACGGCTGGCTCATCCTCGACGGCGTGGACGGGCATGCCACGAGCGCTCGCGGCTTGCTGCTCACCGTCAGCGTGGCCGATTGCATCCCGATTTACCTGATCGCCCCGGAGAAACGGGTCGTGGCGCTGCTGCACGCCGGCTGGCGGGGCACCGCCGCCGGCATTCTCGAGCGCGGCGTGGAGCTCGTCAAACGCCACGGGTTCGTCCGTGCGGCGGATGTCGTAATGCATTGTGGTGTTGGTATTTGTGGCTCATGCTATGAAGTAGGTTCTGAAGTGCTGGAGCGGCTGACCCCGGGCCGGCGGCCCCGGGTTAATCCAGGGGAAGCGGGTCTGGGGACCGCAGGGCAGCGCCCCCGGGTCAGCCGAACCGAGGGCCTCCCAGGCCACGTGGATCTGCGGGGGGTCCTGATTCAGCAGGCGGCGGAATTGGGCCTCAGCGAGGTGTCGAAGTTCGGCCCGCACTTTTTTTTATGCTCTCCGACAGTCTCGTCGAATCGTTTCGGGCCCAGCTGGCTGCGGTGGGCCTCGAACTGGCCGACCTCCGTGTCGGCGGCACGCAAGCTCGGCCGCTCGTTCAAGTGCGCATCCAATGGCCGCCCGGCGAGCCGCCGCGGCGTGTGACGGTCGACGACTGCGCGATGGCGAGCCGGGCGTTGGAAGCCTGGCTCGACGCGGGCGGGCCGCTGGGGTCGCGCTACGCGCTCGAGGTCTCGAGCCCGGGGCTGGAGCGACCGCTGCGCTGGCACCGCCACTGGGTGCGCTTCGTGGGCCAGGAAGTGCGGGCGACGGTCGCGGGGCTGGGCCGGGTGCGCGCGCGTATCGTCGCCGTGCCCGACGAGGCGACGGTGGTGCTCGCGCCGGAGGGCGGGCCACCCCGGCCGGTGCCGCTCGCCGGGATTCGCGATGCGCGTTTGGCGGTGGATTGGTAGCACGTCATCCGTCGTTCGTCATCCGTGATCCGAGGAATGTGACGCGACGCGGATGCTGGACGACGGACAACGGCGAACGAAAGACGACATAGATGACGAACACAACTGACGTCGTATCAGCCATTCGTGAGCTGACCAACACGAAGCAGCTGGAGCGCGCGGAGCTGCTCGACCTGCTGAAGGACGGACTGCACGCGGCCCTGGTGAAGCGCTACGGCCCCAACGTGCGGTCCGAGATCGGCATCGACGAGCTGAAGGGGACGATCCGGGTCGTCGTGCTGCGCACCGTGGTCGAGACCGTGGAGGACCCCGGCTCGCAGGTGGCGCTCGAGGAAGCGCGCTTCGAGGACCCGGACTTCCAAGTCGGCGACGTGCTGGAGGAGGAAGTGCCCTTCGAGGCGTTCGGGCGCACGGCGGTGCAGGCGGCGAAGCAGCGCATCATTCAGCGCGTGCGCGAAGGCGAGCGGGCCCGGATCCGCGAGGAGTTCACCGACAAGGTCGGCGAGCTGCTCTCGGGCGAGGTGCAGCAGATCGAGCGTGGCAAGATCGTCGTGATGCTCGCGAAGTTCCGCGAGGCGGAGGCGATCATCCCCTACCGCGAACAGAACCACCGCGAGCACTTCCACCAGGGCGACACGATCCGCGCGGTGTTGAAGCGGATCGAGGAAACCCCCAAGGGGCCGCGCCTCATCCTGTCGCGTGCGGACCCCCTGTTCGTGAAGGCGCTGTTCAAGCTCGAGGTGCCCGAGATCCAGCAGGGAATCGTGGAGATCCGGGCCACGGCCCGCGAGGCGGGGAGCCGCACCAAGATCGCGGTCTCCTCCCGTGACGATTCGATCGACCCCGTGGGCGCCTGCGTGGGCCTCAAGGGCTCGCGCGTGCAGGCCGTGGTGAACGAGCTGGGCGGCGAGCGCATCGACATCGTGCCGTGGTCGCCCGACCCCGAGCGGTTCGCGAAGCTGTCCCTCGCCCCCGCGCGTGTGGCACGCGTTTTCTCGGACCCCGACACGAAGACGATCCAAGCGATCGTGGACGAGGACCAGCTGTCGCTCGCCATCGGCCGCAACGGCCAGAACGTCCGGCTCGCCTCCGAGCTCACCGGCTGGAAGATCGACCTGTACTCGAGTCGCGAGTGGCTGGAGCGCGGCGGCGAGGGGCCGCTGTTCGCGCCGCTCCCCCCCGAGGAGGAGGCCGCGACCAAGGTCTCGCTGCGTGAGCTGAAGGGCCTGCCGGTCGAGCTGGTGGACGTACTGGCGCAGGCGGGCCACAAGACGCTGCAGGACATCCTCGATCTGGAGCGCGAGGACGTGGACAAGATCGCGGGGATGACGCCGGAGCTCGCCGACAAGCTGATGGCCTTCCTCAACGAGATGATGGAAGAAGGCGGCGAGGACGAGGCGGAGAGGGAGGGGGAGGGGGCCGCGCAAGGCGAGGCCGGTCCGGCGGCGCAGCCGGGCGCGGGCGGCGACCCGTCCGCCCAGCCGGCGTGACGCAGCGGATCGTGCGGCTGCTGGGGCTCGGGCTCAGGGCCGGGCGGGTCGTGATCGGGGTCGCGGGGGTGCGGGCGCGGCTGCAGCGAGACGGATTGCGTTGCATCGTGCTCGCGGCGGATGCGAGCCTGCGCACGCGAGAGAAAGTGGAGCGCCTCGCCCGGGCGCGGGGCGTACGGATCGTGTCGGGGCCGGACGCCGCGCAGCTGGGCGCCGGGCTCGGCCGGCCGCCGGTCCAGGCGGTCGGAGTGGAAGACGCGGGACTGGCCCGCGGGCTGGAGTCTTTGGAGGGGTAAGTGACGACGACGCGGATTCACGATTTGGCGGCGGAGTTCGGCATCTCCTCGGAGCAGTTGCTGGGCATGCTCAAGGAGCTGGACATCTTTGTGCGCAGTCACCTGTCGCCGCTCAAGCCGGAGCAGGTGGCCCTGATGCGCGCGCGCTGGGAGCGCGAGAAGCGCAAGCTGAAGGAAGCGCCCGCACCTACCAAGCGGCGTCGGGCGGTGAAGGCCGCCGCCGAGCCGGTCGCCGCGCCGCCGGAGGCGCGGCCCAAGCGGCGCCGCCGCACCGCCGCCGAAGTGGCGGTGGCCGAGGCGGAGGCGCAGGCCGAGGCGGCGATCGAGGCGGAGCGCGAGCTCAAGGCGCGCGAAGCGCTCGAAGCGGCCAAGGCGGTCGACGACGAGGAGAAGCCCTCGCTCGAGGAGCGCGCGGCGGCGCTGTTCAAGGACCTGCCTGCGGCGGAGGAGTCGCGCGCTGAGCCGTCGTTCGCGGCGCCACCCACCGCGACCGCGGCGCCGGCGGCGCCACCGCCCTCCGCCGCGTCGTTCGGCGCGCCTCCTCGGCAGGTGATCCCGACCCCGGTGCGTCCCAAGCCGGTGGCGAGCGCCGTGCCGGGTGGCTCCGCTCCGCCGGCCCCCCGCCCGGTGGCGTCCGCCGCGCCCGGCGCCGGGCCGCTGGAGGAGCGCCGGCGCGACAAGGGGAAGAAGCGCAAGAAGGGCAAGAAGTCGCTGGTGGACCAGGAGGCGGTGGCGCAGAACATCTCCCGCACCCTCGCTTCCATCAAAGGCCCGACCGCTCGCAAGGGCGTGCACCGGCGCGACGAGGGGCCGACCTTCCGGGATATCCAAGAAGAGAAGCGGCGCGAGGAGAAGGAACGCGAGAAGACGCTGGTTCGCGTGACGGAGTTCATCACCGTCTCCGAGCTCGCCAACATCCTGAAGGTCCCCGCCAAGGAGATCGTCGCCTTCGCCTTCAAAGAGCTCGGGCAGATGGTGACGATCAACCAGCGGCTCGACTTCGACATGATCGAGCTGATCGCGTCCGCGTTCGGGTTCCAGGCGGTGCGCGAGGAGGAGTACGTCGTCGCCGAAGGCGAGCAGGCTCCCGATGAGGCGACGGCGACGCTCAAGCCGCGGCCGCCGGTCGTGACCGTCATGGGCCACGTCGACCACGGCAAGACGTCACTGCTCGACTACGTCCGCAAGACCAACGTCGTCGCCGGTGAGGCCGGGGGCATCACGCAGCACATCGGCGCCTACCAGGTGATGCTCAAGGACGGCCGCTCCATCACGTTCCTCGACACGCCGGGCCACGAGGCGTTCACGGCGATGCGCGCCCGCGGCGCCCAGGTGACGGACATCGTCGTTCTGGTCGTCGCCGCCGACGATGCGATCATGCCCCAGACCATCGAGGCGATCTCCCACGCCAAGAACGCGGGGGTCCCGCTCGTCGTCGCGATCAACAAGATCGATCTGCCGGCTGCCAACGTGCAGAAGGTGAAGCAGGATCTCCTGTCGCACGGCGTCGTGCTGGAGGAGTTCGGCGGCACGACGCTGGCCACGCCGATCTCGGCGAAGACGGGGCAGAACGTGGATGCGCTGCTCGATCAAATCCTGCTCCAGGCCGAGCTGCTCGACCTGAAGGCCAATCCGGACCGCCGGGCGCACGGCACCGTGCTCGAGGCCACGCTCGACCCGGGGAAGGGACCGGTCGCGACGATCCTCGTCCAGAACGGCACCCTGCGGGTGGGCGCCGACTTCATCTGCGGTCAGTTCTCGGGGCGGGTGCGCGCGATGTACAACGAGCGCGGTGAGACCGTCGCCGAGGCCGGCCCCTCGACCCCGGTGCAGATCCTCGGCTTCGAGGGCGTGCCGGAGGCGGGCGACACCTTCAGCGTGATGGCGGACGCGGGAGCGGCCCGCGAGATCGCCCAGAAGCGCCAGCGCCTCGAGCGCGAGGCGCAGCACCGCCGCACCGGCCGCGTGAAAACGCTCGAGGACTTCATGTCCGAGCGCGCGGCCGGAGGCGCCGCGGCGCTCCGCATCATCATCAAGGCCGACCAGGGCGGCCCCGCGGAAGCGCTCGCCGACGCGCTGGCGCAGCTTTCCACGCCGGAGGTGAAGGTGGAGGTCGTGCACCGCGGCGTCGGCGCCATCACCGACTCGGACGTGCTCCTCGCCAAGGCCTCGGGGGCCATCATCGTCGGCTTCCACGTGCGCCCCGACTCGAATGCGAGGGCCTCCGCGGAGCGCGAGCGCGTGGAGATCCGCACCTACCGCATCATCTACGAGGCGGTGGAAGAGGTGAAGGCCGCCATGGAGGGCCTGCTCGCTCCCGAGAAGAAGGAAGTCGTGGTGGGCGAGGCGGAAGTGCGGCAGACGTTCAAGATCGCGAAAGTAGGCACGATCGCCGGGTGCTTCGTCCGCTCCGGCGTCATCCCCCGCACCGCGCGGGTGCGCGTGATCCGGGACGGCGTGGAGGTGTACGAGGGCACCATCGCGTCCCTCAAGCGCTTCAAGGACGACGTGCGCGAGGTCCGGGAGGGCTTCGAGTGCGGCATCGGGATCGAGAACTTCAACGACGTCAAGGTCGGCGACCTGATCGAGGCGTACAAGATCGAGGAAGTCGCGCGCTCGCTGGACGTAGGAAGCGCGGCCCGGGGCGGGTGAGCCGTGGTCGTGGGGGTGATGACCTGGGAGCTGCATCTCGAGGGAAGTCGCTCGCTCAAGGACAAGCGCCACGTCTTGAAGAGCCTCAAGGACCGGCTCCACAACCGCTTCAACGTGTCGGCCGCGGAGACGGCCCACCACGACCTGTGGCAGCGCGCCGAGCTGACGGTGTGCGTGGTGTCGAACGAGCGGGGTCACGCCGAGAGCGTGCTGCGGGAGGCCGACCGCCTGGTGGCAGGCGCGGCGGGCGCGCGCATCGTGGACACCAGCACCAGCTACTTGTGAGATGATGCGACGACCCGGTCCCCCCCCTCGCTATCGCCCCGAGCGTGTCGCCGAGTTGATCCGACGCACGGTGGCGGAATTCCTCACCGGCGGCGTGCGGGATCCGCGCGTCGGGTTCGTCACGGTCACGGCCGTCGAGGTGTCGGGCGACTTGGCGCACGCCCGCGTGCGAGTGAGCGTCATGGGGACCGAGGAGGAGAAGGCCAAGACGCTCGCGGGTCTGGGCAGTGCAGCGCGGTTTCTGCGCGCCCAGCTGTCCCGCGAGCTGCGGCTGCGCACCAGCCCCGAGCTGCAGTTCGAGCTCGACCGCGGCCTCGAGCACGCGCAACGCATCGACGCGGCGCTCAAGCAGCTCAAGGACGGCGCCGGCTGATCTCCGGCGTGGTACTCGTCGCGAAGCCGGGGGGGCGGGGAGGGCCGGGGGGGGCGGGGGCGGGGGGGAAGGACGGGATGCGGGGCCCCACCTCCCACGACATCGTGGATCAGGTGCGCCGCGCGCTCGCCACCCGGCGGGTGGGGCACTTGGGAACGCTCGACCCGTTTGCCTCGGGGCTGCTGGTTGTCATCGTGGGACGCGCCACCCGGCTCGCGCCCTACGTCGCCGGCTGGGCCAAAGCGTACGAGGGTGTCATCCGCCTGGGTGAGACCACGTCCACCGACGACGCCACGGGGGCGACGCTCGCCGCCTCGGACGGCTGGCGATCGCTCGATCGGGTGCGGGTCGAGGCCGCGGTGTCGCGGTTTCGCGGTGCCTACGAGCAGCGGCCGCCCGCCTACTCGGCAGTGAAGGTGGAGGGCGAGCGGGCGTACCGCCGGGCGCGCCGGGGCGAGGCGGTGACGCTGCCGGCGCGGCGGGTCGAGGTCGGCGAGTTCGCGCTCACGAGCTTCGCGCCCCCCGACCTCGGGTTCCGTGCCACGGTGAGCGCCGGGACGTACCTGCGCGGCCTGGCGCGGGACTTGGGCGAGGAGCTCGGGTGCGGCGCGCACCTCGCGACGTTGGTGCGGACGCGCGTCGGGCCGTTTCGACTCGACGACGCCGTGGCACCCGAGGCGGTGACGCCGGCCGATCTGCGCGATCCGGCGGTCCTGGTGGCCGAGCTGCCGCGGCGGGAGCTCGACCAAGCGGGCCGAGCCGCCGTGATCCACGGGCGGCCGGTGTCCGCGAGGCTCGGGCTTCGGGGCTCGGGATTGGGGGCAGGCATCCCGAGCGCCACGAGCCCCGTCGCCCTGTTCGCGGACGGTCAGCTGGTGGCGGTGGCGGAGTGGGAGGGCGAGGTTTTGAAGCCGCGGGTCGTGGTGGTGGACGAATGAGCGGCACGGTAGCCACCGTCGGCGCGTTCGACGGGGTGCACCGCGGGCACCGGGCGGTGCTCGCCGAGATCGTGCGGCGGGCGCGCGCCCAGGGGCTCGCCAGCTTGATCGTCACGTTCGACCCCCACCCGCTCGAGGTCGTGAACCCGCCGGCGGCGCCGCGGCTGCTCACGCTCCCCGCGGAGCGGCGCGAGCTGCTCGAGGCGCTCGGACTCGATCGGATCGAGCTGTTGCCCTTCACCCCGGAGCTGGCGCGGCTCGCCCCGGAAGAGTTCGTGCGCCGCGTGCTGCGCGCGCAATTCGGCATGCGGGAGCTCGTCCTGGGGTATGACCACGGGTTCGGGCGGGGGCGCACGGGCGACGTGGCGCTGCTGCGGCAACTAGCCCGCGAGGACGGCTTCAGCGTGGACGTGGTGGAAGCGGTGCGGGACGACGGGCAGCCCATCTCCTCGTCGTTGATCCGCACCGCTGTCGCCCACGGCGACCTCGCCGCGGCCGAGCGCTGGCTCGGGCGGCGCTACGGCGCGACAGGGGTAGTGGAGCGCGGGGCGGGGCGGGGGCGGACGATCGGGGTCCCGACCCTCAACCTCGCGCCCCCCGATCCCCGCAAGCTATTGCCGCCGGACGGGGTATACGCGGTGCGGGTGAACTGGCGCGGCGCCAGCTATGGGGGCATGATGAACCAGGGGCCGCGGCCTACGTTCGGCATCACGGCACGCGCCCTGGAGATCCATCTGTTCGATTTCGCCGGCGAGCTATACGGCGAAACGGTGACCGTCGAGTGGGTGCGCCGGCTGCGGGACGTACAGACGTTCCCGTCCCGCGAGGCACTCGTCGCCCAGATCGGGCGCGACGCCGTGGCGGCGCGCCAGGTCCTCACGCCATAGAGAGTCGCATGCGCACGATTCGCAACCGACTGATCGTCATCGCAGGGCTGGCGCTCCTCTCCGCCTGGCTCCTCCTCCCGAAGAACGTCACCCAACGGGTGCGTGACGCCACGAGCGGCCGCATGAAGGACACGACCGTGCGCCGCGTTCCCATCAACCTCGGGCTCGACCTCCAGGGCGGTATCCACCTCGCGCTGGAAGTGGACCAGAGCAAGGGGCCCGTCCCCGACTGCGCCGATGCGATCCAGCGGGCGGAGCGGGTGGTGCGGAGCCGCATCGACCAGTTCGGCACCACCGAGCCGGTGGTGCAGATCGTGGGACGGTGCCGCCTGGTCGTGGAGCTGGCGGGCGAAAAGGATCCGGCGCGCGCCAAGAGCATCATTCAGCGCACCGCGTTCCTCGAGTTCCGCATCACCGACATGCAGAACCGGTTCCGCGACGCGCTCGGCGAGATCGACCAGGCGTTGCGCGCGGCTGGGGTGCAGGCCCCCGGGCAAGCGGGCGGCGGGGCGGCGAACGTCGCCCAGCTGTTCGGCTCGGATACCAGCAAGGGCAAGAAGGGCAAGGCCGCCAAAGGCAAGGCCCAAAAGGACACGACCGGTCTGAACGTGCCGGGGCCGCTGTCCTCGCTCTTGTTCCAGGGCTCGCTCCCGGGCGAGTATCTCGTGCCCGAGGAGCAGGCACCGGCGGCGGAAAGCCTGCTGGCCCGCCCCGAGGTTCGGCGCCTCATCCCGCGGGGGCTCGAGCTCAAATGGGGTACCGAAGTCGCGTCGCGGGGCGCACGAGCGTACCGCGCCTTGTACGCCGTCGAGGACCGGCCCATCATCACGGGCGAGGAGCTCGAGAAGGCGACGGCCCGGCGCGATCAGATGACCAATCAGTCGGTGGTGGACTTCACGCTGTCGCGCCGCGGCGGGCGCGTCTTCGAGCGCGAAACCGGCCGCCATGTGAACCACTACATGGCCATCATCCTCGACGACCGCGTGCAGGGCCAGCCGCCGATCATCAAGGGCCAGATCGGCCAGCACGGCCTGATCGAGCTCGGCTCGAAGCCGTTGCAGGATGCCCAGGACCTGGCGCTGGTGTTGCGCGCCGGCGCTCTCCCCGCGCCGCTCACCATCGTCGAGGAGCGGAGCATCGGCCCGTCGCTCGGTCAGGACTCGATCAAGGACGGCATCCACGCGGGGATCGTAGGCGTGGCGCTCGTCGTGCTGATCATGGTGATCTACTACCGGATGTCGGGCGTGCTCGCCGTGGCGGCGCTCACGCTGTACGTGCTGTTCACGCTGGCCTGGCTGGCGGGCTTCGGCTTCACGCTGACCCTGCCCGGTTTGGCCGGTCTCGTGCTCTCGGTCGGCATCGCGGTGGACGCGAACGTGCTGATCTTCGAGCGGATTCGCGAGGAGCTGCAGCACGGTAAGTTGGTGCGCACCGCCGTGGACGAGGGCTTCAAGCACGCGATGAGTGCCATCATCGATTCCAACGTCAGCACGATGCTCACGGCCTTCATCCTCTATCTCGTGGGGACGGGTCCGGTCCAGGGCTTTGCCATCACGCTGATCATCGGTATCGCGGCGTCGATGGTCACCGCCATTTACGTGGTGCGGACCTTCTACATGATCTGGCTGCTGCGGCGGCCCGACATGGCCACCTTGAGCGTATGAGATGATCCGACTCTTCGCCAACGCGAACTACGATTTCATCAAGTGGCGCCGCTGGGCCTACGGGCTCACGGCGGCCATCATCATCCCGGGCTTCGCGCTGTTCCTGGTGCGCGGCCTGAACTACTCGATCGAGTTCACGGGCGGCACCCAGATGCAAGTGCAGACGAAGGAGGCCGTCGGTGCCGCGAGCATCCGGAGCGCGCTCGACGCGGCGGGGATTCGCGATGCCGAGATCAAGGAGTTTGGCAGCCCCATTGACTACATGGTGATCGCGCGCATCGGCACGGGAGGCGGCGCGCCAGAGGGCTCCAGCGAGGCGACGGCCGCGGCGGTGGATTCCGCGCTGGCGCACGGGCTGGGCGCGGGCCGGTACTCCATCAGGGGCACCGAGGCCGTGGGCCCGAAGGTGGGGCGCGAGCTCCAGGGGAAGGCGTTCCTGGCGATCTTCTTCTCGTTCATCGTCACCCTGATCTACCTCGCGTTCCGCTTCGAATGGCGCTTCGGCCTCGCGGCGGTGCTTGCGACGTTCCACGACATCCTCACCACCATCGCGTTCATCCGCTACCTGAACCTCGAGGTGAGCCTGGTGGTGGTAGGGGCGGTGCTGACGATGGTGGGTTATTCGCTGAACGACACGATCATCATCTTCGACCGCGTGCGCGAGAACCTGCGCAAGTACCGGCGCCAGAACCTGTACGAGATCTTGAACCTGTCGATCAACGAGACGCTGCCCCGCTCGGTGCTCACCCACGGGACCACGATGGCCACGACCATCGCGCTGGTGCTGCTGGCGGGCGAGGTGTTGCGGCCGTTCGCGCTGGTGATGACGTTCGCCATCTTCACGGGGACGTTCTCCTCGATCTACATCGCCGCGCCGCTCTTGATGTATATCGAGAAGCGCTGGCCCGGCCAGGACGCGCGCGGCGCGCGGGCGTTGCGGCCGGCGGGCACAGTGCCGCTCGCCCCTCCCCCCCCGCCCCCCCCGTCCCCCCCGCCCAGCGGCGGCTCCGAGGCCCGCTCCAAAGCGGCGGTGTGACGTGTTGGTCGACGCCCACTGCCACCTGGGCGATGCGGCGTTCGACCCCGATCGGGATGCCGTGTTGGAGCGGGCGCGGCGCGCCGGCGTGCAGCACGTGGTGGTGATCGGCACGACGCTGGAAGACAGCGAGCGCGCGGCCGCCCTCGCCCGGGGACGCGCCGGCCTGTCGGCCACCGCGGGCGTCCACCCCCACGAGGCGAAGGGCTGGTCGGCCGAGGCGGCGACCCGCCTGAAGGCGCTGCTCGCCCTACCCGAAGTGGTGGCTGTCGGAGAGACCGGCCTCGATTACCATTACGACCACTCGCCCCGCGACGCGCAACGGCGCGCTTTCGAGGCCCAGCTGGCGCTGGCCGCCGAGGTCGGGAAGCCGGTCGTGGTCCACGCGCGCGCCGCGGACGAGGACGTCGCGGCGCTGGTCCGAGCGTGGGGCCAGCGCGTGTCGTCACTGGTGTTGCACTCGTTCAGCTCGGGCGCGCCCGTGTTCGACGCCGGTACGGCGGTCGGAGCGTACTTCTCTTTCAGCGGCATGGTGACCTTCAAGAACTGGAAGCTGGCCGACCGCCTGACCGCCTGTCCCCCCGACCGCCTGCTGGTCGAGACGGACGCGCCCTATCTCGCGCCCGTGCCGCATCGTGGCGAACGGAACGAGCCGGCGTTCGTCAGCGACGTGGCCGAGGCGCTCGCCCGGGCGCGCGGGGCGCCGATCGCGGAGATCGCGGAGCGGACCACGGACAACGCCCGTCGCGTGTTCGGGGCGCGGCTCGCATCCACGCTCTAGCGCGAAAGGATCCGTGACCACCACGGCGAAGGTCCCCACCGATATCGCCATCGCGCAGGCGGCGAAGCTCCGCCCCGTCGCAGCGATTGCCGCCGAGCTGGGGCTCGATGACGAAGACGTGGAGCTGTACGGCAAGTACAAGGCGAAGATCCGTCTGCAGGCGTTGGCGCGCCGCAAGCCCAAGGGCCGCTTGGTGCTGGTCACCGGTATCAACCCGACGCCTGCGGGCGAGGGAAAGTCCACGGTGACCGTCGGCGTCACGCAGGCGCTCCGCAGGCTGGGGCGGAACGCCGCGCTGTGCATCCGCGAACCGTCGCTCGGCCCGGTGTTCGGGGTGAAGGGCGGGGCGGCGGGCGGGGGCTACGCGCAGGTGGTGCCGATGGAAGACATCAACCTCCACTTCACCGGCGACTTTCACGCCATCGCCAGCGCGCACAACCTGCTCTCGGCGCTGCTCGACGCGCATCTGCACCACGGCAATGGGCTCGGACTCGACACCCGGCGCATCGCCTGGCCGCGCACCATCGACATGAACGACCGGGCGCTGCGCAACCTCGTCGTCGGGCTGGGGGGCTTGAACGCCGGCCCCACGCGGGAAGAACGCTTCGTCATCATCCCCGGCTCGGAGATCATGGCCATTCTGGCCCTCGCGACCGGGATCGAGGACCTGGAGCGCCGGTTGGCACGCGTCATCGTGGGACTCACGTCTGCAAAGCAGCCCGTTCGCGCGAGCGACCTGAAGGCCCAGGGAGCGATGACCCTGCTCCTCAAGGACGCGATCAACCCCAACCTGGTGCAGACGCTGGAGGGCGGACCCGCGTTCATCCATTGCGGCCCCTTCGGAAACATCGCGCACGGCTGCAACTCGGTCGTGGCGACGCGACTCGCCCTGGCGCTGTGCGACGTCGTGTTGACGGAGGCGGGGTTCGGCGCGGATCTCGGCGCCGAGAAGTTCTTCGACATCAAGTGCCGCATGGCGGGGTTGAATCCCGAAGCGGCGGTGGTAGTGGCGACGGTGCGGGCGTTGAAGATGCATGGCGGCGTGCCGAAGGACCGCCTCGGCGCGGCTGACCCCGCTGCGGTGCAGCGGGGTGCCGCCAACCTCCGCCGCCACATCCGCAACGTGAAGAAGTTCGGCGTGCCCGTCGTCGTCGCGCTCAACCGGTTCCTGTCCGACACCGAGGCGGAGCTCGCCGCCGTGCGGGAAGAGTGCGCCGCGGAGGACGTGGGCGTCGAGCTGTGCGAGGTGTGGGAGAAGGGTGGGGAGGGGGGGGTCGCGGTGGCCGAAGCCGTGCTGCGGCTGCTCGATGGGAAAAGCGCCAAGTTCAGGCCGCTGTATGACGAGAAGCGTCCCATCCGCGAAAAGATCGAGACGATCGCGAAGGAGATCTACGGCGCGGGCGGGGTCGCGTTCGCGCCGGCAGCCGAGCGCGCGCTCGAACAGCTCCCGGGGCTGGGGCTGGGCGAAACTCCCGTCTGCATGGCGAAGACGCAATATTCCTTCAGCGACGACCCGGGCAAGCTCGGGGCGCCCACGGGGTTCACGCTGCAGGTGCGGGACATCCTTCCTTCCGCCGGTGCGGGGTTCGTCGTGGCGCTCGCGGGGGACATCATGACAATGCCGGGGCTCTCCAAGTCGCCCGCCGCGGAACGCATCCGCGTCCATCCGGACGGCACCATCGAAGGACTCTTCTAATGAAGCCGAAAGGGTTAGGCATCGTGGTGACGGAGGGCGCACCCAAGGCCATCGGCCCTTACAGCCAGGCGGTAGTCGTGGACGGCATGGTGTACACCGCGGGGCAGATCGCCCTCGACCCCAAGACGAGCGAGGTCGTGGGGAAGACCACTGCCGAGCAGGCGGACCAGACCCTGAAGAATCTCGCCGCGGTGCTCGAGGCCGCGGGCTCGGGCCTCGGCCTGGTGGTGAAGACCACGGTGTACTTGGCGGACATGGACGATTTTCCGGCGATGAACGAGGTCTACGCCAAGCACTTCGGGAACCACAAGCCAGCCCGCTCCACCGTGCAGGCGGCCGCATTGCCGAAGGGGGCGCGGGTGGAGATCGACGCGATCGCGCGGGCGGGTTGAGCGAGTGCGCCGGCTGCGGTGTTCACGCAATGGTCTCAACGCGACACTCTCGCTGCGGCCGCGCCATGGCGTGAGCACCATGCTCTCGTAGCTTCCCATCGGGCGCCGAGCCCGTAAGCAGTCGCGGACGGCGGTTTCACTCAGCGACACGATCACTTACATCACGACTGAAAGCACCGGCGCTGGTTTGCGCTGGTCACGGCTCCGACCCCAATCCGACGCGCCCGCGGGGCACGTGCCTTGCCGCGAAGGGGATGCGGATGCGGGGCTATGGGAATGCGGCACTCCGAGGCCTGTCCGACATCCTGGGTCCTCCTCACTCAACCGCCGTCACCCACGGAGGGCAGTATGTCTCGCGCCTTTCTCCCCGGTCTGCTGACGCTGGTGGGTATTGGGGCTCTGGCGAGCTGCTCGGACGAGCAGCGCAACGCCCCAACCGCTCCTACGTCCAACATCACCCCACGATCTGCGACCTCAGCCTCGCTGCGCCCTGGCCTCGCGCCGCTGCTGGTTGACGGCGCAGCATTCCCCTGTGTTGGGGGCGAAACCGTGCTGCTCATCCAGGATGTCACCCCCTGGTTTTCGCCCCCGAACCAAGACCCGGCCGGCGCAGACGTCACGGAGCTCAAGGCGCAAGGCAAGCAGTTCTGCATGATCAACTCGGACCAAATTGGGACGACCGATTTGACCGTGTTCCCGGAGATCCTCATTGCTGCGGCACAGCTTCCGACCTTCTACGACAACCTGTTCCCCAACGGCACCGTCCGCCAGTCGATCAGCGATTACGTCAACCAGGGGGGCATTCTCTCGGCGAATCTCACCGACTTTTTTCCCGTTGGTGGCTGGCAAGGGGACGTGTTTGTCGGCGGCCTGCAGCACACTTCGTACGGGTCTGAGGAGAACCTCATCGCCGCTCAGAGCCATCCCATCATTGTCGACGAGCTCCCCTGCGGCCCCACGGGGCATTGCGGACCGATCGTGGATGCGGGAATCAGGGATGACCTGGACGGGTGGGACTTTTCCTCTCACGGCTATTTCACGAACCTCCCCGACGGCACGCAGCTCATACTCGTGGATGAGCTGAACCGCCCGGTGATGATCGAGTATGCCTTTGGGGCAGGGGACGTCATCGCCACGCTTACAACGACGGAATGGCGATACGCCCAAGACGCGGGAATCGACCCACAGTTCCGCAAGCTGCTGGCCAACGAGATTGCCTACCAGGACTTCCGCGCCGCTGGCTGCGTGGGGGCCTCGCTCGTGAGTAGTGCGAGTCCGTCGCGGTTAGCTGCTGCGCGCCCGGCGGGTGCGGCCCGAGGGGGCGCGCTCCGCGCAGGGCAACCGCGCCCGCAGTGGGGAGGGTGTTGAGGGATGCGCCGAACCTCGCCTCGGTTCACTGAGGCGGGGTTCTGTGTTTCGCGACCTGAAGTTGACCAGGCCCACGAGTCGGGACATCTTCGACCGCTACTCTGTGGGGGCGGATCGGGCCTGGTGGTCCGACTGGTCTTCAAAACCAGCTGGGGCTCGAACGAGCTTCGGTAGGTTCGATTCCTACACGCTCCCGCCACCGCGACTTCACGATCATCTCGCGCACACGCTGTGCGCAGCCCGGCGGCCACGCCTTGATATTGCGTTTAGGCGGACCCGCCGATTTCATTCCAGGCAGCGGAAGGGCACCAGGCTAGACTGCAGTGGCAGCCCGTGCGGTTTACTCTAAGACGGTACGTCGAATTCCCGTTAGGCGCCCCGCGAAATGAGATCAGGCACCAGAATGTTGATCGCTGTCCTTGTACTTGGCGTGGTCCTGACCCGTCCAGCCACCGGTCAGCGGCTGGTCTCCGATTTCCCCCGCGTTGCGGAGGTCGCGGTACCACGGATCGGTCCGTTGAGGGTGGGAGGGCCGCCGGGTATTTGCGCATCACCTGTTGTTCGAACCTTGCTTGGAGCAGCCGGAGGCGCGGTCGCCGGATACCTGGCCTATCGTTTGATCATCAGTCCCTTCACTAGTGATGAAAGCGCAACACATGGCCTGCGCACGTTCCTTGTGGTGGGGGGCGTCGGTGTGGGAATCGTATCTGCCAATCGTCCCGCCGGACCGGGTTGTCGCCGGTGAGCGGGCGCCTAACAGCGCTTGAAGCTGACGGCGCGCGTAGATTAAGGAATGAATCTTTCTTCAGCGCGCCGCAGCTTAAGCGCGATCCGTTAGGCGGCGCACTAGGC
>MNIR01000080.1 GCA_001919865.1 Gemmatimonadetes bacterium 13_1_20CM_4_69_16 | reverse complement strand
GCACGGTCACGGGTTCGGGGCCGCCCGCCTCGACCTGTTCCGGGGCGCCGTAGTGTATGTCACCCCGACCCGGGGCGGCGACGGCGCCGCCCGCGAAGTGGCGCATTTCTGGGAGAGCGTGCTGGAGGCCCACCCAGTGCGGATCGACGCCGCGCAGCACGACCGCCAGCTCGCGCTGACGAGCCACCTGCCGCAGGCGGTGGCGTCGTTGCTCGCGCACTATCTCGCTCGGGCGACGCCGCCGGGTGCGACCTTCGGGCCCGGGGCGCGCGACGCTACGCGCCTCGCAGCCTCCGAGCCCGCCCTCTGGACCGAGATTTTTCTCATGAACCGTGACGAACTGCTCCCTGCTCTGCGCTCTCTCGAAGAGCCGCTGGGCGAGCTGGAGCGGGCGCTCGAGGCGGGCGACGAGGCCGCCCTCGCGGCGTGGCTCAGGCGCGGCGCCGAGTGGCGCGGGAGACTGGACGCGTGAAGGTGCGCGGCGCGGTGCGGCCGCCCGGCGATAAGAGTATCTCCCACCGTGCGCTGATGCTCGCCGCGCTCGCCCGCGGCGAGAGCGAGCTGGCGGGCCTGCTCACCGGGGAAGACGTGAAGTCGACCGCTCGCGTGCTCCGCCAACTCGGCGCCGACATCTCGCCCATCCGCGCCGCCGGCACGGTGACGGTTCGCGCATCCCGCATCACGCGTCCCGCATCCCGATTGAACTGCGGGAACTCGGGCACCACCGCACGACTGCTCCTCGGCATCCTCGCCGGGCAGCGGTTTCCGGCGACGCTCACCGGCGACGCGTCGCTGCGGCACCGCCCCATGCGACGCGTCACCGAGCCGCTGCGGGCCATGGGCGCGGAGATAAAGGAAGCGCGCGGCGATGCGCTGCCGCTCTCGATCCGCGGCGGGCGGTTGCACGCGCTCACTTACACGAGCCCCGTGGCGAGCGCCCAAGTGAAAAGCGCGCTGCTGCTCGCGGGACTGACGGGGAAGGTGCCGGTGACGGTGCGGGAGCCGTACCTATCGCGGGATCACACGGAGCGGTTGCTGCTGCACTTGGGACTGGATCTGCGATACGACCACGGCGCCGTCAGCCTTCAGCCGTCGGCCAAGACCGTTCCGGGTCTCCACCTGTCCATCCCGGGCGATGTGTCATCCGCGGCGTTTCTCGTCGGCGCCGCGGTGCTCGCGGAAGACGGTGAGCTGGTCATCGAGAACGTCGGGGTGAACCCGACTCGCACGGGGTTCCTCGTCGTGCTCGAGCGTATGGGGGTGCACGTGGAGCGGGTCAACCTGCGCGACGAGGGCGGCGAGCCGGTGGCCGACCTCGTCGCCCGACCCGCCGCGCTGCACGGCGCCGAGATCGCGGCCGCGGAGGTACCCACCCTGGTCGACGAGGTGCCGATCCTGGCGGTGCTGGCGAGCCGGGCCGCAGCAGGAGAGGAGACCGTGTTCCGTGAAGTCGGGGAGCTACGGGTGAAGGAGAGCAACCGGCTGGAGCTGATCGCCGCCAATCTCCGCGCGGTAGGCGCGGCGGCTGAGGCTCGCGGCAACGACCTGTTCGTGCGGGGAGGCGGCACCCGGCCACCCCAGGGGCGGGTCGAGACGGCGCGCGACCACCGCCTCGCCATGGCGTTCGCGGTGCTGGGGACGATCCCTGGGGCGGACGTGCGGCTCTCTGAACGAGCGTCGGTCGCCATCAGCTACCCGCGGTTCTTTTCCGACCTACGGCGCATCGCGAAGGGGCAGACGTGAGCCCGCGCGTGATCGCCATCGATGGCCCCGCCGCGTCCGGCAAGTCGTCCACTGCCCAAGCGGTGGCCCGGCGGCTGGGCTGGGCGCATCTCGACTCGGGCGCGCTGTACCGGGCCGTGACGCTGGCGACGCTCGATCATCTCGAGGAGCGGGGAGCAGGGGGCGGTCCGCTCTGGTCCCCTCAACGGATCGTGGCTCTCGCTGACCAGCTGCCCGTTCGGCTCGTGCTCGTGAGCGACGTGTTCAAGCCCGAAGTCGCCGGCGTGGACGTGGCGGAGGCGATCCGCTCCGCTCGGGTCACGCGGCGGGTGTCCGAGGTCGCGGCGATCCCAGAGGTACGTCAGTGGGTCAACGCGCAACAGCGTCGGGCCGTGGAGGGGCACCCGCGGGGCGTCGTGGTGGACGGCCGGGACATCGGCACGGTGGTGTTCCCGGACGCCCCCCTCAAGGTGTTCCTCACCGCGAGCCCCGATGAGCGGGCGCGGCGCCGGCTGGCGCAGCGCGGGGACGTGATCGATGCCGCCGAGCTGCGGCGTGAGAGCGACGCGCTCGACGCGCGGGACCGGGCCGATTCAACCCGTCCGGTCGCCCCCTTGAAGCCGGCGCCGGACGCGATCCCGCTCGACACGACGCGGTTGTCGCTCGCGCAGCAGGTGGATCAAGTCGTGGCGCTGGCGGACCAGCGTCTGCCTCGCTAGCTTTCGCGGTTTCCGTTCCCCGGGGTACGCGTCCGGGGTCACTGCCAAACTCGCAACCGAACCGGTGTACCGAATGCTGGTAGATACTCAGGACCTTCCGGAATCCAAAGCCGAAGGTCCGGCTGCGCCGACCGCTCATTCCCACCTGCGCGTCCGTCCCGATCTCCACGAAGAGTACTCGCCGGACGAAATCGCCAAGATGACCGAGATGTACGAGGGGACACTCTCGAACATCGAGGAGGGCGAGATCGTCAAGTCGAAAGTGCTGCGCGTGACGGATACCGCCGTCATCCTGGACGTGGGATTCAAGTCCGAGGGCGCCGTCCCGATCGACGAGTTCAAGGACGCGCACTCGCTCAAGGAAGGGGACGAGGTCGAGGTCTTCCTCGAGCACCTGGAGGATCAAGAGGGCGCGGTCGTCCTGTCGAAGAAGAAGGCCGACTTCATGCGGGTGTGGGAACGCATCCGCGAGGCCCACGAGAAGGACGAGGCGGTGAGCGGGACGCTGGTGAAGAAGATCAAGGGCGGCGTGGTGGTGGACTTGATGGGAGTGGACGCCTTCCTCCCCGGCAGCCAGATCGCGCTGCGCCGCGTCCCCAACATCGACGAGCTGCTCGGCCAGAGTTTCGAGTTCAAGATTATCAAGCTCAACAAGCGGCGTCGCAACATCGTCGTCTCGCGCCGCGTGCTGCTCGAGGCGGAGCGCAAGACCAAGCGCGACGTGCTGATGAAGGAGCTCCAGGTCGGCCAGGTGCGCAAGGGGATCGTGAAGAACATCACCGATTTCGGCGCCTTCATCGACCTCGGGGGCGTCGACGGCCTGCTGCACATCACCGATATGAGCTACGGCCGGGTCTCACACCCGTCCGAGCTCGTGCACATCGGGCAGGAGGTCGAGGTCAAAGTGCTCGACATCGACTGGGAGCGCGAGCGCATCAGCCTCGGCCTGAAGCAGCTGCAGCCGTATCCGTGGAAAGATGTGGCCGCGAAGTATCCCGTCGGGACCCGCGTGCAGGGGAAGGTGGTCTCGATCACCAACTACGGCGCGTTCGTCGAGCTCGAGCCCGGCATCGAGGGCCTGGTGCACATCTCGGAGATGAGCTGGACGCGCAACGTCCGCCACCCCTCCAAGATCGTGTCCATCGGGGAGACCATCGAGGCGGTGGTCCTCAAGGTGGATGAAACCGAAGAGAAGATCTCCCTCGGCATGAAGCAGACCGAGGAGGATCCCTGGATGGCGCTCCCGCAGAAGTATCCCGTCGGCACCCGCATCCGCGGCAAGGTGCGCAACCTCACGTCGTTCGGCGCGTTCGTGGAGATCGAGCCCGGCATCGACGGCCTGATCCACATCTCCGACATGTCGTGGACCAAACGGGTGCAGCACCCCTCCGAGGTCGTGAAGAAGGGCGACGAGGTGGAGGTCCTGATCCTGAACGTGGACGCCGAGAACAAGCGGATCTCGCTCGGCTTGAAGCAGGCGCAGGAGGACCCCTGGCTCAGGATCGGTGAGACGTACCCGGTCGGCACCGAGCTGCGGGGTCGTGTGCTGCGCCTCATGGACAAGGGCGTCGTGGTGGATCTGGGGAACGACATCGAGGGCTTCGTCCCGATGTCGCAGCTCGGCATTCCGGATTTGCAGAACCCGGCCGATGCGGTGAAAGAAGGCCAGGCCGCGGAGCTGAAGGTGCTGGAAGTGGACCCCATCCATCATCGGATCGTGCTGGCAGCGACCGGCTGGCCCAAAGACGACGGGGTTCAGGAAGCAGCGAAACAGGACGGCCAAAAACTAGACGCGTAGACGCGCAGGGGTGAACAGGGGTGGAGGGAGCAGGCTATTCCTGCTCCCTCTTCCTGTTTACGGCTGCGCGTCTGTGCGTCTAGTATTAGCCGTCCTGTTACCTGTCGTCGGTTCCCTCTAGATTCTCTGCTCATGACTATGCGTGAGAAGCTCGAGCTGCTCCAGCAGAGGCGCGCCGAGTCCCAGCTCGGCGGCGGTGCGGAGCGCATCAAGACCCAGCACGAGAAGGGCAAGCTGACGGCGCGCGAGCGCCTCGACGCGCTGCTCGACCCCGGGACGTTCGTCGAGCTGGACCGCTTCGTCACGCATCGCTCGGTGGACTTCGGGCTGGCCGACGAAAAGTATCTCGGGGACGGCGTGGTGACGGGGTACGGGCGGATCGAGGGGCGGCTGGTGTACGTCTTCGCGCAGGACTTCACCGTGTTCGGCGGCTCGCTGTCGGAGGCGCACGCCGAAAAGATCTGCAAGGTGATGGACCTCGCGCTGCAGAACGGGGCGCCCATCGTCGGGCTCAACGACTCGGGTGGCGCCCGCATCCAGGAGGGCGTCGTCTCGCTCGGGGGCTACGCCGACATCTTCCTGCGCAACACGCTCGCGTCGGGCGTGGTGCCGCAGATCAGCGCGATCCTCGGGCCGTGCGCCGGCGGCGCGGTGTACAGTCCCGCGATCACCGACTTCGTGTTCATGGTGCGGGGCATCTCGTACATGTTCGTCACCGGCCCCAACGTGGTGAAGACCGTGACGCACGAGGAGGTCGACTTCGACGGTCTGGGCGGCGCCGAGGTGCACGGCGCCACCTCCGGTGTCGCGCACTTCGTCCACGATTCCGAGCGCGACAGCCTGGCGGCGATCCGGACGCTGCTCTCCTTCCTCCCCTCGAACAACCTGGACGGCCCGCCGCTGCGCGCGTCCGCCGATCCCCCCGATCGCCGCGACGACGCGCTGCTCGACGTGGTCCCCGACACCCCGGCAAAGCCGTACGACATGCACGACGTGATCCGACCCGTGGTGGATGGGGGCGAGTTCTGCGAGGTGCACCGGGACTACGCCGGCAACCTGCTGGTCGGGTTCGCGCGGCTGGGCGGCCGCACGGTCGGCGTGGTCGCGAACCAGCCGGCGGTGCTCGCGGGCGTGCTCGACATCGCCGCGTCGCTCAAGGGGGCGCGCTTCATTCGGTTCTGCGACGCGTTCAATATCCCGCTCGTGACCTTCGAGGACGTCCCCGGGTTCCTCCCCGGGGTGACCCAGGAGCACGGCGGCATCATCAAGCACGGCGCCAAGCTGCTGTACGCCTACTGCGAGGCGACCGTGCCCAAGCTAACGGTGATCACGCGCAAAGCGTACGGCGGCGCTTACGACGTGATGAGCTCGAAGCACATCCGGGGAGACTACAACGTCGCCTGGCCCAGCGCGGAGATCGCGGTGATGGGGCCGAAGGGCGCGGTCGAGATCCTCTACAAAGGAGAGGGGGAGGGAGGGGGGGGAGCGACCGAGGAGCGCGAGGCCGAGTACCGCGAGAAGTTCGCGCATCCCTACCTGGCCGCGGCCCGTGGGTACCTGGACGACATCATCGACCCGCGCGACACGCGCCCGCGCCTGATCGACGCGCTCGCGACACTCGAGACGAAACGCGACAAGAATCCGCCCAAGAAGCATGGCAACATCCCTCTGTAGCGCGGTACTGCTGGCGGCGCTGCTGCAGGCACCCGGTGGGCCCCCAGCCGCCGCGGGCCCCCCCCTTCCGGACAGCGCGGCGGGAAGCTCGCTCCCCGCGCTGCGGGCCCGCCTGGCGCGCGACTCGAGCGACGGAGGCGCCTGGCTGCTGCTCGGTCGCCTGTATCTCGAGCTCGCTGATGACGCGCACGGGCGGCCCCACCGTGTACTCGAGGACAGCGTCGCCCTGCGCGCCCTGCTCGACACCGCGGAGGACGCGCTCGGCCGGGCGGGGCAGCTGCTCGCGCCAGCCGGCTCGACCCCCGATGGGGACAGCGCCCGAGTGCTGCGCGTGGGCGCGTGGGGCGCGCGGTCGCGGCTCGCGTGGGAAGTGAGGGGGATCAACGTCGGCCCCCAAGAGTGGGGGCCGGTCCCTCTCGACCTCAAGCTGCCCCCGGTCTTGGAGGAGCTGGGCGAGAACCTGCTGCGCGCCTGTCCCACGTGGGGCGTGCTGCTCACCGCAAACCAAGCCGATTCCTACGCCGCCTGGTACATGCGGTTCGCTCGGGGCTTGCGCCCGGACCTTCTGATCATGCCGCTCGCCGCGTGGCGCTCGGATTCGTTGCTGCGGGCCCGGGTCGCCGCCGACCTGAAGCTGGGTCACCGGCTCGACGCCGACGGGTTGATCGCCGAGCTCGTGAAGCGACGCCCCGTGTGCGTGAGCATGGCGTTCGACCGCCCGCCCGAGTCCCGACAGCGCATCAGCTGGGCCGCTCGGCCCCTCGTGTGGGTCGCCGGGCCTCATCTCAAGGCCGACCGCGTCCCGCCGCGCGATTTTGTCTTCGCGGCGCTGCGCCTCGCACTCGACCACCGCGAAACCTGGGCACCACCCGCCTTGGCACTGTACGGCCGGGCGGCCCGCGCGACGCCGGCGCTGTGCGAGGCCTTCGCGACGTTCCGGTTGAGCGGTGAGATTCCGAGCTGTCGTCGGTGAGGCGCCGTCGGCTTTCTGCTATCGGCTGTCAGCCCGGTGCGGCAGCATGCTGACTGCTGAAGGCTGACAGCCGATGGCGACTTTCAAACGCGTCCTCGTCGCCAACCGGGGTGAGATCGCCCTGCGGATCATCCGCGCCTGCCACGAGGAAGGGCTCGAGGCGGTGGCCGTGTACTCCGAGCCGGACCGGCTGTCGCCCCACGTGCGCGCGGCGCACATCGCCGTGCCGATCGGTCCTGCGCCGGCCGCCGAGTCGTACCTGAACGGCGGCAAGCTGATCGACACCGCACAGGCGACCGGGTGCCAGGCGATCCATCCTGGGTATGGCTTCCTCTCGGAGCGAGCGCCGTTCGCGGAGGCCGTCGCACAGGCAGGTCTGAGCTTCGTCGGCCCCCCCGCCGCCGCCATCCGGGCCATGGGTGACAAGACCGAGGCGCGGCGCCGCATGCAGGCCGCCGGCGTGCCGATCGTGCCGGGCAGTACCCGGCCCGTAGCGGACCACGTCCAGGCGCGCGCCGAGGCCAGCCGGCTCGGCTACCCGGTGCTGCTCAAGGCCGCCGCCGGCGGGGGTGGGAAGGGGATGCGGCTCGTGCAGCAAGACGGCGAGATCGAGTCCGCCTTTCAGACGGCGCAGAGTGAAGCCGTGAAGGCGTTCGGGGCGGGGGAGCTGTACGTCGAAAAGTACCTTGAGCGCCCCCGCCACATCGAGATCCAAGTGCTCGCCGACACCTACGGTCGGGTGGTGGCGCTGGGCGAGCGCGAATGCAGCATCCAGCGCCGCAATCAGAAGCTGATCGAGGAGGCTCCCTCCGTGGCGGTCACGCCCGCGCTGCGGCGACGCCTGAGCGAGGCCGCCACAGCGGCCGCAGGCTCGGTCGGCTACCTGGGTGCCGGCACGATCGAGTTTCTGCTCGCGCCAAGCGGGGAGTTCTACTTCCTCGAGATGAACACGCGGCTCCAGGTCGAGCACCCGGTGACCGAGCTAGTGTACGGTGTGGACATCGTGCGCGAGCAGCTACGCGTCGCCCAAGGCCAGCCGCTGCGCGTGCACGCCGGCGCGCTCCAGCCCCGAGGCCACGCCCTCGAATGCCGCATCACCGCCGAAGACCCGTTCAACAGCTTCCTCCCCGCGACCGGCGTGATCCGCTACCTCGTGACGCCGTCCGGCCCCGGCGTGCGGTGGGATGGGGGGATCGAGGCGGGCAACGAAGTGACGCTGTTCTACGACCCGCTGCTCGGCAAGCTCATCGTGTGGGGCGACACCCGGGCGACGGCGCTGCAACGGATGCAACGCGCGCTGCGCGAGCTCGTCATCGTAGGCATTCCGTCGTCCCAGGCCTTCCACCTGCGCGTCATGGCGGACCCCGATTTCCAGCGCGGCGACTTCGACATCACGTATCTCGAGCACGCGGGCCCGCGTCTGCTCGCGACGGGCGCGTCACCCGAGGTGACCGCGCCGCTCGCCGTGGTCGCGGCGCTGCTCGCCGAGCAGCAGCGCGCGGCGGAGCAATCGCCACCACCGACGGTACGGCCGCCCGACCGGCAGTCCGCCTGGACCCTGGCCGCGCGCCGGGAGGCGCTCGACCGGTGAGCGAAGTCGTGACGATCACGGGCATCGCGACCGGCGGCGATGGGGTGGGGCGGCTGGCCGACGGCCGCGCGGTGTTCGTGCCGCGGGCCGCGCCGGGAGAGCGCATCCGGTTGCGGGACGGCGTACGGCTCCACAAGCACTTCGCGAAGGCGGAACTCGCGGAGATCGTGGCGGCGGGGGCCGAGCGCGTCGCGGCGCCCTGCCCGCACTACGTGCACGATCGGTGCGGCGGCTGCCAGCTGCAGCACCTCGCGTACGATGCCCAGCTCGCCGCGAAACGGGCCATCGTGGGCGACGCGTTGCGACGCATCGGCAAGCTCGACGTCCCCGACCCCGAGATTGTCGAGGCGGTGGAGGAGTGGCGGTATCGGGCGAAGGTGAGCCTGACAGTGAAGAGGGGTGGCGGGCGGGCGAGGGCAGTGGGGTTCCATCCGTACGATCAGCCGGGTCGGATCTTCCCGCTCGCGGACTGCCACATCACGGACTTCCGCCTCATGGCGTTGTGGCGCGATCTCAAGCCGCGGCTCGACCTACTGCCCGCCGGGCTCACCCGGCTCACGCTGCGGCTCGACCGCGAGGGACGGCGCCATATTATTGCCGAGTCGGCAGGCGAGCCGTGGCTCGATGCCGAGCGGCTGCGTGCCGCCCTGCCAGCCGGTGAGCCGGTGATCTGCTGGTGGCAACCGGTCGACGGAGCCGCCCGGGTGATGGCGGGGGGGCCCGCCACCGGATTCCCCGCAACGGCGTTCGAGCCAGTGCACCCCGAGATGGCGCTCCTGGCGCGCCGCTGGGCGGTCGAGCAGCTGGGCGACCTGCGGGGCGGGGTCGCGTGGGACTTGTATGGCGGCATCGGCGACGCCGCCGTCGAGCTCGCCGGGCGCGGGGCGCAGGTCGCGAGCGTGGACGTGGACGAAGCGGCGGTCGAGTGGGCGCGGGGCCGCGCCTCCGAGCGCCCGATCCGGTTCATCGCCGGGAGGGTGGAGGACGTGCTCCCGACCCTCCCCGAGCCGAACGCCGTGGTCGTGAGCCCGCCGCGCGATGGGCTGCACTGGAACGTAACGCTGCGGCTCACCAACCAGCCCGTGGCGCACCTCGCCTACCTCTCCGCCGATCCCGCCACGCTGGCGCGCGACCTCCATCGCTTGAGCGTCAACTACCGGATCGCCGCGGTGCGAGCGTTCGATCTGTTCCCGCAGACGGCGCAGGTGGAGACGGTGGTCGTGCTGGAGGCGGCGTGAAGAATCAATTGCGGATTGGGGACTGCGGATTGCGGATTGGGCGAGGCGAGCGTCGAAGTGTCAATCCGCAATCCGAAATCCGCAATCCGCAATGGGGGCGGTCGTGAAGTACTACGTCCGCATCGGAGACCGAACCGTCGAGGTGGAGCTCGACGGGAGCCGCGTGACTGTGGCGGGGGAGGCGCGCGAGGCGCATCTGGCAATGGTTCCGGGCACACCGCTATACCACCTGCTGCTCGCGGGCGAGTCCTGGACCGTGGCCGCCGAGGCCCTGGACGGGGTGGGGCGGTGGGCGCTCGGCGTGGCGGGCGAGCGCGTCGAGGTCGAGGTGCGGAGCGAACAGGCCCGACAGATCGAGGCGCTGGCCCCCAACCGGCCCGGTCCACCGGGGCAGCGCACCGTGAAGGCGCCGATGCCCGGTCTCGTGGTGCGGGTTGAGGTCGCGCCGGGTCAGCGGGTGGAGGGCGGGGCGGGACTCGTGGTGGTGGAGGCGATGAAGATGGAGAACGAGCTGCGGGCTCCCCAGGGAGGAGTGGTGGCAACCGTGCACGTGGCGGTCGGCCAGGCGGTCGAAAAGGGGACGCCGCTCGTAACCCTCGCGAGCCCGGAAGCTTCGGGTTGACAGGGCCTTACGCCTCTGGTATTCTTCGCGGCTGTCACACCGCCAAGTCTTTTTTTGCGAGTGGAGCATGCAGACGTTTTCGCTCAGGAAAGAGGACATCACGCGTCGCTGGTACGTCGTGGACGCCGCCGGGCAGCCGCTCGGACGGCTCGCGAGTCGCGTCGCACAGGTCCTGCGGGGCAAGCACAAGCCCACGTTCACGCCCCACTTGAACGCCGGTGACTTCGTGGTCGTCGTGAACGCGGAGAAGGTGAAGCTCACAGGCCGGAAGCTCGAGCAGAAGCGCTACTTCCGGCACACTGGCTACATGGGGCACGAGCGGTTCACCCCGCTCAAGACGCTGCTCGCGAAGCACCCTGACCGCGTCATCGAGCGGGCGGTGTGGGGCATGCTCCCCAAGACGACGCTGTCCCGGCAGCACGTGAAGCAGATGCTGAAGGTCTATGCGGGCCCGGCGCATCCCCACGCCGCGCAGCAGCCCGAGCCGCTCAGCCTCGCGGCGGAGCGGGCTTCATGAGCAGCGCGATCACGCCGGAGCTGCGCTGGCACGCGGTCGGTCGCCGCAAGGTGGGAGTGGCGAGGGTCTACCTGACGCCCGGGTCCGGGAAGTGGAACATCAACGGCCGGACGTTGGGAGACTACTTCCCGCGCGCCTCGCTCGTGTCCCACATCCAGCAGCCGTTCACGGCGACGGACACCCTGGGCGCGTTCGACGTCCGCGCCATCGTCGCGGGCGGCGGCCAGACGGGGCAGGCGGGCGCCCTGCGGCTCGCGATCGCGCGGGCGTTGTGCCTCGCGGACGAACGGCACCGCAAGAAGCTGCGGGAGCAGGGGCTGTTGACACGGGATCCGCGCGCGGTCGAGCGCAAGAAGCCGGGGCGCGCGGGCGCGCGGAAGCGGTTCCAGTTCTCGAAGCGATAGAGGCAAAGGCGCCGTCGGCTGTCAGCTATCAGCTGGGCTGACGGCCGAAAGCTGAAAGCGCAGTTCATCACACACGCTGCTTGATCCGGTCCTGGGTCCCCGCCAGCCGGGGCGGCACCGGAAGCGAGAGCAGCGGCGGAAAGAACCCAGAGAGGGAGTGCATGGCGCAGCCTCAGTTGCAGGACCTGCTGGAAGCGGGCGTCCATTTCGGCCACCAGACGCGTCGGTGGAATCCGAAGATGCGCCGGTTCATCTTCGCCGAACGCTCCGGCATCTATATCATCGACCTCCAGAAGACAGTGCGGCAGATCGAGACCGCGCAGGAGCTGCTGCGCGGTGTGGTGTTGAAGGGCGAGGGGGTCGTGTTCGTGTGCACCAAGAAGCAGCTCAAGAATATCATCCAGGCCGAGGCCGAGCGGTGCGGCGCCTTCTACGTCACTGAGCGCTGGCTGGGCGGTACGCTCACGAACTTCCAGACCATCAAGCGGCAGATCAAGCGACTCAAGGACCTGGAGCAGGGCATCAGCGAGGGCGAGTTCGAGCATCATACCAAGAAGGAGCAGCTGCTGTTCGAGCGCGAGCGCTTGAAGCTCGAGAAATACCTCTCGGGCATCAAGAACATGGGCCGCCTGCCGGGCGCCCTGTTCGTGGTGGACTCGAAGAAGGAGCGCATCGCGGTCGCGGAGGCGAACAAGTTGAACATCCCGGTGGTCGCGATCGTGGACACCAACGCCGATCCGGATCTCATCACCGTGCCGATTCCCGGCAACGATGACGCGATCCGCGCCGTGTCCCTGATCGCCGCGGCGATCTCGGATGTGATCGGGGAGGCGCGCCGCCAGATGCCGCTGCGCGAGCCGGCTGAGGAAGGTGAGGGTGTGACGTACTCCACCGAGACCGGCGTCGAGGCGGAGGCCGAGGGAGAGAAGAAGAAGAAGCCGGCGCGGCGCAAGCGGCGGCCCAAGCCGGAGGCGATTGCGGCCCGGCTCAAGACTGAGGAGGCGCCGGCGCCGGCCGAGAGTGGCGGGGGCGAAGGCTAGCACGCCCGCGCCACGGACTGTTGGACCACCAATCGCCGCCCTCTCCTAGCCCCACGGCGCGAGGGCGGCGTTTTTTGTGAGGAGTGAGGAGATGGCGACCGTGAAAGACATTCCGGCGAAGCTCGTGGCCGAGCTGCGCGCTCGCACGGGCGCGGGGATGATGGACTGCAAGCGCGCCCTCGAGCAGACGGGGGGAGATCTGGAGAAGGCGATCGACCTGCTGCGAAAGACCGGCGCGGCGAAGGCCGACAAGCGCGCGGCTCGGGAGGCGTCCGAAGGCGTGATCGGGTCCTACATCCACCACGACGGCACGATCGGCGTGCTGGTGGAACTGAACTGCGAGACCGACTTCGTCGCCCGCACGGAGGACTTCCAGACGCTCGCCCGGGAGCTGGCGGTGCACATCGCCGCCACCAAGCCGCTCGCCGTTCGGATCGAGGACCTCCCCCCCGACGTCGTGCAACGGGAGAAGCGGGTCTACGATGAGCAGGTGGCCGAGCAGAAAAAGCCCGAGAACATCCGCGGCAAGATCGTGGGGGGCATGCTGAAGAAGTTCTACGAGGACAACGTACTGCTCGAGCAGAAGCACGTGAGGGACGA
>MNIR01000051.1 GCA_001919865.1 Gemmatimonadetes bacterium 13_1_20CM_4_69_16 | reverse complement strand
TGGGTCACCCAAACCTCATTCGACCCACCGATGGTCGCCGTGGCCGTGGAGAACACGTCGAAGACGATCAGTATGATCCGCGACGCCCACCACTTCGCCGTCAACGTGTTCCTGGAAGGCCAGCGTGAGCTCGCCGGCAAGCTGGGTCGCTCGTCCGCCAGCACCCCGCAGAAGCTCAAGGGGATCAAGACGAAGCCGGCGCCGGTCTCCGGAGCGCCGATCCTCACCGATGCCCTGGGCTGGGTGGAGTGCCGCGTCGTGGCAACCCTCCCGGCAGGCGATCACACGCTCGTGCTCGGCGAAGTGATCGAAGCCGGTGTGGAGCACGACGGCCAGCCGCTCACGCTCGCGGAGGCGGGGTTCAAGTACTCGGGCTAGGGCCGCTCGTAGACGACTTTCCCGTCCACGATCGTGACGCGCACCTTCGCCTGGTCGAGCGAGTCGGGCGCCATCGTGAAGAGGTTACGGTCGATCACGACCACATCCGCGTAGTATCCGGGAGCGAGCGCGCCCCACTTTTGCTGGTCGAACGTCGCATAGGCGTTGACGGCGGTGTAGGCGCGCAGCGCTTCCCCCACACTGATCTTCTGCTCGGGCACCCAGCCATTCGGGTTCTTGCCGTCGAGGGTACGGCGTGTGACGGCCGCGTACACCCCCGAGATAGGATCGAGCGGCGCGACGGTCCAGTCTGACCCGAAGGCGAGCTTTGCCCCGGTGTCGAGCAGTGTGCGGAAGGCGTAGGTCGTCTTGATGCGCACCGGACCGATGCGTTGCTCGACCCAGCGGCCGTCGTCGATGGCGTGGTAGGGCTGCATCGATGGAATCACGCCGAGCTTGCCAAACAGCGGAATGTCCTGCGGCCGGAGGTGCTGGGCGTGCTCCACGCGGAAGCGCCGGTCGCGCGGCCCGTGAGCACGCATCACGCTGTCGTAGATCGAGAGGAGCAGCGCGTTGGCGTGGTCGCCGATCGCGTGCACCGTCACCTGCAGGCCCGCCGAGTCGGCGTTCCCGACCCAGCTACGCATGTCGCGCTCGGGATTCTGCATCAGGCCGCGATAACCCGCCGAATCGGCGTACGGATCGACGAAATACGCGGTGCGCGAGCCGGCCGACCCATCCATGTAGCCCTTGAGCCCGCCGATCTTCACCCAGTCGTCCCCCCGCCCCGCTCGCCGGAGCGTGTCAGCCACGTCGCGCCAGTGCTCGAGCGGCAGGTACAGCGTCGCGCGCAGCGTCAGCCGGCCGGCATGCTCGAGACGACGATAGCTCGCGAGGTCGGCCCAGGACGCCGACATGTGCGCCGTGGCGGTGACGCCCAACGACGCGGCGTGCGCCAGGGCCCGCGCCAGCGCCGAGTCGCGCTGCTCCGCCGATGGCTCGGGCTCGACCCGGCCGATCAGGTCGAGCGCCTGGTCCTTGAAGATCCCGATCGGCTCGCCGGTCCTGGCATCGCGCAGGACCTCGCCGCCCGGCGGCGTAGGCGTGTCCTTGGTGATGCCGGCGGCCCTCATGGCGGCCGCGTTCGCAAGCGCCTCGTGCCCGTCGAGTCGGCTGACGAACACGGGGTTGTCGGGGGTCACGGAATCGATCCACTCGTGTCGGGGCAGCGGCTGCCCGGCCCAGCGGGTGTGGTCCCAATCCCCGCCCGTGATCCATTCCCCGGGCTTGTGAGCTCGCGCGTATTCCTTGAGGCGGCGAATGAACTCCTGGGGGGTGGCGGCGCCACGCAGGTCGACGGAGGCGAGCTGGAAGCCACCGCCGATGAAATGCGTGTGGCCGTCCGCGAATCCCGGCATCACGAGGCCGCCGTCCGCACGCATCACGCGGGTGCGCGCGCCGAGATAGCGGGCGACCGCCGCCGAGTCACCCACGGCCAGGATCTTGCCCCCGCCGATCGCCACGGCACCGGGTTGCGGGGCGCCGGACGAGAGTCCGGTCCACACCGCGCCCCCCTGGATGACGAGGTCGGCGGTCTGGCCGCAGGCGGTGAGCGAGAGACACAACAGTCCCACCCCGAGGCATCGGCTCATACGATTCTCTCAGCGCAGTTTGGTGATGCGGTGGATGGTCTCGAGCGCGGCGACCGCGTCTGCCCCGGAGCTCTTCTCTGGGCCCGCCGCAACATCCGCGGGCCGCGCCGCCAGCGCGTCGCGAACGTCGAGCAGCACTTCGAGGAGGAGCTGCTCGCGTTGATAGGCCGCGTCGAGGTCGGCCATGCGCGCCTGGTCGCCCGCCGCCTTGGCGCGCTCGTAGGCTTCGCGATAGATCGACTCGAGATTGGCGAGGACGCGCTCGCGGGGGCGTGGACTCATGGTCGGGAAAGATATAGCTTGGCGACGTGAGCCTCAAAGGCAAGCACGTGCTGTTCTTCGCCGGCCCGCTGTACGAGGACCTCGAGCTGTGGTATCCGAAGATCCGGCTGGAAGAAGAAGGCGCCGCGGCAACAGTCGCCGGATTGGGCGAGAGGACCTACCAAGGAAAGCGAGGCTATCCCGTCACGGTGGACACGGACGTCGATCAGGTGGATGCCGGACGCTTCGATGCGCTCGTCATCCCCGGCGGTTTCGCACCCGACCAATTGCGTCGTTACGACAAGGTGTTACAGATCACGCGGGAGATCTACCGGGCGGGCAAGCCGCTCGCGTTCATCTGTCACGCCGGGTGGGTGCCGATTTCGGCGAAGATCCTCAAAGGGAAGCGCGCGACGAGCGTGCGAGCCATCAAGGACGACATGGAGAATGCCGGCGTGATATGGGAGGACTCACCCGTGGTCGTGGACGGCAACCTGATCTCGTCGCGCACGCCGGCCGACCTGCCGCACTTCTGCCGGGCCCTCATCGCTGCCTTACGCCAGAGGCCGCAAGACTAGTCCGGCAGGCACCTTCGGCACGAAGTAGGTGGACTTGGGGGGCATGACGTCGCCCGCATCCGCCACCGCGAACACCTGCTCCACCTTCGGTGGGTTGAGCAAGACCGCGGCCGCCGCCTTCCCGTGGCGCACTGCCTCGAAGGCGGCCCGCGGGTCCGGCGTGTACGCCAGCGACGGGGTGGCGGTCCCCGCGCCCAGGATGTATTGCACCACGAGCGTCTCGATCCGGGCCACATCGAGCGTGCGCACCGCAGGCGTCCGGCCCAACGTCGGGATGCGGTCGAGCGCCACGTCTTTTCTCAAGACGAGGGTGACGTCGTAGTCCTCGGGGAACGCGACGATGCACGCGGTGCGATCGCGGCCCAACTCGGCGAGTCGCTCGATCCGGTCCATACAGGGCGCCACGCGCCCTACCTCGAACCACTCGCGCCACAGCTCGATCAGCTTCGCGGCGTCCCGACCGGCTCCGAACACGATGCGGTGCGTGGGGAGGATCGCCAGCCCGGCGTCGGCGCGAGAGACGATGAACGAGAGCACCCGGTCGGCCCGGGGGTCCTCCTGCGCGAATGCGACCGCGGTCTCGTAGCGGTGATGGCCGTCTGCGATGTAGAGCTGCGCCCGGCCCGCTAGGGCCGCGAGCTCGCCCGCCTTGGCTCCCCCCACGTGCCACAGCCGGATGCCCACGCCATCGAGCTCGGCGCGCGCGGCCGGCACGCCACGCGCCGCCTGCGCGAGCGCCTGCGCGAGCGCGCGGTCGGCGTCGGGAGCGAGCAGAAAGATGGACTCGAGACCGGTGCGCGTCGCCCGTAGGAGCGCGAGCCGGTCGGCCTTGGGGGCGGAGTGCGTCTGCTCGTGGGGTCGCACCCGGCGCGTCGCGAACGGCTCCGCCCGCACCGCGGCGAACATCCCCAGTCGAGTGCGGCGCTCGCCAGAAGGCAGCGCGTAGTCCTGCGCGACGACGTATACGCCGTCCGCCGGGTCCGGCCGGAGCACGCCCTCGCGCCGCCACGCGGCCAGTCGCTCGGCGGCGCTGGCGTACGGGTCCAGGGCGGCCGACGCTTCCGGCAGGATGAGGTGGACGATATTGTGGGGGTCCCGAGCGCCGTAGCCCACGCGCTCCGCCCGTGAGATCACGTCGTACGGCGGTGCGATGAGCGCATTCAGCCGATCCGTCGCGGCATACCGCTCGCCGCGGAATGGGACCACGAGCGGCGGCAGGTCGACACTCACGATTGCCCGGAGCCTCTCTTGTCCTTGCGCGAAACCCAACTGATCGTCGATCGCTGGATCGGCCAATATAAAGAAGGATACTTCTCGCCGCTCACGAACCTGGCCCGGCTGGCGGAAGAAGTCGGCGAGCTGGCGCGTGAGATCAACCACCGGTTCGGAGAAAAGACCAAAAGGAAGGATGAGGCCGAGGGCTCGCTGGCGCTGGAGCTCGCGGATATTCTGTTCGTCGTGGTGTGCATCGCCAACTCACAGGGCATAGATCTCGATCAGGCCTTCGGGGCGATGATGCAGAAGGTCAGCGCCCGCGACGCCGAGCGCTGGACCAAGAAGGAACGCTGACCTCCGCGTAGATGCGCTCGTAGGAGACCAGCCGGTCGGGGTCGAAGCTCCCTGCCTGCGCCGCCCGCCGGACCGCGCAGCCCGGCTCCGTGAGATGCCGACAGTTGTCGAAGCGGCATCCGTCGAGGAAGGGGCGGAACTCGGGGAAGCAGCCGCCGAGCGCGTCCGGGTCCACGCCCCATGTCCCGATCTCGCGCAACCCCGGCGTATCCACGACGTAGCCGCGCTCCGGGAGGGGCACGAGCAAAGCGGCGCGCGTCGTGTGCGTTCCCTTCCCCCAGTACGCGCTGATCTCGCCGATGCGAAGATTCAACCCGGGGTGGAGCGCGTTCATGAGGCTCGACTTCCCCACTCCCGATCCACCCGTGAGCACCGACGCCCGGCCGCGCAGCAGATCGCGCAGCGCGGGTAACCCGGTCACCGCCTTCACGGAGGTCGCCAGCACCTGATAGCCCGCGGGCCCGAACCGCCGCTGAAACGCCTGCTCGGCGCTCCGCTCCAGCTCGATCTTGTTGAGGACGATGACCGGTGGGATGCCGTTCCCTTCGGCGACGACCAGGAAGCGGTCCAGCATGCGGAGGTTGGGCTCGGGATCGCGCGCCGCGGCGACCACCACGACCTGGTCCACGTTCGCGGCGAGCGGCTGCGCCCGCGGGCTGCGTTCGCCCGCGGCCCGGCGCGCGAGCACCGAGCGCCGCGGGCGCACCGCCGATATCGTCGCCGGACCGTCCGGCTGCAGCTCGAGCTCGACCACGTCCCCGGCGACCACCCGGTCGTCGTCCCGCCGCTTCAGTCTGCCGCGCAGCACGGCCGTCACCTCGCCCCGGTCCGCGTGCACGCGGTAGGTGGAGCCGACCCGCGCGAGCACGACCCCGGTGGTCAGGGCCATCGCCCGTCCTCCCCCCCACCTGCCGCGCCGGTCGCGTCGATGCAGCGGTCGAGGTGCTGCTTCACCACCTGGAGCGTCAGCGCGAGCACCTGAGCCAACGCCTCAGCGGGCGTCTTCCCCCAGGCGAGGTACTCGGTCTCGACGTGGCCCACCGGGCGATCGCCCGCCTCGGACCAGCGCACGAAGAGGAGAGCCGCGCCGTAGCGTCCGGTCGGATCCGGCGCATCGTCCACGAACGTGGCGACGGAGTACGCCTGACCGTCCTTGCCGCTGAACGCCGGCGCCCGCTCGTGCACCCGCTGGTAACCGCCCAGCGTGCCGTCGTTCAGCTCCGACGTAACGACTCCCTCACGACGTTGCCGAGCAGGAATGCGATGTTCGCAGGCCGCTCGGCGAGCCGGCGCATGAGGTACGGATACCAGTGGCTGCCGAACGGGACGTAGACGCGCACGTTGTAGCCTGCCCGGCGCAGCCCCTGCTGCAGGTCGCGCCGTACACCGTACAGCATCTGGAATTCGAAGCGTTGCGGTGCCACGCCCCCACGGCGGGCGAAGTCCTTCGCGTGCGCGATGATCTTGGTGTCGTGCGTGGCGATCCCAGGATAATTGCCGCGTTCGAGCAGCCGCTCCATGCAGCGGACGTAATTCGCGTCCACGTCGCGTTTGTCCGGGAACGCGACGTCGGGCGGCTCTTTGTAGGCACCCTTGCAGAGCCGCACGCGGGCCCCGAGCGCGATCATCTCCTCGAGGTCCTGCTGTGTGCGCCGCAGGTACGATTGCAGCACGACGCCCACCGTGCTTCCGAACTCCGGATGGAACGTCCGCCGAAACAGCCGCAGCGTCGTGTCCGTGTAGGCCGACTGCTCCATGTCGATCCGCACGAACGACCCGTAACTCCGCGCCTTGGCGATGATCGCCCGCATGTTTTCGACGCACAGTCGCTCGTCGAGGTCGAGCCCCATCTGGGTGAGCTTCACCGAGACGTTCGAGTCGGCGCCAGTCTGGCGGATGCGGTCCAACGTCTCCCGGTACGTGTCCCGGGCGGCGCCTGCCTCCGCGGCGCTCGTCACCGACTCGCCCAGCAGATCGAGGCTCGCGGAGATGCCCGCGGCGTTCAGCTCCGCGAGAGCGGCCACGGCGGCCTCGACCGTCTCGCCCGCGACGAAGCGCGCGGCGAAGCGCCGGGCGAGTCGGTTCCCCCGAATGAAGCTGAAGATTCCTCGCTGCTCGCTCAGCCACAGGAGAGCGGCGCGCAGCACCATCAGGTGTAGAACTGGGCGCCGCTCACGGCCTGCGCCCGCAGCAGCTCGCAGGGCGCGAAGCGGGGACCGAGCCGCTCGGCGAGGCGCTCGAGCTCCCCGACCACGCGCGCCGCGCCGAGGTCGTCGGCGTGGCGGAGCGGGCCGCCGCGGAACGGCGGAAACCCGAAGCCGAACACGGCGGCGATGTCGCCGTCGCGCGGGCGGGAGACGATGCCCTCTCCCACGGCGCGCGCCGCCTCGTTGAGCATCGTTAGGACCAGCCGCTGGATGGCCTCCGCCGGACGCGGGCCCCCGTTGGGCTGCGTCCCGATGAGCTGGTACACGGTGGCGTCCACGCCTCCCTTTTTCCCCCGTGCGTACGTATAGAACCCCTTTCCGGCCTTGCGGCCGAGCCGCCCGGCTTTCACCAGCTCGGCGAAGCCCGGCGACGGGGCAAACCGGTCACCGAAGGCCGCGTGCATCACGCCTGCGACCTTCTCCGCGACGTCCATGCCGACCTCGTCCAACAGCGTGATCGGCCCCACCGGAAAGCCGAACTGCACCATCAGGTCGTCCAGCTCCTCGATCGCCATCCCTTCCGCCAGCAGGTGGCCCGCTTCGTTCATGTACGGCGTGAGGATCCGGTTGACCCAGAACCCGGGGCTGTCTTTCACCACGACGGCGGTCTTCCCCATACGGCGTCCGAACGCCACCGCCGTGCTGACGACGCCCGGCGCGGTCCGCCGGGACGGGATCACCTCGAGCAGGGGCATGCGTGCGACGGGCGAGAAGAAATGCATCCCGATCACCTGCTCGGGCCGTCGGGACGCTTCGGTGATGCTCCCAATGGGGATAGTGGACGTGTTGGATGCGAACACGGTCCGATCGGGCGTGGCCGACTCCACCTCGCGCAGCACCTGCTGCTTGACGGCCAGGTCCTCGAACACCGCTTCGATGACCAAGTCGGCACGGCCGAACCCCGCGTAGGTGTCGCCGCCGGAGAGCAACGCGACGAGCCGGGCGTGCTCGTACTTGGTGATCCGGCGGCGCTTCAGCCGGTCGTCCAGGATCTCCCGGGCGGCCGCGAGCCCCTTCGCCACGCGCGGCAGGTCGGCGTCCTTCATCCGCACATCCACGCCGGCCTGCACGACCGCCGTACCCGCGATGCCCGATCCCATGAACCCGGAGCCCACGATGCCGAGCCGCCGTACGTCGGCGGGAGGCGGAGCATTCGGGACGCCGAAGTCCTTCTTGAGCTGGGTCGTGGCGAAGAAGATCTGGACGAGCTTGCGGGAGACGTCGGTGACGGCCAGCTGGCCGAACAGCTGGGCCTCGCGCTTCAGTCCTGCCGTGAGGCCGCGCCGAAAGCCGTACTCGACCGCCTCGAGCGCGGCCAGGGGCGCCGGATAGTTGCCCTTCGTCTGCTTGAGTACCTGTTTCCGCGCCGTACGGAAGACGAGCCGCCGCCCCAGTGGATTCCCGTCCAGCAGGAACGTCACGAAGCCGCCCGGCCGGCGGTGCTTGGGGCGCCACCCACCGGCCATCCGAGTGGCGGCGGCGAGGGTGATGTCTCGAAGGATGGCGGGGTGCACCAGTTCGTCCACGATCCCCAGCCGGAAGGCCTTTTGCGCCCGCTCCACCTTGCCTGCGAGGATGATGTCGAGCGCCGCCCGGGCGCCGATCAACCGTGGCAGCCGCTGGCACCCGCCCGCGGCCGGCAAGATGCCGAGTTGCACTTCGGGCAGACCCAGCTGGGTCTTGGGGTGGTCGGAGGCGACGCGATAGTGGCACGCCAGCGCGAACTCGAGGCCGCCACCCAGGCAGGCGCCGTGGATCCCGACGGCGACGGGCTTGGGGAAGCGCGCCACGCGCTCGAGCAGCTCCTGACCGTCTGCCACCAGGCGCTCCGCCTCGGCGGCGGTCGTGAGCGCGACGAATTCCTCGATATCCGCGCCCGCAATGAAGTTGTCGGGTTTCCCGGAAAAGAACGCGACGGCCTGCACCGCGCGCTCCCGCTCGAGCGACTCGAACGTGCCAAGAAAGTCGTTCTTCACCGCACGCGAGATCTTGTTGACCGGCTCGCCTTTCAAGTCGAGCGCGACGACCGCGATCCCGTCGACCAGCTCCCAGGTGAGGGCGGACCCCGGCATCAGCGGCGCTCCAGCACCATCGCGAAGCCCATGCCGCCCTGCGCGCAGATCGACAGCAACCCGAACTGCACATCGCGGCGGGCCATCTCGTTGGCGAGCGTGGTGACGACGCGGCCGCCGGTTGCGCCGAACGGATGCCCGATCGCTATCGAGCCGCCCATCACGTTGATGACTTCCTCGTTGACCTCCCAGCCCTTGGCGGCCCAACCCTGGAAGTTCGAGAGCACCTGGGCCGCGAACGCTTCGTGCACCTCCACGAGACCGAGATCCCGCCACTCGATCCCGGCGCGCTCGAGCGCCTTCGGCACCGCGAAGATCGGGGCTTGCAGCAGTTGCCAGCCGGGATCGACCGCCGCGACCGCGTACGCCCGGATGTACGCCAGCGGCGTGTACCCGAGCGCCCGCGCCGCGGCGTCGCTCATGAGCAGGACCGCCGAGGCACCATCGGTGAGCGGCGAGGAATTCGCGGCCGTCACCGTGCCGTAGCGACGGTCGAACACGGGCTTGAGCTTCGCCATCTGCTCGAGCGACGTGTCGCGCCGGATGCCGTTGTCCTGAGTGATGACGGGCTCCTGCGACCGAGCCGGGAACCACGGCACGATTTCGGCGGTGACCCGGCCATCGTCGGTGCCCGCGGCGGCACGCTGGTGGCTCCGCAGCGCCCAGGCGTCCTGCGCCGCGCGCGTGATGTGGTTTTCCTTCGCCATCTTCTCGGCCGACTGGCCCATGCTCTCCCCGGTCGAGGGCTCGGCGATCGCCGGGGAGACCGGAACGAGGTCGCGCGGGCGGATGCGGGTGAAGGTTCTGAGCCTCGCGGGGAGCGTGCGCGCCCGGCTGGCCTCGACCAGGATGTCGGCGAGGCGGCGGGACGCGAGGATCGGGATGTCGGAGAGCGACTCCACCCCGCCGGCCATCACGACGTTCGCGTTGCCAAGCGTGATTTGATCGCTCGCGTTCGAGACCGCCTGACCGCTGGAGGCGCAGGCGCGATTGAGGGAGTAGGCGGGGATCTCTTTCGGAAACTGAGGGAGGAGGCTCACTTCGCGAGCGACGTTCGGCACCAGCGCCGACGGGACTACCTGCCCGAAGACCACCTCGTTCACCTCCGCACCGTCCAGGTTGGTACGCTCGAGCAGCTCGCGGGCGACATGGCGGGCGAGATCGACGGCGCGTATGTCCTTCAGCGCAGTCCCTGACTTGCAGAACGGCGTGCGACATCCGGCGACGATCGCGACCCGCCGTCCGTTTCCACCAGGCATTACATTTTCCTCCCGAGATCCACACGCTGAAGCTGGGACAATACGGACGAAACCTACCACAGGCTCCGCCGGCCGGCCAAGACACTGCGTGTCAATGGAAACCGAATTCTCGCACCGCGCTCGGGCGGCGGCGCTCCAGTCGATGGCCGCGGAGCCGGTGGATCTGCTCGTCATCGGCGGCGGCATCACGGGCGCCGGCATCGCGCGCGATGCGGCCCTACGTGGCATCCGCACGGCCCTGGTGGACAAAGGCGACTTCGGCAGTGGGACGTCCTCCCACTCCTCGCGCTTGGTGCACGGGGGATTGCGGTATCTCGAGCAAGGCGCCTTCCGACTGGTGCGCGAAGCGAGCCGCGAGCGGCGCGTGCTGCTCACGATCGCCCCGCACCTCGTCCGCCCGCTGCCGTTTCTCTTCCCCGCGTATCGCGGTGCCCGCGTTCCGGCGTGGCAGCTCCGGGCAGGCCTGTGGCTGTACGACCTGCTCGCTGCCTTCCAAAACGCCCAGGGGCACCGCTGGCTCGGGCGGAAGGCCGTGCTGCGGATCGAGCCTGGCTTGCGCGAGCGAGACCTACGGGGCGCGGGGTTGTATTACGACGCCCAGACCGACGACGCGCGGTTGGTCCTCGCCACCATGCGGAGCGCCGCGCTGGCGGGGGCACGGGTCGCGAGCTACGCCGAGGTGTCGAGTCTCCTCAAGCCGGACGGCCTGGTGCGCGGGGCGACGCTGCGGGACATGCTGACCGGGGTGACGTACACCGTACGCGCGCTCGTTGTCGTGAACGCCACAGGACCGTGGGTCGACCGCGTGCGGCAGCTCGACGACCCCCGCGCCGAGCCGCTGCTGCGCCTCACCAAAGGTGCGCACGTGGTGGTGCCCCGCCAGCGTCTCGGCCACGCGCACGCCGTGACGCTCACCTCAGCGGTGGACGGGCGCGTGATGTTCGTCCTGCCGTGGGAGGACCTGAGCTACATCGGAACCACCGACACCGACGAGGACGTCTCGCCCGACGACGTGTACGCCACCGCCGCCGACGTGACCTATCTGCTGCGCTCGGCGAACGCGCTGTTTCCCCAGGCCCGCCTCGCGCCCCAGGACGTCGTCGCCACCTGGGCCGGACTCCGGCCGCTGCTCGCTCCGGCGCGCAACGTCTCGGCGTCCGATGCCTCACGCGAGCACCGCGTGATCGAGAGCCCGAGCGGTCTGATCACGATCGCGGGCGGCAAGCTTACCACGTACCGGGTGATGGGTCGGGACGTGGCGAACCGGGTTGCCGCCCGGCTAAGCCAGCTCGACGGCCGGCCCCGGGCTGGGGCACCCCCGACCGATCGCCTGCCACTCCCCGGTGGCGAGACCGCCGACCTGGAAGTGTTGGTCGAGGCTGGGAAAGCGCGCGGGGCGCTCGAGTCGACGGCTCGGCACCTCGTCAGGAGCTATGGAAGCGAGTGGGCGGCCGTCATGAATCTGGTGGACCGCGACCACGCCCTGGGCGGACCCATAATTGGCGGGCGCCCCGAGATCTGGGCCGAAGTGGTGCACGCCGTCGAGCGTGAGATGGCGCTGCGGCTCACCGATCTGCTCGTGCGAAGGTTGCACCTGTTCTACGAGGCGAACGCTCACGCCACCGGCGCGGCGCGGCCCGTCGCCGAGAAGATGGCAGGGCTGCTCGGATGGGACGCGGCGCGCCTCGCCCATGAGCTCACGGACTACCAGACGCTGGCTGAGCGCTCGCGGGCGTTCCTCGCCGAACCCCTGCGGCCGAACACACAGATCGGGTGATGCTTGCCAACCCCCGCTACCTCCGGTACTATCTCCCGCCCAGAGATGGGTTTCGGGCACGTGGTGCGGCGTCGCGGCTCCCCGGTCGTGCGGATTGTGAGCGTCGGCCTCTGGCTGCTGGGAGGTTGCGCGCGCGAACGCGCGGCCTCCCCGCCGCGCGACCCGCCGGGTGCGCCCTCCGTCACCCGGCCGGGCCCCACTGACTCCCTCATCCCAGCCGGCCCGCTCGGCGCTGCGATCCGCCGCGGCCGCGCCCTGCTCGTCGCGACGCGCGACAGCCTGCCGGGCCACGTAGGCAACGGCCTGCGCTGCGTGAGCTGCCATCTCGAGGAGGGGCGCCGTCAGGCGACCGGCTCGTGGGTAGGCGTATACGCGCGCTACCCGCAGTACCGCCCACGCAGCGCGACGGTCGAGACCATCGAATACCGTATCAACGATTGCTTCCGGCGCAGCATGAACGGGAAGCCGCTCGCGGTCGATGGAGTCGAGATGCGGGACATGGTGGCGTACCTCTGGTTCTTGTCGCGCGACGTGCCGATCGCGCCCCCGCAAGGGGGGAATCGCCTCCAGAAGTGGGCGGCGTTCAGGGCCGACACCGCGGCGGGCACTGCGGTGTATACCGCCACCTGCGCGAAGTGCCATGGCCCGGACGGTCAGGGGACGGCGGTCGGGCCGCCGTTGTGGGGACGTCAATCGTACAACGTGGGTGCGGGTATGACGCGCGTCCGCACGGCCGCGGCGTTCATCCGAGAGAACATGCCCTTCGACCAGCCCGGCACGCTCACGGACCAGCAGGCGTTCGACGTGGCTGCTTACGTCAACGGGCACCCCCGGCCCGATTTCCCCGACAAGATCCACGACTGGCCGAACGGCGACGCGCCGCCGGACGTGGCGTACCCGACACAAGCGGCCCGGCGCAAGACATCGCCGTAGGCCGTTACGGCTAACCTCATCGACAGGAGGCAGATCATGTTAGACCTGACCAACGACACGACGCATCGCCGCGGATTCCTGGGACGCCTCGCCGCCGGGGCCGCCGCCTTCGGTCTGGGCGGCCTCGCAGCCCCATCCGCCGCTGTGGCAACGCCGCGGTCCGCGACTTCCGGCGCGGCCGGAAACCCCGAGTTCGAAGCGTGGCTAAACAAGATCACCGGGAAGCACAAGATGATCTACGACGTCCCCGAGCCGAACGACGGCTTCGCGTTCTGGTGGGCGCGCGTGTTCCTCAACACCACGAACGAGACCTACGGCACCACGGATGCAGACAACACCGTCGTGATCGTGCTGCGACACTCGGGGATTCCGTTCGCGATGGAGAACACCATGTGGTCGAAGTACCGGTTCGGGGAGGCGTTCAAGATCACGGACGGGGCCACGAAAGGGCCTGCCGTGCGCCATCCCCTGCTCCATCTCAAGCCAGGCGAGGTGCCGATCCCCGGCATCGGCGCCGACGAGCTGCTCGCCAAGGGCGTGCTCATCGGGGTGTGCAACATCGCCCTCACCTTCAACAGCATGCGGTTGGCGAAGGACATGGGAATGCAGGCCGATGCCATCAAGAAGGAATGGGTAGCGAACCTGCTCCCCGGTGTCGTGGTCGTGCCCTCGGGCGTAATTGCGGTGAACCGCGCCCAGGAGAAGGGTTGCGCCTACTGCTTCGCCGGCTGACGGCGGAGGCGCTCTCAGATCCGCCTCTTCAGCCGCACGCGCGGCCGCGTCTTCACGAGCGGCCGCTCGTCATCGTCACCCATCTGGTCGAGCGCCCAGCGAGCGGCGTCCTGCACATCACCGGCCTCGTCGTTGAGGGCCGCTCGGAGCGGCTCCCGCGCGCGGGTGCTCTCGATCTGCCCCAGGCCCCACGCCGCAGCCACTCGCACCTCTGCGTCGCGGTCCTTGAGGGCTGCCGCCAGGGGATCCACCGCGTCGGCGTTGCCGATCTCACCCAGCGCCCACGCAGCGAGTTGTCGGGTCTCGGAGTCGACGTCCTTGAGGGCGGCCTGCAATGCCTCGAGCGCGCTGCCGTCCCCAATGTCGCCGAGCGCCCAGATCGCGGCGCGCCTGACTTCAGGCGACGCGTCGTGCACCAGGGTGCCGAGGCCGCGCACCGCCCGCTGGCTCCCGATTTCTCCCAGGGCGTGCGTGGCGGCCATTCTGACGTCTGAATCGGAGTCACGCAGCAGCGGTAACAACAAGTCGACCGCGTCCCCGTCCGCGATTTGTCCCAGCGCCCAGACGGTCGCGCGCCGCACCCGGGGGGAGGGATCACGCAGCGCGTCGCCCAGCGCGGATACGGAGCGCGGGCTCTCGATCTGGCCCAGCGCCCAGGCCGCCATCGCTCGCACCTCCGGCGAGCGGTCGCGCAGCGCCTGGCTCAGGGGCGCGATCGCCTGCGTGCCTGCGATCTCGCCCAGCGCCCACGCGGCGGCCTCCCGCACCGGGATCGCGTCGTCCGCCAGCAGCTTGCCGAGCGCAGCAATCGAGCTCGAGTCCGCGATTTCCCCCACACCGCGCGCCGCCATCGCGCGGACGCCGGGATCCCGGTCGCGCAGCGCCTCCTGGAGCGGTCTCAGCGCGCGCCGGTCCTCGAGCTCGCTGAGGCCGAGCGCTCCGGTCTCTCGCAGGCCCGGGCTCGCCTCGCGCAATAGCGCGAGGAACGCGTCGTAGCTCCCCGGCGAGCGCGCCCGGCCGAGCACCCGCGCGGCGATGTGCCGCACGCACCTGCTGTCGTCGCGCAGCACTGCGCGGAACGCGCCCAACATAGTCGCGTCCTCGCGACGCCAGTCCCCTGGGTGGTGCACGTGTACATGAATGTGAGGCACCCTGATCCCCATGCGCCTCGCCATCGGCATCGGCATGGGTGTGGGCATGGGCATCGGCATGGGCGTCGGCAACAGTCTCGGCTCCCAGGGGAAGCCCCACGAGTTGCTGATGGCCTGTCCCGCAAGCTCGCAGACAGTGGAGTCGGAAGTCTTGAGGAGGGCGAGAACGCGTGCGACCGCGCCTGAGTCCATCGGGGCGCTCGGCGGCTGTTGCGCGGCGAGCCCTGTCGCCATGAGAAGGAAGACGGCCAGCCAGCGGGACATAGGGACCTCGGGAGACGGAAACAGTGAGGGATGAGAACCGGGCGCTACGGAGTGGGATGTATGGGCGGGCCGAAAGGTTGCAGTGGCGCAGCGGGCCTGGTCAGCGCCACCCCCTCAGGCTCCTGATGTAATCGTGTATCACCAGAAATTTCTCGAACACCGGCACGCCCTTGCGCTTGCGCCCGAACTCGGCGAACAACTCCCGCAACCGGCCACGCCGGGCGACGTAGAACCGGAACGTTTCCGCGAAGTCCTCCTGTGGGTGCGTGGCCGCGTAGGCGGTCACGAAATCCGGCAGCGTGGTGGTCACGCCGCGGCGCTCGAAGTCGACCCACTTCGAGTCCGCCACGCGGTACGCCTTGCGCACCTCGCCGAAGGCGCGACGGAAGCGTCCCGTGCGCGTGACCGACCAGTTGTGATAGAGAAACGAGTGGCCCAGCTCGTGCAGGATCAGCCCGGTCAGCATGTTCCACGAGATCTCGTCGCGCCGCCGTTTGCCCGTGACGTAGCGCCGCTCGATCTCGATGATCTTGGGCGTGCGATGGGTCACACCGGACACGCCGGGCCGCAGCAGCACGCGGTAGTTCCAGTCCTTGAGGCGCCCCACCACCAAGAGCTGGCGTACTCGGCGCAGCGCTTGTCGGATCAGGTCGCGCCCGGTGGCGTCCTCCCCGCACCACGGACAGACCTCCATCCAATCGTTGACACCTTTGCTGCAGTGCGGACAGACGTTCTGGAATTCCCAGTAGCGCCACTTCTGGGGACGGCCGCACCAGGGGCAGAATCGCATGGGATACATCACGCCGCCGCCGCAGCCCCAGCGACAGCGCCGATGATAGCTGAACCCCTTCGGCGCCTTGAGCGGCTCGGGGCTCGACTCCCGGTCCGCGATGTCGCGCCCGCACCAGGGACAGAACGAGAAGCGGCCCGAGACCACCCAGCCGCAGTAGTAGCACTCGGCCCCCGTCTGCTTCGTGGTGTCCCGCCACTCCAGCCGGCGGCCGCAGTTCGAGCAGTATGCCCAGAAGCGCTCCAGCTCGGCGGCGCAGGTCGGGCAGCGCAGCTCCGGTGTCGGCACCTCCCGGCGCCGCCGCGCCGCCGGCTTAGCCATGATCGCGCTCCAGCGCCTCGACCACGATCCGCTGGATAAAGTCGTCGTAGCCCATCCCGGCCTTCTCAGCCGCGTTGGCCATCTCGTGCTCGAACGCGACGAACGGATTGGGATTCACCTCGAGCACGTAGACCTCGTCGTCATGGGTCAAACGCAGGTCGACACGCCCGTAGTCTTGCAGCCACAGCGCGTGAAACGCGCTGGTGCAGATGTCCCCGATCTTCGCCGTCAACTCGTCGGACAGACCTTTGGCGAACACGTTCTTGATCTTCTTGCGCTTGCGGTACTCCTCGTCCCACTTCGCCTTGTAGGTGGCGATGCGGTGCTCCCCATCTTCCGCTTCGCCGAACGTCATTTCGATGATCGGCAGCAGCTGGACCTTCTCGTTCCCGACTAAGCCCACGTACAGCTCTCGGCCCTCGATCAGCTCCTCGACGATCGCCGCCTGGCGGAATTTCTCGTGGACGAACTTCACGCGCTCGGCCAGGTCCTCGTCATTCTCCACGACGGACGCCTGGGCGATCCCCACCGACGCATCCTCGAGCAGTGGCTTCACGATCAGCGGGAACCGGAGCTCCGAGGGGCGTATGGGCTTCTCCCCCTGATGGCACTCGGCGAACGTCGGGACCCGGATCCCGTGGTACGCGAGGATCTTCTTGGTGAGCGACTTGTTCCGGGCGACCAGCAGGGCGGTGGGCGAGGAGCCGGTGTAGCGGTACCCATGCATCTCGAGCACCGCGGCGAGGCCGTACTCGTGCCGCGCGTGCCCTCGGAATGCCTCGCAGCCGTTGAAGACGACCTTCGGCTGGAACTTCGCGAGCCGCTCGAGCACCGGCTCGAGCGTCTCGGCGACCCCGACCATCAGGACGTCGTGCCCCTTCGCCATCAAGGCGCGAGCCACGTCGTACTCCGCCTCTTCGACTTTGGCCTCGACCGCCTGCTTGTAGTCGGCGTCCTCCCAGTCAGGGCGCGGCGCGGGTCGACCTCCCATTTCAACTCCGCATTCCGCACTCCGCATTCCGCATTCATGTCTTTACCCTCGCCATGTCCCGCCCCACCGTCGTCAGTGCGATCAAGATGACCAGCCCCCCCACCGCCCCCGCCGTCGGCAGCAGCAACATGGCCGGCCGCAGGCCGAACCGGTCGGACAGGTAGCCGATGAGCGGCGGCGCGATGGCGTCGCCCGCGAGGTGCGAGAACAGCACGTAAGCGCCGATGACCGACGCCCGCACGGCCGGCGGCACCACGTCCAGGATCACCGCGGACAGGGGTCCGTTGTACCACGTATAGAGGAAGAACGTCGCGAACAGCAGCGGCACGAACAGCTGTAGCTCGTCGACCAGCAGCAGCGCGGCGCAGACCGGGCCGCCGAGCACGAACCCCGCCCCGGACACGACCACGCGTCCCCCACTCCAGCGCGCGAGCAGCGCGTCCCCGACCCGGCCCCCGAACAGCCCCCCGAGCGCACCGCCCGCCAGCCCCCATATGCCGAACTGCCGGCCCACGACCGCGACCGACAGACCGTGTGCCCGTTGCATGAAACTGGGCGCCCAGGCGATGAGGCCATTCACGGCGAACGTCACGAGCGCGCCGCCCAGGAACATCCAGATCAGCGTCGGGGTGCGGAGCACGGTCGCGGCGGCCTGGAGAAACTCACCGAACGCGGTCGCCGCCACCTCCGTCGCCTCGGTGGTACGCCGCACGGCGGCGGGCACGAGGCGCACGACCGTCCAGACGATCCCGGCGCTCACACACGCCGCGAACACCGCGGTTTCGATCCCGGGCGGCAGGCCCGCGAAGAGGTCCAGTAGGCCGCTCAGCACCGCCCCGACGAGCGCGAGCCCGATCAGCGGTTTGCCGTACTGCATCGCCTGTCGCCACCCCCGCTCCAGCCACCGCCGCACGGTCGTGGCGATCGGCGCCGGCGGCCGCTGCCGAGGCTCGCGCAGCCGCGAGGCAAGGATCGCGAGAAAGAAACCGGGCACACCCATCACCACGAACGCCACCCGCCAGCCGTAGCGCTCGGCGAGCACTCCGCCCAGCCAGATGCCCAGCACACCACCAAACGCCATCCCCACCGAGTAGATCCCGATCGCGAACGCGCGCCGCCGCCCCTGGTAGACCTCGGCGATCAGCGCTTGCGCCGCCGGCCCGTAGCCGGCTTCACCCACACCCACGAGGGAGCGGCAGACGAGCAGCTGCCAAAATCGGGTGACCGTGGCCCCCAAGGCGGTGAAGGCGCTCCACAGACCCACCCCGAACGCGATCACCGCGCGGCGCGAGCGCAGATCGCCGATGACGCCGAGCGGCAGGGCGGCGAGCGACAGCACGATGACGTAGGCCGAGCCAAGCCAGCCGAGCTGCTGGTCGGAGAGCGTGAGCTCGCGTTTGATGTGCTCGAACAGCGCGAAGATGACGTTGCGGTCGGTGTAGTTGAGGAGATTGATGAGCGTGAGCAGTCCGAGGGCGTAGGCCGCGTACGCCCCGGCGCCGTCGGGCGCGCGCCGCGCCGCCGCTGCCGCCCCGCTAGCGCCGGCGCCCGGCAGTGGCCGCCTCCGCGCGCGCGTCGCGGTCCGCCTTCGCCTCCTGGTACGCTTGGGTCAACGCCCGCATCATGTCGGGCCGCTGGTCATACAGCCGCTTCAGGCGTCGTGGCTTTCGCCGGGCGAGCGCGTACGCGGCGAGGATCGGGAAAGCGACCGTGTTGTCGAGGTAGCAGACCACCGTGTCCGGCAGCTTGTCGGGGTCCACCTTGCCCCAGCTCACCGCCTCTGCGGGCGTGGCCCCGGAGAGGCCACCCGTGTCGGGGCGGGCGTCCGTCATCTGGAGGTAGTAGTCGTGCCCCTTCTCGCTGATGCCGAGCACCTCCTGGATCTGCGGCTCGGTCTGGAGCACGAAGTTCTTGGGACTGCCGCCACCGATGATCAGGACGCCGCTCTTGCCGCCGTGCGTCTTGGCGTGAAACACGACCGCGGACGTCTCGTTGACGTCGGCGCTCGAGTCGAGCCGCAGCTGCGAACCCGTCAGGGCCTGCTCCGCCACGTTCATGCCAATCGAGGAATCGCCGGGCGAGGAGGTGTAGATCGGGACGGCGCACTGATGCGCCACGCCCAGCACCGATTTCCGTGAGATCCCGAGTGCCTGCTCGCGCTGCAGGACGTACCCGCCCAGCAGGTAATGGTACTCGGCGGTGCTCATCGACCGCTGGAACTCGGGGCCCGCCGATACCTCCCGGATGTACGCGTCGGTGGAGAGCAGCACTTCGTAGTCGAAGAAGATGTCGTAGATCCGAACGACGCCTTCCTCGCGCAGCTCCACGTCGTCGGCGAACGGCGTGCCGCGGTGCATCGAGAGCCCGAGGCCGAAGTGCGCGTCGTGATAGAGATTCGCACCGGTCGAGACGATCCAGTCGATGAACCCCGCTTCGATCAGGGGGATGATCGTGGACATGCCGAGGCCGGCCGGCGTCATCGCGCCGGTGAGGCTCATCCCCACGGTCACGTCATCCTCGAGCATCCGCTCGGTGAACAGCCGACAACCCTCGGCGAGCCGGCCAGCGTTGTAGGCCAGAAAGGCGTTGTCCACCAGCTCGGGGATCGTCTCCCGGCCGGTGAGCGGCTTCGGATCGATGCGCGGGCCGCGCAAGAAGTCTTTGCGTGTGGTCATGGCGTCACCCGTCGCGGTCGAGCGCCGGCAGCTCCCGGGTACGGCGCTCCCGCGCCTGCCGGATGACGGAGACCGCCTCGTGCGCGGTGTCGGTCGTGTGAAGCAGGGCGAGGTCCGTGCTGGCGATCTTCCCTTCGCCTACGACGCGCTCACGCAGCCAGTCCGTCATCCCCTTCCAGTACGCCGCGCCGAACAGGATCACAGGAAAATGACGGACCTTGCCGGTCTGGATCAGGGTCAGCGCCTCGAACAGCTCGTCCATCGTGCCGAAGCCGCCGGGGAAAACCACGAACGCCGTCGAGTACTTCACGAACATCGTCTTGCGTACGAAGAAATACCGGAAATTGATCGCGCGCTCGACGTAGGGGTTGAGGCCCTGCTCGAACGGCAGCTCGATGTTGCATCCGATCGACAGGCCGTTCCCCTCCTGGCAGCCCCGGTTGGCCGCCTCCATGATGCCGGGGCCGCCCCCCGTGATGATGGGGAACCCGTCCTCGGCCAGCAGGCGGCCCGTTTCGACGGCTTTCTCATAGTAGGGATCGTCCGGCGGCGTGCGTGCCGAGCCAAAGATCGTCACGGCATTGTACACGTCGGACAGCGTGTCGAACCCCTCGACGAACTCTCCCATGATGCGGAGCACGCGCCAGGAGTCGGTCTTCGTGAACGCGCGGCGCTCGCGCGGGAGCTGCGTGAGGAGCCGCTCGTCCTCAGTGACCGCTTGGCGCTGCGAGCCGCTCGAGTGCTGCGACATGGTCGTCCTGCACGTTGTAGAAGAATGGGGAGAGGCGGACGTGGCCGGGCCGCGCGTCCGCGATGATCGCCGCGGCTGTGAGGTGGCGCACCCGATCCGCCGGATCGTCGGCGGGGAGCATCACGATCGCCGAGCGGTCCTCCGCCCGGGCCGCCACCTTGGGCCGCAACCCCATCGCCCGGGCGCGCGCGATCAGGTCCTCGGTGAGCGCCGCCGTCACCTCGCGGATCGCGGGCACGCCGATCTCCTCGATGTAGTCCAGTCCGCCGAGCTGCGCGTAGATCGCGGCGAGGGACGGCGTGCCGAGCTCGAAGCGCCGGGCGTCGTCGTGCCACTCGAGCGATCGCGGCTCGAAGGCGAACTGCCGCTTGTGGCCGAACCAGCCGGCGATCGCCGGCGTGAGGGACCGGGCGAGCTCGGCCCGCGCGTACAGCAGCACGATGCCGGGGCCGCCCAGCAGCCACTTGAGCCCGCCGGCGGTGAGGAAGTCCACCTCCGTCGCCCGTACGTCGACCGGTACCTGTCCCACGGATTGGTAGGCGTCGATCAGGCAGAGGGCGCCCTGCGCATGGGCCGCGGCCGCCACCGCGCGGATATCCTGGATCGCGCCACTCGTGAAATACACGTGAGAGGTCGCGACCAGCGCGGTCCGGGCGTCCACGGCGCGAGCGAGCGCCTCGACCGGCACGGACACCTGGTCGGGGCTCTCGACCACCACGAGCTCGATGCCGCGGGGCCGCTTGGCGAGCCACTGGTAGGCGATCGTCGGGAAATCGAGCGACGTCACCACCACCTTGGGCCGACGCGCATAGTCGAGCGACTCCGCGACGACCGACAGGGCCACCGAGACGCTGGGCGCGAGCGCGATTTCCTGTGGCCCCGCACCGATCACCCGGCCGTAGCGCTCCCGCAGCTCCGAGAGCGCGGCCCACCAGACGTCGTACCACGCGGCTGCCCCCCGGGCCTGCCACAGGTCGAGAAACTCCGTGGCCTTCCTGCGCGTGCGGTCGCCCAGCGCGCCGAGCGAGCAAGTATTGAGGTAGATCTGGTCCCGGAAGATCGGGAACTCGCTGCGGTAGCGGGCGAGCCGATGCGCCGCGGTCTGGTGGCCGGTCTTCAGGCCGCTTGCGAGCGTCATAGGCGGTCAATATACAGGAGGAAAAGCACGGTCGACACGTCTCGGGGTAGATTGAGTCGCATGTCGCCTCCCGCCACCTGGTCGACGCTGTTCGTGCGCCTCGCGCTCCGAGCCGCCGCTCACCCGCGCCTCGCGCTCGACCTGCTGCGCCTCACGTGGAGCTTCCGGGCGCGTGACTGGTACCGCCGCCCCCCGTTCCTCCCGCTGCCACCCCGCGACTACCTGCGCTGGCGCATGCTCACCGCGTACGGCGATGAAGCCGCCGTGCCGCCGGTCGAGGACGTCGTGCGGTTCGCTCGTTGGCGACGCGAGACGATGCACGTATGACCACGAACGAAGTCGCGCACAGGCATCCGGCGGAGACAGCACGCGAGACCGTCGAGCTGAAGCGTCGTGCGCTCCAGATGGGGTTCGACGCCGTCGGAGTGGCTGCGCTCGAGCCGAACGCGCACGCCGCCGAACTCGACCGCTGGCTGGCCGCGGGCTACGCCGGCACGATGACGTACCTGCACCGCCAGTCGGCCAAGCGGAAGCAGCCGGCTCGGATCATGCCGGGGGCCAAAGTCGCGGTCGTCACGCTCACCAACTATTTCCATGACCCCGGGCCGCCGGCCCGGGGTCAGCCGCGCGTCGCCCAATACGCCCAGTCCGCCGACTATCATCGCGTGCTCGGCCGCCGATTGGAGCGGCTCGCCGGGGAGATCCGTGAGGTTGCGCCCGGAGCGAAGACGCGCTGCTACGTGGACGCAGGGCCCGTCCCCGAGCGCGAGCTGGCCCAGCGGGCGGGCCTCGGCTGGATCGGCAAGAACATGATGCTCATCCACCCGGCGCTGGGCTCGTTCACCTTCATCGGCGTCGTCCTCACCGATGCCCCGCTCGCTCCCGATCTCCCCTTCGCAGCGGATCGGTGCGGCACGTGTCGCCGCTGCCTGGAGGCCTGCCCCACGAACGCGTTCGTCGAGCCGCGCGTGCTGGACGCGCCGCGCTGCATCTCCTACCTCACCATCGAGCACCACGGCGACTTCACGCCTCACCAGCAATCGCTGGTCGGCGACTGGCTGTTCGGCTGCGACGTGTGCCAGGACGTCTGCCCGTGGAACGTGAGCTTCGCTCAGGCGACCGCCGATCCAGAGCTCGCGCCGCGGTCGGAGCTCGCCGCACCCGACGCGCGCGAGTTCTTGGCGTTGGACGAGGAAACGTTTGCGCGCCGCTACGGCGACACGCCATTCGAGCGGCCGGGCCGTGAGGGCATGCGCCGCAACGCCGCCGCCGCACGCGCCGGGAAGACCACGTGAGTCGAGAGACCCAGGAGATCGACCAAATCCAGCGTTGCCTGGCGGACGGGCTCGCCAAGATCGATCCCCACCACCGCTTGATCGGCCGGCCGGTGCACTATCGGGTCATCGACGGCACGAGTCTCGAGATCACCTACCGCGACGTGCCCGGCATCGCCGAAGCGGAAGTGCTGGGCGTCAAGCGCCTGTTGCCGCACGACTCGTTCTGTAGCGTGTCGCCGCAGACGGCGGAGTGCGTGACGGTGAGGTTCGTGGTGTCCCTGAAGTAGGTAGGGAGCAGGAATGCGGTTTCAGGACAGGCAGACTAAACGCACAGACGCACAGCGGTGAACAGTGGTAGTGAACAGGAAGGGCCCGCTCACTCGAACTGTTCACCGCTGTGCGTCTGCGCGTCTAGCTGCGGCTTATCCTGTTCGCTCCAACCTGATCACTGGTAACTCGGGTGGATTTCCCCATCTCATCGGGATGGCGGCGGTCCCCACCCCCGCCGACACGTACAGCCACGTCTCGCCGACCCGCTTGAGGCCGTGCATGTAGCGCCCCCCGAACTGCGACGGCACCAGGAGCGGGCCCAGCAACGGCAGGTGGAGCTGACCGTTGTGCGTGTGCCCCGACAGCATCACGTCCACCCGCAGGCCGGCGGGGAGGTACTCGATGAGATCGGGATTATGAGAGAGCAGGACGCGGGGGGTCTCGGGCGCGACACCGGCGAGCGCCTCGTCGGGACGGATCGCGCCGTGGGTGAAGTCATCCACTCCGGCGACGGCCAGGGTAGCCGCGCCGCGCCGCACGAGGACGTGGCGGTTGGTGAGTAACGTAACGCTGGCGCGCTCGAGCACGGCACTGACCGCGTCCGGCCCCACCCAGTGGTCGTGATTGCCGAGCACAGCCACCACACCGTCGCGCGCGCGGAACCGAGACAGCACGGACTCGAGTCCGTCGAGGTCACGCTTCACGTGGCTCACGAAATCCCCACCGAGCGCGACGAGGTCAGGCACGAGCTCGCTGATGCGGTCCGCCACACGCGCCAGCCAGGAGGCCGGCACCACCGGGCCGCGGTGGAGATCCGTGGCGAGCGCGATGCGGTAGCCGTCCAGCTCCGGCAGCAGGCCGGCGATCGGGACGCCGATCTCGGGCGTCAGGAGCAACCGCCCATTCCAACGCGCCAGCGGCGCGCACAGGTGCTCCACCACCCAGCCGATCGGCACTTTTACCGCGCGCTCGAAGGTAGGCGCGCGCCTGTCGCGGCTGGGCGGGTAACGCCGGGGATGGAAGAGGGGCCCGATCACCTCGCCACGACGTGTGACACGGCGTCGTACATGAAATGGACACCGAAGGTCAGGTCGTCGAGGCTCACTCGCTCGTCGTTGCCGTGCACGCCACGCGACTCGGCCTGGTTGAGAGGGAACGGCGATAGGCCGTAGCTCACGATCCCGAGACGACGGAAATAGTGGCTGTCCGTGAAACCGGTGAGCGGCGGCGTCGTGACGAGCGCGCCGGGATCGCGCGCGTGCGCCGCGGACGCGATCGCCCGAAACAGCTCCGTCTCGGTCGAGCTCTCGGTCGCCGGCCAGCTCGGCCCTTGGGGTGTGATGGTGACGGCGCTGTCGTTCACCACCCGCACCAGCTCGGTGAGGAACGCCGCCGGCTCCTGCCCTGGCAGGAGCCGAACGTCGAGCGCCGCCGACGCGACCGGAGGGATGACATTCGTCTTGTCGCTCCCCTTCAGGCCCGTGATCGAGATGGTATTGCGCAGCAGCGCATTGTAAGTGAGGTCCGCCGTGAGCCCACGGATCGCGCCCGAATCGCGCAGTGCCGCGCGCACATCCGCGAGCCAAGCCCGGCGGGTGGCGTCGGATTCGATCGTCGACAGGTCACGGAAGTAGCGCTCCACCGTCGGCGTCACCGCGAGGGGCGTCTGCCAGTTGGCAATTCGGTACAGGGCGCGCGTCAGCCGGTGGACCGGGTTGTCCGGTGTGGGACGCGAGCCGTGCCCCGACGTCCCCCTCGCCGTCACGTCGAGCCAGAACGGTGACTTCTCGGTGGTACCGATTCCATAGTACTCGATCCGCCCGCGCGCGTCGGCGCGGATCGTGCCGCCTTCGGTGATCAGGAACTCGGCGTCCCGGATCAGGTCGGCGTGCGTCTCCACAAACCACCCCGCCCCCACGCCCGCGCCGATCTCCTCGTCCGATGTCGCGAGGAAGATGATGTCGCGCTTGAGCGGCACCGCGGCGCGCTTCAGGATGATCAGCGTCATCAGCTGGGCGATCGCCTCACCCTTCATGTCGAGCGCGCCGCGCCCCCAGACGTAGCCGTCTTTCACCACACCGCCGAACGGGTCGACCTTCCAGTACTCGGGACTGGCGAGCACCACGTCCATGTGGTTGAGAAAGATCAGCGGCCGCGCGGTCCCGTCCCCTCTCACCCGGGCGTACAGGTTTGCCTTGCCGGGCCTGGGCTCGAACAGCTGCGCCTCGATCCCTTCCCGCGCGAGCACTGTCTTGAGCCAGCGCGCCGCGTTGATCTCGTTTCCGGGGGGGTTCGTCGTGTTGATGGCGATGTACTGCGACAGCAGCGTCGCCGCCTCCTGCCCCACGGCCCGCCACTCCGCGTCGCCCTTGGGGACGGTCTCGCGGAACAACTGCGGGGGAAGAAAGACAGGCTGGGACGATGGACCGATGAGTGAAGGCGGGGGATGCCGCACGCAGCCCGCGAAAAGCAGCAGGCAGAGACCCACCGCCGTGTGACGACGCACGAAAGCCTCCGGAGAAGAGACGTCAGGACGGCGGAAACTACGGGCCGGCGGCGCGCGCAGCGAGTCCCCACGCCCTCACAGCGCGCGCGTCTCCCCGTGCGCCAACACCCAGAACCGCTCGGGCTCGAGCCCCGCCGCTTCCCAGGCGGCGCGGGCCCGGACCGGGGGCTCGTCCATCGCTTCGTCGGTGAGCTTGAACGTTCCCCAGTGCATGGGAATCATCACCGACCCATGGGCTCCGCCCCCGAGGTCGCGGAACGCGCGCACCGCTTCCTCGGGATTCATGTGCACCGGCTGCATGAACCAGCGGGGCTCGTAGCCGCCGATCGGCAGCAGCGCCACGTCGAAGGGCCCGTAGCGCTCGGCGATGCGCCCGAACTCGGGGTGGTAGCCGCTGTCGCCTGCGAAGAACACGCGGTGCACATCGGTCCGCACCGACCAGCCGCACCACAGTGTGTCTCCACGGTCGCGGATGCCGCGCGAGCTGAAGTGCTGCGCCGGCGTGCAGCCGATGAGCGCCGATTGGACGGTGGTCTCCTGCCACCAATCGTGCTCCCGCACGTCCCGCGCGCCGCGCGCCCGGACGAAGCGCGCCAAGCCGAGCGGCACGAGCCACGTGGCGCGCGGGTGCCGCGCGGCGAGCCGGCGCACCGTGTGATCGTCCAGGTGGTCGTAGTGGTTGTGCGACAACAGCACGAGGTCCACCGGAGGCAGCGCAGCGAACTCGATTCCGGGCTCGACCCAGCGCCTCGGGCCCGCGAACCGGACGGGAGACGCGCGGCTGCTCCACATCGGATCGGTGAGGACGTTGAGCCCGCCTACCTGGATCAAGAAACTCGAGTGTCCGACCCAGGTCACGAGCAGCGCATCCCGCGGGGCGCGGGGCATCGCGAGCTTCGGGTCGAGCCTGAGAAATGTTGAATGCGGGGGATCCGCCGGCCGCCGCTGCGTCGCGCGCTGCACCAGGACCCACTTGAGGAAGCTGCCGAACGCCGGCGCGCCCGCGTTGGCCCACGGGTTGCGAAATCCGCCGCCGGGGCGGTGGTGCGGTGCTGTCACGGGCCGCGAAAGCTAAGGTGGCGAGCGCGGCAATGCCACCGCGCTCGCCCCGCTCGCCCGTTCCGAGGGTCAGTGCACCGTGATCGTCGCCTGGCCCGTCTTGCCCTCGCTCGTGGCGCGCAGCAAGGCGCCTCCGGCGGCCCGCGGCCGCACGAGCGCCTGCGGGCCGTAGGGATAAACGCTGATCACTGTGCTGTCGCTGGAGAACCACGACACCGCGCGATCAGTGAGCAAGGCGCCCGCCGCGTCGCGAAGCTCCGCGCGGAAGCCGACGCTGTCCCCGACCGCGAGGCTGGCGCTCGCGGGCACGACGGTGACGGACGCCACCGGCGCCGCCGAGCCCAATACCTGGACCCCGAGTGTATCGGACAGCTGGCCGCTCGCCGCGGTGATCGTGGCGTAACCGGCCGCGCGACCTATCACGGACGCCGTGTCGCCCACCCCCGTCACCTGCGCGATGGCGCTGTTGCTGCTCGCCCACGACACCGCGGGATTTACGACCGGGTTGCCGCCCGCATCGCCCACGGCAGCCTTGAGGCTGATCGTGCCGCCGACGCCGACCGACGTAGGTCCAGAGATACGCACGTACGCGCCGCCGCCCGATCCCGCTTTGGGGAGCGACACCGCGAGCCGCGTCGTGTCGCCCGCGCTGACGGTCACATTGGCCACGATCACGGGATTGAGGAATGGATAGTCGGGCTGCTCGACCCGGACGGTGTAGGAGCCGGCGCGCACGAACGCGACCGCGTAGCGCCCCGCCGAATCACTCCGGCTCGTCGCCACGATGTACGCGTTCGGTGGCTCGCACGCAGCGCCGCCGCACAGCGTGACGTTGGCGTTCGCGATGGGACGCGTCGCGCCCGTGTAGTCGCTCGTCACACTGCCCGCGATCGTCCCCGTGGCCGCGGAGTTGATCGCGCGGATCTGCGGCATCAGGATGAACTCTTTGGCGCCGTAAAAGTTGTACAGGAAACTGCGACCGACGTCGAAATCGATGATGATCTCCGCGCCCTGGGTGGAAACATTGACCGGATACTCGACCAGGGCGTACAGGGGCTCCTCGTCCGAGCCCGACCAGTTCTGCCAGTTCACGCGAGCCTGGCTCCCGTTCTTCCAGACGACCGAGGACCGGCTCGTGTCGATCGTCATCCGGATGGCGTGGTACGCGCCCGCCGACAGCGCCCCCTGCCCCACCAGCGCGGTCGCGCCCTGTTGCAGCGCCAGCACATCGAAGCTCTTCCTCGGCTCGGCGATGAGGGCCCAAGCGCCGCTCCCAGTCGTGTCGGCCAGCGTGTTCGCCTCGATCCGCACCACGTGCAGGGTCACGCTCGCCACCGAGTCGTACGGGAAGGGCGCGTCGGTAAGCAGCACTCTGGTGAGCGACTTTACGCTCTGCGGCGCAGATGGAACTGTATCGTCCTGGTAGCAGGCCCCGCCGGCCAGCAGGGCCGCCGCCAAGGCGGGTGGGATCAGGCGTTTCGACATCTGGCTCCTCGGGCGATCGTGGGCGGCTCTGCCCCAAATACCCCGGCTCCGCTGGCCGGCGTCACAGGATCGGGGTACTGTGACGTCATGGCTCAGTCGCTGGGTATACACCACGTGGGGGCGAGCGACGGAGAGCTGGTGCGCCGGGTCCGCGCCGGCGACACCGGTGCGTACACTGCGCTCGTCGCACGCTACCGCGACCGTCTGGGCCGCTACGCCGTGCACATGCTCGGAGATCGCGAAGACGCGGAGGAGGCATTGCAGGACGCCTTCGTTCGCGGGTATCGCTCGCTCGCCCGCTGCGACGATCCGGAGCGGTTCGGCGCGTGGCTGTACGGTATCCTGGTCAACCGGTGCCGGACCGCCGGCGCGCGTGCGGCGCGGCGCGGGCGGCTGTTCGTGCGGGACGACGCGGCCCTCACCCGCGCTCCGCTCCCCAGCCCGGCCGAGCGCGCGGAGTGGGACGACACCGTCCGCCGGGCGCTCGCCCGACTCGCGCCGGAATACCGCGAGGCGTTCCTCCTCAAGCACATCGAGGACCTCGAGTACGACGAAATGGCGCGGCTGACGGGGGCGGGCATCTCGGCGTTGAAGATGCGAGTCAAGCGCGCCCGCGAGCAGCTGCAGCTCATTTTCCGGGAGGCGGAGCGTGTTTGAGCATTCCGAAAACGTGATCGAGCGCATCGTCGCTCACCTACGCCGGCCGGTGCAGATTGATCCGGCGGTCGACAGCCGCGTGATGGAGGAGATCGCGGGCGGCCCGACGCCACGTGTGAGCGGGCCGCACGAAGCGCCGCCCGCCGAGACCGCGACGCGCGCGTTTCAGTTCGTCGTCGTCGCTCCACGCGCCGCGCGGGTGGCGCTGGTCGGCGACTTCAACGACTGGGACGCCGCACGCACCCCGATGCGACCTTCCCAACGCGGTGGCCCCGTGTGGACCGCGGTCGTGCCACTGTCCCCGGGGCGCTATCGCTACGCTTTCCTCGTGGACGGCTCCCGTTGGCTGGCGGATCCCGCGGCACCCGCCGCGCGCGATGACGAGTTCGGAACGCCGAGCTCCGTCGTCACAGTGGGCGGTTCGTAACGATGCACCTGCTCCGCACCACGTCCACGAGCCTGCTCGGCGCGACACTCATCGCGACGGCGGCCGCCGCACAAGACCAACGGCTCGACCGACTCGACCCAAGTGTCCGTCCGTTGGTAGCGAGTGTCATCGACTCGGCGCGCGCCGCCGGGCTGCCCACGGAGCCGCTCGTGCAGCGAGCGCTCGAGGGAGCAACCAAAGGGGCGCCGGGCGAGGTCATCGTGGGCGCGGTCCAGCGCCTCGTGGCCGATCTGGGGGAGGCCCGCAGCGCCCTCGGACCGGGCACCACGCCCCCCGAGCTCGCGGCTGGGGCCGCGGCCCTCCGGGCGGGTGCCGGCCCCGCGGTGCTGGCGAAACTGCGCCGAGCTCGTTCCCAGACCATCACCGTTCCGCTCGCCGTCCTCGCCGATCTTGTAGCGAGCGGCGTGCCGGTGGACAGCGCCGCCGCCGCCGTCCTCGCCCTCGCGAGCACGACGCGGGACGCGGACTTGGTCGAGTTCCGCCGCGCCGTCGAGCGCGACATCGCGCTCGGCGCGCCGCCCGGGATGGCCGTGTCGACCGCCGCGTCCGCCGCGTACGGCGCCCAGGGCCTGCAGCTCGACGCCGGCGCCCGTCAGTCCCGTCCCAGCCGGCCCTAACACCGCACCGCGGTGACGGCCGGGACGCACGCTCGGGCCGCGTCACTCGCGGCGGGATGGTCTCTCCTCGTCGCGAGCGCCCCCGCTCAGACGGCGGGCACCCTCGACGTCGGCATTTCAACCGTACGCTATGACGGCTTTCTTCCCTCCGGGGCCGTCACGGCCACGCCCGCCCTACGATGGGAGCGCCCCGGCGTCGGGATCAGCGCTCGCGGCACCTACCTTCGGTTCGAGAGCGGCCATCGCAGCCTGCAAGGGGATGTGACGGGCTCGCTCTTCGCACCCCGTGCGGCGACGCGCTGGCGCGGGGAGCTCGCCGCCGGTGTGGGCGCCAGCCGCTACGTCGACTTCGCGAGCTTCTGGCACGCCGTCGCGGCGGCGCGGCTGCACCTGCTGGAGGGGGGCCGCGGCGCCTGGATCAGCGGCACCGCGGGGACGACGTCCTACGGGACCGGCCCGCGAACCGTGGCAGCCGGCGGCGCCGGCGCGTGGCTGCGACTGGCCCAGTTCACCGTGCAGCTATCCGTCAACCATTCTCACATCGGCGACACGACGTACACCGATCTCCAATCCTCGGCGCGCGCGGAGCCGGGGCCGGTCGTGCTCGAAGGCACCTTGGGCGCGCGGTTGTGGAGCCGCGGTGGCGGTCGCGGCTCGTACGGCGAAGCAAGCGCTGCGATTTCCCTCGGCCCCCGTACGGCCCTCATGATCGGGGGCGGTCGCTACCCCACCGACCCGATCCGCGGCAGCGTGGCCGGTCGCTATCTCACCCTCGCAGTTCGCGTTCGCGCGATAACCCCTCGACGCGTCGCGTTCCCCCCCCCCCGCGCTGCGCCTCGCGGCGCCAGTGCCGATGACGGCACCTCCCTGCCCGCGGCCCGTCTCCAGGTGCTGGCCGTGCGCGGCGGGCCGGTGCGCATCGTGGTGCACGTCGCCGACGCCACACGGGTCGAGCTCGCCGGCGACTTCACCGATTGGGAGCCACTCGCGCTCACCAGCACGGGCCCCGGCGAGTGGGAAGCCGTCATACCGATCGTGAGCGGCGTGCACCGCATCAACGTACGGATCGACGGCACGGCGTGGATTGTGCCGGCCGGAACGACGCGGGCGCCGGACGACTACGGCAGCGGCGTCGGGATCTTCGTAGTCCCCTAGCGCCGCCCGCCCGCCAACGCGGTCGCCTCCGGGCGCCGCCGCAACGCCAGCATTGCCCACACCCCGCCCGCCGGCCCCAAGGCGAGCAGGCTCATACTCCAGCGCCACCCGATGCGCTGCGCGACCCACGGCAACAGATAGATCGTCAGACAGGTGAGCAGGAACCCCAGGCTGGTCTGCAGCGTGAGCGCCGTGCCCACGAGCTCCCGCGGCGCGAGCTCGCTCACCGAGGCGGAGAACTGAGCCGAGTCGGCCACCACCGTCACACCCCACGCGAGCAGCAGCGGCAGCAGCACGACGAGCGGGCGCCCGAACAGCATCCCGACCACGAGCGCACAGATGCCCGACAGCGCCATCGCGCCGCTCGTGACGAGCGTGCGGCCCAACCGATCGGCGTACTTCCCTCCGAGCCAGCAGCCGATCGCCCCACTCCCCACGACTGCAAAGGTCACCAGCGCCGGCAGCCCGGCCGCGGGATCGGTGTGCGTGCGAGCGCGCTCGCTCTCCGCGACGAATACCGCGATCCACGTCCACATTGCGTACAGCTCCCACATGTGGCCGCAGTACCCGAGGTTGGCCAAGGTCACGGCGCGCTCTCGGAGAATGCGCGGTACGGCGTTCCAGCTGAAGTTGGGCGCCAATGCCGCGAAGGGACCGTCGTGCGGCACCACCGCCATCAACGCACTCCCCGCGAACGCAGCGAGGCCCGCCGCACCGAGCACCGGGCGCCACAGGGCCGCGGGCACGAGCCAACGCGCTAGATGAGGCAACGCCGAGCCAAGCGTTAGCGCGCCGACCATGATCCCGATCGCCCAGCCGCGGCCCTCGCGAAACCAGCCTGCCACGATCTTCATCCCTGGCGGATACACGCCCGCGAGGGCGGCACCGGTGACCAGGCGGAGTGCGATACCGACGACGCGTGTCGGAGCGATCGCGACGCCCAGCGTGGCCAGCCCGGCGACCACCGCCGACGCTTGGACGAGCCGCCGCGCCGACCAGATGTCGCTCAGCGTGAGCATCGCCGACACGAGCGCACCGACGACGAAGCCGAGCTGCACCGAGATGGTGAGCCAAGCCGCGCCAGCGGGCCCGAGCTGCCACAGACGGGAGAGCGTCGGGGCTACGGCGGAGGCGCTGAACCACGGCGCCATGGCCAGGAGCTCCGCGAGGGCGAGCACCGCCAGCACCCGCTGCGCGCTCACAGGCCGGTGGGATGGTCGAGGAACGTCCAGGGCAGGCCGAACTTCGCGCTCAGGTGCTCCGCCAGCGCCTTGACGCCGAGCGTCTCAGTCGCGTAGTGCCCGGCGTAGAACACGTTCAGTCCCAGCTCCTCGGCGTCGAAGAAGGTGTGGTGCGCGCCTTCGCCGGTGATGTAGGTGTCGAGTCCCGCCGCCTCAGCTTGGGCGATCAACGAGCCCGCTCCCCCGGTGACGATGCCCACCCGCCGCACCTGCTCGGGCCCGAACGGCATGACTCGCGGCGGCGTGCCCAGCACGGCGGCGAGCTGTTGCTGCAGTGCGCCGCGTGAGCCATCCCATTCCCCCCACACACCGATCAGCACCCCGTACTCCTCCCCGAATCCGCCGCGCACGGCGACGCCGAGCTGCTGGGCGAGGCGCGGGTTGTTGCCCACCTCCGGATGCAGATCGAGCGGCAGGTGCGCGCTGTAGAGCGCGATGTCTTGCTTCATGAGTCCCGCCACCCGGCGGTAGGCGGGGCCGGTGAGCGGTTTGAGCCCGCCCCAAAACAAGCCGTGGTGCACGAGCAGCAGATCGCTCCCCTGCTCCGCCGCCATCCGCACGGTCGCTTCGCACAGGTCGACCGCTGCCGCGACGCGTGTGACGTCCCCCGCGTTCGCCAGCTGGAGTCCGTTGAGCGCCGCCGGGGCGTCCGGTACGTCGGCAACTCGGAGGTATGTATCGAGGTAGCCGGCCAGCTCGACGAGCCGCATCAGGGGCAATGATGGTGGCAGTATAGTGACATTATCGAGCCAGCTTAGAGACGCTGACATGAGATTCCCACATGGGGAATCTTATAAAGAGCTATTTAGCAACGAGATAAACAATCCACATGCCGGAAACCTGAGCGTGTGGATAATCGGGCCACGACTCAGAAGGATCGCTGCGAGCTGGCCTTCTCCACCTTCTCGGGCTCGAGTGTCGTCTCGCCCATCCGCACGACGCCGTTGATCTCACCGCCCTCTTGGACGAGGATGCGTTTCGCCGCGATGTCCCCGTGCACGACGCACGAAGCCTGAATCTCTACCCGCTCCTCCGCGCGGATACTGCCCCGCACCTCGCCGCCGATGATGGCTTCGCGGGAGATCACGTCGCCTTCCACTTCCCCGCCCTTGCCGACCAGGACTTGGCGCCCGGCGCGTACCGTACCGACGACCGTGCCCTCGATCTTCACCACGCCGTCGGCGGTGATGTCGCCGACGACCCGCATTCCAGTCCCGATGATCGAGAGGCCGGGTTCGGCTTCGGGGGCACCCTGTCCCTTCTCGGTGAAGATGGCCATATCAATTCTCCTGTTTCACGACCGTGAGGGGGTCCAGCGACTTGCCCTCGCGGCGGATCTCGAAATGGAGGTGTGGCGCCGTCGACCGCCCGGAGCTGCCGGAGAGAGCCACCACTTGTCCGGACGCTACCGAATCGCCTTCGCGCACCAGTAGGCGCGAGGCGTGCCCATACATCGTCTCATATCCGCCGGTGTGCCGCAAGAGCACGAACAGCCCGTAGGCGGGATCCGTGGCCGCCTGGGCCACGAGCCCGGCACCGGCGGCGCGTACTGGCGTCCCCGCCGGCACCGCGATGTCGATCCCGGGGTGGGACTCGGCGGGATCGCCCGGCCGTACCTGACCGCGGGTCACGAAGCCGACAACATCTAACGGCCAATGGAGCGGCGTCGCGGAGTCGGGCTCGAACCGCGTCGGCGCGCGGGGCGCCCGTGCCAGGACGGGCAGCGCGCGCATCAGGTCAGCCGTCACGACGACTTTTTCCGGCGGGGCCTTCACGCCGAGCAACTGACGCAGCTCCTGGTAGTTCGCCTCCGCCCGGTTCAGGGCCGCGGCGAGTTGTTGCACGCGGCTGTTCTCCCGCTGCAACCGCGCCACTTCTCGGTCGAGCAACTGGGCTCGTACGGCATTCCGCGTGATCGGTCCGGCGAACAAGAAGAACAGCACCACCAGCACCGCGATGGCAGCGGCCGTCCACTTCCCCATTTCGAACGCCCACAGCGGCACGCGATACTGATGGGACTCGAGCTCCCGATCTTTATGGACGACGATGGTGACGCTTTTCTGCTTCATCCGTCGAACGGCGCTCCAAGGATCAGCTCGAGCAAGCGTGCCAGGTCGTCGTTCGAATAGAAGTTGACATGAATCTGCCCCTTTCCTTTGGCGCGCAGCGTCACCCGCACGTCGGTGCCCAGCCGGCGGCGCAACGCATCCTCGATGCGACGCACCTCCGGCGCCTGGCCGAGCCCTTGTTTGAGACGAGGCCGGCGCACCGGCGCCCGGCCCCCCCGGGCGCGATCCTCGACGTCGCGCACCGAGAGCCCGAGATCGACCGCCTCCTTCGCGAGTGCCGTCACGGCGCGCGCGTCGTCCAGCGCGAGCAGTGCGCGAGCGTGCCCGACCGAGAGCCGTCCTTCGTGGAGCAGCCCGAGCACTAGGGCCGGGAGCTTGAGGAGGCGCAGGGCGTTGGCGACCGTGGAGCGGTCGCGTCCCACGGCGTCCGCCACGCCCTGCTGGGTCAGACTGAACTCAGCGATCAGGCGCTCGTAGCCGCGTGCTTCGTCCACGGGCGAGAGGTCGTCACGTTGCAGGTTCTCGATCAGCGCGAGCGTGAGCACCGTGCGGTCGTCCACGTCGCGCTTCACCGCGGGGATCCGCTCCCACCCGAGCGCCTGGCAGGCGCGCAGCCGCCGCTCGCCCGCGATCAGTTCGTAGCCGCCGTTTCCTGGGGCCGCTCGCACCACCACCGGCTGCAGCAGACCCGCTTTCAGAATCGAGGCCTTGAGCTCGTCCAGCGCCGTCGGGTCGACGTCCCGGCGCGGCTGGTAGGGGTTGGGGCGAATGTCGGCGATCGCCAGCTCGACCAAGCTCCCTTCGCGCTCGGCTTGCTCGCGAGTCGGTCCCAGCAGGGCCTCGAGCCCCCGACCGAGACGACGGCGACCGGCAATGGTTTCCGTCATGCGGGCACCTCCGGCAGCGGTTCAGCGGTGGGCGGGGCAGGGGAGACGGGCGCGACGGCGCGCTCGACACGGCCGATCAGCTCCTGCGCCACGGCCAAGTAGCTCTTCGCACCCACCGACTGGACATCGTATAACAGAATCGGCTTACCGAAGCTCGGGGCTTCTGCGAGCCGCACGTTCCGGGGAATGGTGATGCCGAACATCTGCGAGCCGAAGTACTCCTTCGCCTCCTCGGCCACCTGCTTGCAGAGATTCAAGCGCGCGTCGAACATGGTCAACAGCACGCCGTCGATCGCGAGTGCGGCGTTGAAGTTCCGTTGCACCAGCTTGACGGTGTTGAGCAGTTGCGAGAGCCCTTCGAGCGCATAGTACTCGCACTGAATCGGGATTAGCACGCTGTCCGACGCCGTGAGCATGTTAAGGGTGAGCAGGCCCAACGACGGAGGACAGTCGATGATGACGTACTGGTATTGATCACGGATGTCGCGCAGCGCGCGCCGCATCATCGTCTCGCGCGCTTGCTTGTTGACGAGCTCCAGCTCCGCGCCGACCAAGTCCTGTGTCGCCGGTACCACGTCGAGATAGGGGAAGTGCACGTGGGCGAAGCGAGTATCCGCGAGGGGCCGGCCGTCGAGCAACGCGTCGTACAGTGAGTGTCGGATGCGGTCGCGCTCGATCCCGACACCGCTGGTCGAGTTCGCCTGGGGGTCGGCGTCCACCAGCAGCGTCTTGCGCTCGGCGGTCGCGAGGGACGCAGCGAGGTTCACGGCGGTGGTGGTCTTCCCGACACCGCCCTTCTGGTTGGCGACAGCTATCACACGGGACATCATCTAACTGTTTATATCACAATGAGTTATATAGTTGGGCGGCAATCAGGGCTGAAATATACGTCGCGGGACAACTGTGGTAAAGAGTCCGTTTCACGTGAAACTAGGCGACGTTTCACGTGAAACATACTACCGACTCACGCTACTCGTCGGCGCCACCGCGCTGTCTCGACCACGAGGTTGTGCAGGTCGCTGGGGGAGACTCCCGGGATCCGCGCCGCCTGGGCGAGCGATGTGGGACGGACCCGATCCAGCTTTTGCCTGGCCTCGGTTGCTAGACTTTGCAGCTCGAGATAGGGAAGCTCGACCGGCAGCACGAACGAGGCGAGCTCAGCGAGCCGGCCGGCAGCCTGGCGCTCGCGCGCCAGATAACCGTCGTATTTGAGCTCGATCTCCGCGCTCGCCAAGATGCCGTCGTCACACGTCACTGTCACGCCCGCCGCCTCCAGCAGCCCCCGCAGTGACACGCCCGGTCGACGCACGACGCTCGCCACCCGCGTGGGCTCCGCCAGTTCAGTCCCCGATGGCCCAACCACGGGCGCGGCTTGGCGGGGAGTTATGCTCGTGGTCCGCGCCGTGGCGAGGAGCCGCTCCTCGTCTTGCAAGCGTCCCTCGGCAACGCTCAGCTCCGCCGACGTCAGGAGGCCCAGCCGCTCCCCCAGTGGGAGGAGGCGGCGCAGCGCATTGTCCTGCCGCAGCAGCAGCCGGAACTCCGATCGTGACGTGAACAGCCGGTAGGGCTCATCCACCCCGCGCGTGACCAGGTCGTCCACCAGCACGCCGAGGTACGCCTCGTCTCGACCGAACAGCACGGGCTCCTCGCCCCGCAGGCGACGCACCGCGTTGATCCCCGCTACGACGCCCTGGCCTGCTGCCTCCTCGTACCCGGTCGTGCCGTTGATCTGACCTGCGAAAAACAGATGCTCGATCGCCTTCGTCTCCAGCCACGGCGTGAGCTGGGTGGGCGGGTAGTAGTCGTACTCGATCGCGTATCCCGGGCGCGTCATCCTCGCCCGCTCGAGACCAGGGACCGCGTGCAGAAACTCGAGTTGAACGGCCACGGGCAGGGAAGTGGACAGCCCGTTGACGTAGAGCTCGTGGGTGTCGAGCCCTTCCGGCTCGAGGAAGACCTGATGCCGCTTCGCGTCGGGGAACTTGACGACCTTGTCTTCGACCGACGGGCAGTAGCGCGGACCGCGCGAGGCGATCGCGCCGCCGTACAGCGCCGACTCCTTGAGGTGGCGGCTAATGATGTCCTTCACCGCTTCACCGGCCCACGTGATCCAGCACGGTAGCTGAGGCGGCAGCTCGACCCGCTCGTAAAACGAGAAACGGTACCCGATCCCGTCACCGTCCTGGCGCTCCACCCGGGACCAATCGACCGTCCGTCCGTCCACGCGGGGCGGCGTGCCGGTCTTGAAGCGCGACACTGTAAGTCCAAGTGACTCAATGTGTTGCGCTATATCGACCGCGGGCGCATCGCCCGCCCGACCCGCCGCGATCTGCGTGTCCATGCCGAGGTGAATTCGGCCGCGCAAGAACGTACCCGCCGTGAGGATCACCGCCCGCGCGGTGAAGCCACGCCCGTCGGCCGTCTCAATCCCGCTGGCACGCGCACCGTCGATGCGCAGCCGCGTCACCATCCCTTGCGCGAGCTCGAGACGCGGAAACGTCTCGAGCAACTGTCGCACCGACCGCCGGTACAGCGTGCGATCGCACTGCGCCCGCGGCGCCCACACCGCCGGTCCCTTCGACCGATTGAGCATGCGGAACTGAATCGTCGCGCGGTCGGTGGCGCGGCCCATGACGCCGCCCAGCGCGTCGATCTCGCGGACCACGGTACCCTTCGCAATCCCCCCGATCGCGGGATTGCAGCTCATCTGGCCGATGGTATCGAGGTTGGAGGTGAGGAGCAGAGTCTGCGCGCCGAGGCGCGCGGACATAACAGCGGCCTCGGTGCCGGCATGACCGGCGCCAACGACCAGAACATCGTAGTCACAGGACATTCTAAAAAGCTTAGTGAACACCCAAGGCAAAGGCTAGACGCGCAGGCGCACCGCACCGAACAGTCAGTGGGATTTGGGCCGATCGGAAGCCTGACTGATCTTTCTAAGGAGCCCGAACAAAGTCTTGCTCGTCTCCGTTGCCAGCGCCTCCAGCCGTGCAAATTCGGGGAGCTGGAGATAGCCTACGTCCCGCGCGATGGCGAGCGCTGTCTGGACCTCGGCAAGAGAGCCCCACGCCGTATCAAGGAACTTGCGATAGTCCCGAGTCCCCTTCCGGGTCGTGCCTTCTGCGATGTTCAGCGGGATGCTGTAGCAGGCTCGTCGCAGCTGGTCCGCAAGCGCTTGCTGCTCGAAGTCCGGGAACCGGTTGGCGGCTTTGGCGCATTCGACGGCAAGTCGCTGCGCGTGTTGCCACGCCTTGAGGGTGTGGTGGATTGGCACGCTACGAAGATGGCCAATTGAGGGACAGCGTGCGGCATCATTCTGGCGCAGGTCGTACCCCGCTTACTCGCCGTCTCTGCTTACCGCAGTGCGTCTGTGCGTCTAGCTCTTGCCTTGCCTAGGCAGTCCTGATCCACCTCAACAGCTCTCTGGCGTTCGGCCGCTTCCCCGTCATAAGGATTCCGACGCGATAGATCCTCGCAGCAATCCACGTGACCACGAGGGTCCCCGCCAGCAGCAACGCGAGCGACGCGATCACGTCCAGGGCCGAGAGATTGCCGGCCGCCCACCGCGCCGGAGTCGCGATCGGCGAGGTGAACGGGACGAGCGACAGCGTGACGGCGAGCCGCGACTCCGGGTTGGCGAGCGTGGCGAAGGAGCCGAAGAACGCGATCATGATCAGGACCGTGACCGGCACCTGGCTCTGGCGCGCCTCCTGCTCGGTGGAGCAGGTGGCGGCGACGGCGGCGAACATCGCGGAGTACAGGAAGAAGCCGCCCAGGAAGAACGCTATGAAAACGAGAGCCGTCGCGCCGGACACATGAGGAACCTGGAAGACCTGGCCGACCTCCGGGTCGACACCCCCCATTCGGCTCACCAGCGCTGCCCGCTGGCCAAGCAGCAGTCGGCCCGACATGCCCCAAATCGCAAACTGCACCAGCGAGACCGCGCCGACGCCGAGCAGCTTGCCGAGCAGCAGCTGGAACGGCTTGAGGGAGCTCACGAGGACCTCGATGACGCGCGACGTCTTCTCTTCGATCACCGAACCCATGACCTGCACGCCGTACAGCAACAGCGAGATGTAGAGGATCAGCATCATGAAATACGCGAGCGAGAACGACTGGCCAGCGCTCTCCTCGGTCGTGCGTCCGCCGGTGATCTTCTTGGTGTCGAGCGACACCCGGATCTGGGCCCGAGCCACCATGGTCGGATCGACGCCGGCGCGCTCCAAACGCGCGCGCTCCGCCAGCCGCCCCAGCGTCTCCCGCAACAGCCCGATATCATCGAGCGACGAAACGTTGGAGGCCCGGTATTGCGCGACGCCCGTCTGGGTGAGCGAGTCCGACAGGACGAGAAACCCATCGATGCTCTTCAGCCCGACTTCACGCGCCAGCGAATCTTCCACGCTCGCTCCGCCCGACAGGCGGCGCACGACGAAAAACCGCTGGGTCGAGTCGAGCCGCGCCGCGACGACGGCGCCGAGCGTGGTCGTGGTCCGGTCAACCAGCGCCAGGCGCTTGACGCCGCCGCCACGAGACATGAGGAGCGGCATCAGGAAGACGGCCGCGAAGAACAAGGGGCCGAGCAGCGCCATCACCCAGAACGACTTCTTGCGGACCCGTTCGACGAACTCCCGCCGCACCACCGCCCACACCCTACGCATGGACAGCCTGCCCTTCGGGCCGCGCCTCCGCCCGAGCCGCCTCGGGCCCTACCAGGTCGATGAATATTTTGTTGAGCGAGGGCTCCATCAGCTCGAACCGCGACAGCCGGGCGCCGGAGGCGACGAGCCGCTGCAGGATCTGCTGGGCGTCCGCCCCGGCCGCAAGCTCAAGCTCGGCGTATTGCCCATAGTCGTCGACCCGCTTCACAAGCCCCTTGTCTGCGAAGACTTGCTGCGCACCACCGGCACTGCCGTCGAACCCGATGACGAGATGGTGTCCGCCACGTGTCCGCTTGATGTCGCTGAGGGCGCCGTCCACGAGCTTCTTCCCTCGGGCGATGATGCAGAGCTCGTCGCACAGCTTCTCGGCTTGCTCCATGATGTGCGTCGAGAAGAGGATCGTCTTCCCGCGCCGGCGCAGTTCCAGCACCGTATCCTTCATCACCTGTGCGTTCACCGGATCGAGCCCCGAAAACGGCTCGTCGAGAATCACGAGATCGGGATCGTGCAGCATCGTGGAGATGAACTGCACCTTCTGTTGCATCCCCTTCGAGAGCTCGTTCACGCGGCGCAGCCGCCAGTCGCCCAGCCCGAGCCGGTCGAGCCATTCGAGCGCTCTGAGGCGGGCGGCGCGGCGCGGGACGCCCTTCACCTCGGCGAGGAACACGAGGACGTCGAGCACTCGCATCCGCGGGTATAGTCCGCGCTCCTCCGGCAGGTAGCCGATGCGCGCCGAGTGGTCCCTCCCCGCCCGCTCCCCGAACAGCTGGACGCTGCCCTCATCCGGCTGGAAGATGTCCATGATGACGCGAATCGAGGTGGTCTTGCCGGCGCCGTTGGGGCCAAGCAGGCCGAAGATCACACCGGCCCGGACCGAGAGTGACAGGCCGTCGACCGCGGTATGGCCGGCGAAGCGCTTGGTGACCCGGTCGAGCACGAGGATGGGCGCGGTCATGCTGCGAGTAATCTGCCGGCGTGGGAGGAGGAGGGAAGGGGGGACCGCCGGAGTGCTATTTACGTCTTCACGGCATCGGTCAGCGCGTTCCAGGGGAGCAGCGCGCACTTGATGCGCACCGGGAACTTGGACACGCCGGCGAGCGCCCGCAGGTCCCCGAGCGTCTTGTCCTTCGCCGCCGCCTCGTCCCCCTGCATCATCGCACTCATCCGCTCGGCGAGGGCGAGCGCTTGCGGGACCGGACGATCCTTGAGGAGCTGCGTCATCATCGACGCTGACGCCTGACTGATGGAGCAGCCCCGCCCGACGAAGCGCACGTCTTTTATCACGGCGCCGTCCACGCGCAGCTGCAGGTCGATCTCGTCGCCGCACAGCGGATTGTTCAGTGAGACCGAGTGCGTCGCGCCCTCGAGCGCCCCCTTGTTACGCGGGCGGCGGTAGTGATCGAGAATCAGCTCCTGGTAGAGCGCGCTCAGCCGGGGTTCAGGCAGGGACGTATCCAAACAAGGCTCCGGCTTTGACGAGCGAGCCGGCGAGCGCGGCGACGTCGTCGAGGTCGTTGTAGAGGTAGAACGATGCGCGCGCGGTGGCGGGCACGTTGAGCCGACGCATCAGCGGCTGCGTGCAGTGATGACCGGCGCGAATGCACACGCCGTCCTGGTCGAGGATGGTCGCGATGTCGTGCGGGTGGATGTCGCCGTACGTGAATGACACGACGCCGGCGCGGTGACCGCGCGGCCCGTACACCGTCACGCCGTCGATCTGCGTCAGTTGGTCGATCGCCGCCTGGGCGAGCGCTTGCTCGTGCGCGGCGATCCGCTCGAGACCGATCGTCTCCAAGTAGTCGATTGCCGCCGCGAGCCCGACCGCCGCTTCCACGTTCGGCGTCCCGGCTTCGAACTTGTGGGGAATCTTGTTGTAGGTCGAGTGATCGTCGAAGACGCGCGAGATCATCTCGCCGCCCCCGTGATAGGGCGGCATCGCGTCGAGCAGCTCCGGCTTCGCGACGAGCGCCCCGGAGCCCATCGGCGCGAGCATCTTGTGACCCGACAGTGCGTAGAAGTCGCAGTCGAGCGCCTGCACGTCGACCTTCAGGTGGGGCGTGGACTGCGCGCCGTCCACCACGACGACCGCCTCGACCGCATGGGCGAGCTTCACGAGCTGCGCCACCGGGTTGACCGTGCCGAGCGCGTTCGACACGTAGGGGAAAGCGACGAGCTTCGGCCGTCGCTCGAGTGCCGCTCCGAAGTCGGAGAGGTCGATGCGACCGTCCTCCGTGATCTCTACCATCCGAAGCGTCGCGCCCTTCTCCTGGCAGAGGATCTGCCACGGCACGAGGTTCGAATGGTGATCCATCGCGGTCACGACGACGCTGTCGCCCCGGCGCAGGTTTGCCCGACCGTACGACCCCGCCACCAGGTTGATCGCCTCGGTCGTCCCACGCGTGAACACGACGCCTTCCGGCGCCCAGGCGTTGACGAACCCGGCGAGCTTCGCGCGAGCCGCCTCGTAGGCTTCCGTGGCGCGGATCGCGAGGCCGTACGCCCCGCGGTGGACGTTGGCGTTGGTGGTGCGGTAGTAGTCGGCGATGGCGGCGAGCACCGCCTCGGGCTTCTGCGTCGTCGCCGCGTTGTCGAGGTACACGAGGCGCCGGCCGTTCTCCTGCCGCTGGAGGAGCGGAAAGTCGGCGCGGAGACGGGCGGCCTCGAGCATCAGGCGAGCGCGGCGCGCACCAAGGGGTCGAGGCGGTCCCGCACGTCGGCCCGCCCCATACGGCCGAGGATCTCGGCCGCGAAGCCGTACGTCAGAAGGCTCTGCGCCATCTCGGGCGAGAGCCCGCGGCTGCGGAGGTAGTACAGCGCCGTCTGGTCGATCGGTCCGACGGTCGAGCCGTGGGTGCACTTTACGTCGTCGGCGTAGATCTCGAGCTGGGGCTGGCTGTCGGCCCTCGCGTCGGTCGATAGGAGCAGGTTGTTGTTCGTCTGCTTCGAGTCGGTGCGCTGCGCGCCCGGCCGCACGATGATCCGGCCGTTGAACACACCATGCGCCCGCTGGTCGAGCACCCCGTTGAAGAACTCGTGGCTGGCGCAGTGCGGCCGGGCGTGCTCGATCACCGTGTGGTGATCGGCATGCTGGCTGTCGCGCAGTACGTACAGGCCGTTCAGAATGAGTTCGGCGCCCGCGCCGTCCAGCGCCGTGAGTACGTCGTGCCGGGCCAGCGCCCCACCTAGCGTCACGGCGTGCAGTCCGAAGAAGCTGTCGCGTTCCTGTCGCGATTGTGTCGTGGCGACATGGTAAGCGCGCCGACCTTCCCGCTGTACGCGGTAGTACTCGACGCGGGCGCCCTCGCCCACGACCGCTTCCGTGACCCCGTTGGTCCAGTAGACGTCATCGGTGAGCGCGGCGTAGCCCTCGACGACCGCCGCCTGGGCGTCCCGCTCGACGACGATGAGGCTACGCGGGTGTGACACTGTGGGTTGTCGACCGCCGGTCGCGACGAAGAGCAGCTCGAGCGGCTGCTCCAAGATGGTGTGCGCCGCAACGTGGACAAACGCTCCGTCCGCGAGGAACGCCGTGTTCAGCGCGGCGAACGCGCTCTCGTGCCAGCGCGCGTGGCGAGTGAGATGCTGGCGTGCCAGCTCGCCGTTCCTGCCGGACGTGAGGGCAACCGCGAGGCTTCCCGCGTGCACACCGCGCGGCAATCCGCCGACCGAGGACAGCTCGGGCGCGTACCGCCCGTCGACGAAGACCATCCGCGGGCTCCCCGGGGGGCACACCAGCAACGGCTCGATCGCCGCGACAGACGGGGGCTGTGCGCCGGCCGCATGGGCGAGCGCGAAGCGCGTCTCCTTGATCGGGGCGACGCTGGTGAAGCGCCACTCCTCCTGCTTCGTGGTCGGGAAGCCGAGCTCGGCGAAGCGCGCGATCGCGCCTTCGCGGATCTTCCTGAGCCACGCCGGTGCCCCGCCCGCGCCGTTGCCCGCGAACGCTTTGAAGTCCGCGACGTACTGCTCCGTCATGCCACTGCCGCCGGTTCGCGAATCCAGTCGTAGCCCTTCTCTTCGAGCTCCTGCGCCAGCTCCTTGCCGCCCGACTTCACGATCCGGCCCGCCGCGAGCACGTGCACGAAATCCGGCTGGATGTGGGTGAGGATTCGGTAGTAGTGCGTCACCATTACCGTGGCGTTGTCGGGCCGGCGCAGCTTCTCGACCGTCCGGGCCACGGTCTTGAGCGCGTCGATATCGAGACCGGAATCCGTCTCGTCCAGGATCGCGAGCTTGGGCTCGAGCACCGCCAGCTGGAGGATCTCGTTGCGCTTCTTCTCGCCTCCCGAGAACCCTTCGTTCACCGGCCGACTCAGATAGCTGTCGTCCCACCCGATCACCTTGAGCTTCTCCTCGAGCGCGTCCATGAACTCGACGGGCCCGAGCTCCTCCGTGCCGCGGTGCTTGCGGATGGCGTTCACCGCGGAGCGGAGAAAGTAGGCGTTGGTGATGCCGCGGATCGCGACCGGGTATTGGAACGCCAAGAACACCCCCTCGCGAGCGCGCTCCTCCGGGGTCATGGCGAAGAGATCCTTCCCCTCGTACAGCGCCGACCCCGCCGTGACGGTGTACGCGGGATGCCCGGCCAGGACCTGGGCGAGCGTGCTCTTGCCCGAGCCGTTCGGGCCCATGATGGCATGGACCTCGCCGGTGTTCACCGTCAGATCCACGCCTTGGAGGATCTCGCGACCCTCGACCGAGGCGCGGAGGTTCTTGATCTGTAGCAGCGTCACCCGACGCTCCCCTCGAGACTGATACCGAGCAGCCGCTGCGCTTCGACGGCGAACTCCATCGGCAGCTCCTTGAAGACTTCCTTGCAGAACCCGTTCACGATCATCGAGACGGCGTCTTCCGCCGACACCCCTCGCTGCTTTGCGTAGAAGATCTGATCCTCGCCGATCTTTGACGTGGACGCTTCGTGCTCCATGATCGCCGTGCTGTTGCGCACGTCGATGTACGGGAAGGTGTGTGCGCCGCACTTGTCGCCGATCAGCATCGAATCGCACTGCGAGTAGTTGCGGGCGTGGTCGGCACCCTTGAGAATCTTTACCAGACCGCGGTAGGTGTTCTGCCCGCGGCCCGCCGAGATGCCCTTGGACACGATGGTCGAGCGCGTGTTCTTCCCCAGGTGGATCATCTTCGTGCCCGTGTCGGCCTGCTGGCGCTGGTTGGTCACGGCCACCGAGTAGAACTCGCCGATCGAGTTGTCGCCCTGGAGGATGCAGCCGGGGTATTTCCAGGTGATCGCCGAGCCGGTCTCGACCTGGGTCCACGAGATCTTCGAGTTCTTGCCGCGGCACGCCCCGCGCTTGGTCACGAAGTTGTAGATCCCGCCGCGGCCTTCCTCGTCGCCCGGGTACCAGTTCTGGATGGTCGAGTACTTGATCGTGGCGTCGTCCAGCGCGACCAGCTCGACCACGGCCGCGTGCAGCTGGTTCTCGTCACGCACCGGTGCCGAGCAGCCCTCCAGGTAGCTCACGTAGCTCCCCTCCTCCGCGACGATCAGGGTGCGCTCGAACTGTCCGGTCGAGGACGCGTTGATCCGGAAATAGGTGGAGAGCTCGAGCGGGCAGCGCACGCCTTTGGGGATGTAGGCGAACGAGCCGTCCGTGAACACCGCGGAGTTGAGGGCCGCGAAAAAGTTGTCGTTGTGCGGAACCACCGATCCGAGGTACTTGCGGACCAGGTCGGGGTGCTCGCGGATCGCTTCGGAGATCGCACAGAAAATAATGCCCTGCTGGGCGAGCGTCTCCCGAAACGTGGTCGCGACCGATACCGAATCGAACACCGCGTCTACGGCGACGCCCGCCAGCCGCTTCCGCTCCTCGATCGGGATCCCCAGCTTTTCGAACGTTTCGATCAGCTTGGGATCGACCTGGTCCAGGCTCTCGAGCTTGGGGCGCTGCTTGGGCGCGGCGTAGTAGCTGATCCCCTGATAGTCGATGGGCCCGTACGTGACGTTGGACCAGTGGGGCTCCGGCATCTTGAGCCAGTTGCGGTACGCCTTGAGTCGCCACTCGAGCATCCACTCCGGCTCGCCCTTCTTCGCCGAAATCAGCCGGATGACGTCCTCACTCAGACCGGGAGGCACGACGTCGGCCTCGATGTCGGTCACGAAGCCGTACTTATACGGCTGGAGAACCTGAGCTTCGATCCCGGAACTCATGCGGACTCCCGGCGCGGCTCTGCGCCGACGCTGACGGCGTACTCGCAGGCGTTGCAACCGCTCGTGATATGGGTGCGCCGCTCGACGGCGGTCCCGAGCACGTCTTGCAGAAACCGCTGTTCGGCTGCGCACACCTCGGGGAAGCGCTCCGCCACGGCGCGGATCGCGCAGTTGTGCTCGGAGAGCCGGAACATGCCGGCCGTCTCCTGCCACTCGGCCATGTAGCCCTGCTGGTTCATCAGGCGGGCGACCACATCCACCCGCTCCGCCACGGTGGCGCCCTCGAGCTCGCGCTGGAGCTTGCGGGTCAGTTCGCGATAGTGGTCTTCGAGCAGCTCGACCGCGGCCTGGCGACCGCCCTTTTCGGCTACGCGGTCCAGCACGTGAGTCAGGGTTTCCTCGTAAGCGCGGGGGAACAGGGCCTCGCCCTCGGCGCTCAGGCGGTAGGCGAAGGTCGGCGCCCCCAGCCCGCGCTGCTCGCGACCGTAGGCGATCAGCGATTCGGCCTCGAGCTCCTTCAGATGATGGCGGATGCCATTGGGAGAAACACCCAGCTTGTGGGCAAGGTCCTTCGCCGTAAGCGGCTGGGCGCGCTTCAACTCCAGTAGGATGTCGGCGCGAAGTCCTTTGTGCGCCGCGAGTTGCGGATGGATAGCTCCCATGGGACCCTCGAATCCTAAGGGACGTACTCGGGATTGTCAACTAAATAAAGCGACATTGGTGTGAATTCGTAAGCTGCTGTCAGCTATCGGCTTTCAGCTGTCAAATCGCTGATAGCCGACGGCCGTGAACGCCTTCAGTAGATATCCCGGTTCACTTCCCGCACCAGCCTTTCGAAATCCTCCGGTGTGTTGAGATCGTCGATCACAGCGGCGTCGTCCACCGGGACCGTGACCAGCCGCGGTTCGGCGTGCAGTACGGCGAGGGCACCATGGCGCGTCGCCGCGGCACTAGCCTCGAGCTCGGCGAACAGCGAGCGGTCCCAGATGACGGGTTGGCCACGCCGCGTGGCGAAGGCAGGCACCACAGCCGCCGCGCCGGTGCGGCGGTACGCCTCAACCAGGCGCTCCACGGTCGCCAGCCGCACGTGGGGCAGGTCGACCGGCCAAGCCAGGACTCCCGCCGGCAGGAACGGCTTTAGGGCCGCGAGGGCGGCGCGCAGCGAGCCGATCGGGCCGGCTTCGACCTCCGGGTTCTTGACGATGATGCATTCGTGAGGCGCGAGTACGGGCCGCACCCGGGGGGCGTCGGGGCCGAGCACCACGATGCGGGGCTTGAGTTCGAGCGCTTCTAGCACCTCCAGGATACGGATAATGAAGGGCCGGCCCCGGAAGTCGAGCAGCGCCTTGGGGGTACCCATGCGCTCGGAACGCCCGCCCGCGAGGACGACGCCGGCGAGGGACATGACAGGTACCTTACGCCGAGTTGCACCCCGGCGCCAAACCCCCAAATTGGCGCCCCATGGCCGTGCGTCGCATTCGCCAACTGGGCGATCCCATCCTCCGGATCCGCTGCGAGCGGGTTCAGAATCCGAAGTCGGCTGCGACGCGGCTCATCGCGGACGACCTGCGCGATACGCTGCGCGCGGCGAAGGAGAAGTACAAGATGGGCCGGGCCATGGCGGCGCCGCAGATCGGCGCACCGGTGCGGATCGTGTTCGTCCAGATGGACAAGCAGCGCTGGACCATGATCAACCCTGAGATCACCGACGTTGGGCCGGAGGACTTCCTGGTGTGGGACGACTGCTTTTCCTTCCCGAACCTGTACGTCCGCGTGTCGCGCGCCTACACGGCGACCCTCAGCTACACGGACCTGAAGGGGAAGCAGCATACGATGCCGCTGGAGGGTCCGATGGCCGAGTTGCTGCAACACGAAATCGACCATCTGGACGGCATCCTCGCGCTCGACCGGGGAGCGGGCCCCGACCCGTTCGCGCTGCGCTCGGAGTGGGAGAAGCATCACGACGCGTCGCAGCGTTACGGGGCACCGAAGCCACGCGAGATGCCCTGACTCGACGGACCGACCCGGGCCAGTCGTGCGGTCACCCGTCGTCACACCGCAGGGCCTAGCAGAGCGCCAGCTTCTCGACAGCATCCATTCACCAGGCGCGCCACCGCGCCTGAACGGCAGTTACATTTCCCGGCGACAGGGGTGCTCGCCCGACTGCGGCGAGCTGAGACCACACCCTTTGAACCTGATCCGGCTAGTACCGGCGAAGGGAGTCGACATGGACTGCGTCACCCAGAAGAGTTTCGCCCGCCAGGGCACGATCACCCCCCAGATGCGACGCGTCGCGGAGCGAGAAGCGCTCCCGGTAGAGGTCGTGCGCGACGAAGTGGCACGCGGCAGGCTCATCATACCCGCGAACGTAGAGCACCTCGCTAAGCGCCTCGACCCAATGGCCATCGGCATGGTGGCTCACGTCAAGATCAACGCGAACATCGGCAACTCGGCCGTCGAGTCGAACATCGACCAGGAGCTGGAAAAGCTGCACCACGCGGTCCACTACGGCGCGGACACCGTGATGGACCTCTCGACCGGCGGCGACATCAACGCCATCCGGCAGGCGATCCTCGACGCCTCTCCGGTCCCGATCGGGACCGTGCCGATCTACCAGGCCGTGACCGAAGTGAGCAAAGTTGAGGACCTCACCGCAGATGACCTGCTCGACATGGTGGAGCACCAGGCGCAGCAGGGGGTGGACTACGTCACAGTCCACTGCGGCATCCTGCGCGAGTACGTGGGGCTCGCGCTCGGGCGGGTGACGGGGATCGTGTCGCGGGGGGGGTCGCTCCACGCGTACTGGATGATGCACCACAATCAGCAGAACCCGTTCTACACCCACTTCGACCGCATCCTCGAGATCGCTCGCAAGTACGACGTGACGCTTTCACTGGGCGACGCACTGCGGCCGGGCTCGTTGGCCGACGCGAACGACCGGGCGCAGTTCGCCGAGCTGGAGACTCTAGGCGAGCTCACCACGCGCGCCTGGGCGCAGGACGTCCAGGTGATGATCGAAGGCCCGGGGCACATCCCGATGCAGCTGATCGAGATCAACGTCCGCAAGGAGAAGGAAATCTGTCACGAGGCGCCGTTCTACACGCTCGGGCCTCTGGTGACGGACGTCGCGCCGGGCTACGACCACATCACCTCGGCAATCGGCGCGGCGATGATCGGCTGGTACGGGGCCGACATGCTGTGTTACGTGACCCGCAAGGAGCACCTCGGCCTGCCCAACGCGGAGGAGGTGCGCGAGGGCGTGATCGCCTACAAGATCGCCGCGCACGCGGCGGACATCGCCCGGGGGCGCGCCGGCGCGCGGGACCGCGACGACGCGCTGTCCCGGGCGCGGTTCGCGTTCGACTGGAACGAGCAGTTCCGCCTGGCGCTCGACCCGGCGCGGGCGCGCGAGCTGCACGACGAGTCGCTGCCAGCCGAGTACTTCAAGAGTGCCGAGTTCTGCGCGATGTGCGGGCCGAAGTTCTGCTCGATGCACATCACGCGGGAGATCACGCGGAAGCTGGGGGAAGCGGTAGCGCCGGCGGGGTGAGCCGCCTCGGGGGCGGACTACTGTCGGGATACTGTATGGTTGCTGTCACTCGCGTGATCGCCCGACCGACCGCTACTGCCAGCGACAGATGAACGCCCGTGAGCGGCGTACCCAGGTCGCCAGCGCCGCCACGTTGCCCTGGAAATCCTCGCGGGCGATGCGGGGACAGAACGCCTCCACGCGTCGCACCACGTCGTCCGGGTCCGTCACGTCTGACGCGAACACGCCGCGCACCCAGTCCGCGCCGACGTTGCGCAGCTCGAACGGCCGCTCTCGGGCGAACGTCCGTAGCCACTCAGCGATATCCGCGGTGCCGCGCCCGTCGGACTCGCCGCGCGTACCGACCAGCAGCAGAACGTCGTAGGGGTCTGCGGTCGGCGCCAGCAGAAGCCGCACCGAACTTGAGTCATTCCGGAAGTTGAGGTCGAAGCGGGAGAGAAAAAACCCCCGGGCGGCGAACTTCTCGTGGGCCGCCTGGAGGAATCGGTTCGCCCAACGGGACTGAACGGTGACGACGTAGGCGCCCGACTCTCGCTCCGCGCCGACGCTGTCCCGCCCGACGAGGGGTGTGGCGGCGTGCGCCGTGACCTGCTCGAGCGCGCGGATCGCGCCGGGGAAGTCCGCGGGCACCACCAACCCCGGAAGTCGCACGGCGCGCCGCGCCTGCACCCGCTGGTACACGACCGACGCCGTCATCGCGAGCAGCAGCGCGAAGCCACCGATCCTCACTGCCCAGCGCCGTGGCGTGTCGCGCGGGGCCGCGATCACACCCGGCAGCAGCTCCTCTAGCGGCGTCACCGGGGTCACCGCCGTCACCGCGGCCACGGGACGCTGGTCCACTCCCTCCATCCCGATCTCTCGGAGCAGTTCGCGCGCCTCCCGACGCAAACGACGTTTGCGCAGCGTTGCGAATGGCGGGAGCATCTTCCACGTCATCAGGTACGCGCCCTTCAGCGTCGGGCGGAAACGTCGTGCGCGCTCGTCGAACCGGAAGTATCCCGCGGCGACTTGCGCCAGGTACTCGGTGTCCGAAATACCGGCGAGGAACCTGGCGGGATCCCGGGCGATGTCTCGGCGAACCAGAACGGGCGAGCCGAACCGACGGCGCAACAACGTGCGGAACAGCCGATGCAACCGCACCGGGTCACGCACCTCGGGGAAACGTTTGACTTCGTGGCCTGGGTGGGGCGCGAACACAGGGACTGAGACCGAGTTATTGACGTCGAACACGCGCCCGTCCGTGAGCACCACGGTGAACTCGACCAACGGTGCGGCGGTGCCCCGCTCGGAGTAGACGACGGCCACGGTCGCGGTCTCACCCTCCGGGTGCTCGAGCAACGTGACGCGCGTGATGTTGGCCCCGCGGTCTCGCACGAGGTCCCCGGCCTGCGTGAAGCCGTCGGCAGCGAGCGCGGCCACGTTGTCGCGGATGAAGGCGCCAACTTCCGGGGGAGCGGCGTGACGCGATGGGTCGAACGGCTCGTAGCGCGGCGTCGCATCTTCTCCCAACAGCCGCCACATGATCAGCGGCAGGCCAACGAATGCCAGCCCGGCTACGACGAGAAGGAACGGCAGAAGCTCGCGCACGGGTCCCATGCCGATGCGAAGATAGGATTCAGTCGGTCAACCGAGCAAACGCGCGCACCGGGAAGCTTCCCATCCCCTTCACCCTCGCGGGCACAGCGAAGAACCGGAAGCCGGTGTCGGGCAGCGCCCCTAGGTGGCACAGGTGCTCGACGATCGGAACCCCGGCGCCCAGGAGAGTGGTGTGTGCGGGACGAGCGCCGTCCGCATCGTCATCGATATTGAGGGAGTCGATTCCCACGAGCGCGGCGCCTGCCGCCAACAGATGCTCGGCCGCCTCGCGGGTGAGGAACGGGTGGCCCGCGCCGTACCGCTCGGTCCGCCAGTAGGCGTCCCACCCGGTGTGTACGAGCACCGCCTTGCCCCGCACGTCAGCCCCGCGAAACAGGGAGGCGTCGAGCCCTCGTTGGGCGCGCGCGCTCGCGCGGATGACGACTCCCTCCAGATCGGCCACAGCTTCGAGCGGATAGTCCCCGACGTCCTTCCCGCCGTCGTAGCGGTGGAACGGAGCATCGATGTACGTCCCCGTATTCGCGAGCAACTCGATCTTCCCGATCTGGAAGGTCGTGCCCGGCGCGTAGCGGGCGCGCGACGCGTCGCGCGAGAGCCAATCGCTGATCACGGGAGCCGGGAGACCCGGGTAGGTGACCATCCCGTGCTCTACGATGTGGCTCAGATCGACGAGACGGGACCGCGCCCCTGTCACGAGGGCACCGTCGTCTGAGTGCCGGGCAGCACCTGTGCCAGTGCCTTGAGCAGCTGCCCGTCAGCGGTGCCCCCCTGCGGGGCCTCGGTCAGCACGATCGCGAACCGCCGCCGGAGCAGCGGATCCCGCATCGCATGCGCGGCGAACTGCAGCGTGAGGGGGATGAACCACGAGGCCTGCCGCGCCCCCGCGCCTGCCCTCGCGACCGCAGCATACTGCTCGAACAGCGCGAGCAGGAAAGCGCTCTTCGAGGGGAACTGACGATAGATGGCGCCCTTGGTGAAGCCCGCCGACTGGGCAACCTCGTCGAGGGAGCCCAGCTCGATGCCGCGCTCGGCAAACACGCGCACCCCAGCCTCGATCAGCAGTGATCTGGTCTCGGCTTTGCGCCTAGCCCGAACGATACCCATAGGAATCTAAGATACGTATGAGCATCGCTTTGGCAACAAGCGGGCTGAAAGTACGGAGTTCGGATACCGACTGGTATCTCAGCTGGCGCCAAGTCTCGGTGCCGCAAGCGGTCGCCGGAGGGGTGTGACGTTCCTAATTGCGTCCCCTGTGATGGCTGCAAAAGATTGGCGCGCGCCCACGCACTCCTCATGGAAGGAGCAAGCCAGTGAGCAACCAGCAAGCCGGGACCCCGACCGGCGACGATCTCCAGTTCGAGCGCGCCGAGCGCACGAGTTCAGCCGCCGCGATGAGCTGCGGCGTTTGCAAGCAGGCCATCACAGCGTCTTACTACGAGATCAACGGCCATGTGGCGTGCCAGCGGTGCCGCAGCCGGCTCGTGGTGGAGCGGAACCAGGGCTCGTCCGCCGGGCGCTTTGCGCATGCCCTCGGCCTGGGCTTGGGCGCGGCCCTATTCGGCGCCGGGCTCTACTTCGGAATTGCCGCGGTCACCGGATACGAGTTTGGACTCGTGGCCGTCGTCGTTGGGCTCCTGGTCGGCGGCGCAGTGCGCAAAGGCTCGAGCGGGCGCGGCGGCTGGCGCTACCAGGCTCTGGCCATGTTCCTCACCTACACCGCCGTGGTCGTGACCGACTCGTCACTGATCGCGCGCGAGCTGGGCCAACAGCTTCTCGCTCATCGCGACTCGGCGCAGGCCGCGGCGAACACGACGCTTAAACAGGCCAGCGCACCAGGCGCGGTGATGACGCCCGACGCGGCCGCCGGCCAGCGGCGCGAGCGCCCCGGTACGCTTGCCCTGCTGGTGGGTCTCGCGGTGCTCGCCGCGCTGGCGTACGCCGCACCCATCATGATCGGCATTAGCAACCCCTTGCACCTGCTCATAGCGGGATTCGCGCTGTACGAGGCCTGGAAGCTGAACCGGGGGGTCGCGATCCGTGTCACCGGACCCTACCAAGTCGGCGCCCCGCGGAGCGCGGCGGCCTAGGCCGGGGCGATGATCGAGACTGCCGACCCGGGGCAAGCTGCCCTCGGTTGTCCCGAGTGCGGCGTCCACGTCGCTCCGGCGCTGCTCGCGTGTCCCTCGTGTCATCGCCTGGTCCACGCCGAACAGCTGAAGCGCCTCGCGGCCGAAGCGGACCGGGCGACCCGAGCCGGGGACTCGAGCGCCGAGCTCGGGGCTTGGCGCCAGGCGCTCGATCTCCTCCCGCCCGACACCACCCAACACCGCACCGTATCCGCCCGGGTCGCCGCATTGAGCCGCGCGCTGGATAACCACCCGACGCCGGCCAAGACCGGCTCACGCTGGGGCAAAGGGGCCGCGGGGCTCGGCGCGATCGGCGTGCTCTTGTCGAAGCTCAAGTTCGCCCTCGTCTTCGTTCTCACGAAGGCCAAGTTGCTGCTGCTCGGGCTCACCAAGGCGAGCACGCTGTTCTCGATGCTCCTCTCGATGGGCGTGTACTGGACGATCTGGGGCTGGAAGTTCGCGGTGGGGTTCGTCGTGTCCATCTACATTCACGAGATGGGTCACGTGCAGGCGCTCACGCGCTACGGCATCAAGGCGACCGCGCCGATGTTCATCCCGGGTGTGGGGGCCTTCATTCGCCTCAAGCAGTACCCGACTGACCGCCGCGAGGACGCGCGCGTCGGGCTCGCGGGGCCGATCTGGGGCGCAGGCGCCGCAGCGGCCGCGTACGCGGTGTATTTCGCGACACACGCCGGGATCTGGGGCGCGATCGCTCACGTGGGCGCCTTCATCAACCTCTTCAACCTGGTACCGGTGTGGCAGCTCGACGGCGGGCGCGGCTTCCGAGCGCTGACCCGCCCGCAACGCTGGATCGCCACCGGCGTGATCGGGGTGGCGTGGTGGCTCACCGCCGAGGGGCTGCTCCTGCTGCTGCTCGTGGCCGCCGCGGCGGCTGCCTGGTTCGGAGACGCGGCCGAAGAGCCCGATGCCGCGTCGCTGCTGCAGTACACCTGGCTGGTTGCCGTGCTGTCGCTGATGACCCGGATCTCGGTGCCCGGCGCAATGCTTCGCTGACGGGTCCTTGTGACCGGGGTGGGTCCTCCTCTATGTTTGCATTTCGGTCCCGTAGATCGTGTGCCGTGATGCGAGACCTCTGGAGCCTGGATGCCGTACATTATCGCAGAGCCGTGCATCACCGTGAAGGATCGCTCGTGCGTGGATGTCTGTCCGGTCGACTGCATCTACGAGGGCGAGGATCAGCTATACATTCACCCCGACGAGTGCATCGATTGCGGCGCGTGCGAGCCAGAGTGCCCGGTCACCGCGATCTTCCCCGAGGAGGATACGCCGCCGCAATGGAAGTCATACATCGCGAAGAACCGCGACGTATTCCAGAGCGCGGCCCCGCCCGGCAAGCCGCAGCGTAAGGGCAGCTGAAGCGAGCAGGGCCCCGGGGGCACGCTCGGGGCCCTCGCGTTTCCCCGGCTACTTCAGGCTGGACAAGAAATCCGCGATCAGTCGGGTCGTCACGAGCGGCTGCTCGAGCGGCGCCAAGTGTCCCGCCGCCGGGACTACCTGGAATTGCGCGTTGGGGATCCGCGCTGCCATCTCCTGTGCGCCGGCAGGGGGCGCGATCTGGTCCTCACTGCCCACGAGCACGAGCGCCGGGACGCGGATCTGGCGCAGGGTGGCGGTCGAATCGGGCCGATCGCGTAACGCCCGCAGCGCCCCCACGAGCCCCGGCACCGACCAGCGGCGCGCCATCTCGCGAACCTGCTCAGCGACCTCCGGCTGGGTGTGTTGTCCCAGCAGCGTCGGCAGCAGCCGACTCACCAGGGGGTCCGGGCCTTCGCGCTCGACCAGCGCGGCGAGCTTGTCGCGCTCGCGCTTCGCGTCGGGAGCATCGGCGTCGGGCTTCGTGTCGACCAGCAGCACAGCCTTCACGCGGTCGGCGTGGCGCCGCACCAGCTCGAACACGACGTACCCGCCCAGCGACAATCCGCACACCACGGCCTCCCGCACGCCCAGTGCATCCAGGATGGCCACGAGGTCGTCGGCGTAGCGGGCGATCGAGTAGCCGTCTTGTGCGGCGGCGGGAGTTGAGGCACCCGCACCGCGCAAGTCGGGAACGATCCGCTTCCAGCGCGTCAACGCGGCGAGCTGGTGCCGCCACATGGTGCGGTCGAAGGGGAAGCCGTGGACGAACAGCACCGGCACGCCGTCGCCCCGGACCTCGACGGCGAGGTCGACCTCGCCGACCGTCACCCGCACGGGCTGGTGCGATCCCAACGTTCGCGGGCCGAGGAAGCGCGCGATCTCCTCCGGAAGGGGTGTCGGACGGCCCAGCCGGTCGATGCAGACGAAGACGATCTCCGCCTCCGCGACGACGATGTCATCCGAGACGCGGCGCACGACGTGTCGCAACGTCATACTGGTCGACCCGCGATGCGTCACCGTCATTTCGATCCGCAGCACGTCGCGCGGGTACACGCCCGCCTTGTACTCGATCACGGCCTTGCGGGCGGCGGGCCAGACGCCGTTGCGGTCGAACAGGTCCATCCCTGGGCCGCGCGCGAGCGCGTCCCAGCGGGCGCGCTCCAGCAGCGCCAACAGTGCCGCCTGGTTCAAGTGGCCGAAGGCGTCGCACTCGGCCGGATAGACCGTCAGCTCGACCGGGGGGAACGAGCTCACCGCTCAGGCTCCGGCGTGGGACAGGGGACGCCAAACGTATGCCAGAAGACGACGCGTCGCACGTTGCACGTTCCACGTTGCAGGAGAAAGGCGAATGCCTTGGCGCCGTAGGTCGGATCGAGCGTGAGGCCATGCTCGGCCGCCAGGCGGCGCGCCGCTTCGCCGTCGGCCGTCGGGTAGCCGTAGCCCTTGCCACCCAACCCGTCCACGAGCTGGAACAGCATGCGCGATGTGAGAGCCGCAATGCGGACTCCGCGGCTGGCGAGGAGGCGCGCCGTGCGAAGGGCCAGGCGCCGGGTGCGCCACCGGTTGGCGACGATGGCGGGGGCGACCCGCACCCCGACGACGCGGGTCGGCCAGCCGAGCTGCGCGACGCCCAGCAGCAACCCGGCCACGGTGCCACCGGTGCCGAGCGGCGCGACGATCGCCTCGGGCGGTGCGGGGAGTTGCTGCGCAAGCTCCAGCGCCGCGAGGAAATGTCCGACCACCGCCCGCGGGTGCGCGCCGCCGCCCGGGATCCAGCGTCGGGGCCCGAACCGCCGCGCGCCGTGCCACGCGGCGAGGAGGGCGAGCGGCAGGGCGGCACGCGTCGGCGCGCGAACCACCAGCGTGGCGTGGGCGTCGCAGGCCGCGGCCACCGCGCGGCTCGCGTCGGTCTCGGGTTGCGGGAATTGGGCGAGCGCGACGCGGCAGGAGAGGGCCGCCGCGTGCACGGCGGTCGCGAGACAGTGGGTCGAGCCCGTGCCTCCGACCGTCACGAACACGCTCCCCGCCGGAGCATCTGCCAGGAGAAACTCGAGCCCGCGCACCTTGTTGCCGCCGCAGCGCGGCGCGGAGCGGTCTTCGCGCTTGAGCCACAGCGCGTCCAGTCCGAGGGACGCGAGGAAAGCGGGGGCCGGTTCCAGCGGCGTGGGCCAACGCCCGAGACTGCAGGGCGCGAGCGCCTCGCGTATCTTTCGGGTCAGTCGCTCCGGATCGGACACAGCCAACCTCTAAGCCCGAGGGCCGCGATGCGGGTTGCCACCGACTACATCCGCCACGCGGCGCGCGCCGCCCGCAAGTGCGCGGGCGATCCGCTGGGTGGCGCTCCCGAACCACCGGATCCCGAGTTCTACAAGACCCTCGCGAAGGCGCTCGAGGAGATCGCGGCCGGTCTGGAGCAGCTGGGCAAGGAAGAGTGAACCGGACCGGACGCCCTCGTGCATAGCTATATCCGGACGCCCGAGGCGCTCGGCGAGATCGTCGCGGCGTTCCGCCGCGAGCCGTTGGTCGGGGCTGATACCGAAGCGGCGAGCTTCCACCGCTATCGGGACCGCATCTTCCTCGTGCAGCTCTCGACGCGGGAGCGCACCGCCGTCGTCGACCCCCTCGCCATCGCGGACCTGTCGCCGGTCGGGGCGCTGCTGGCGGACGCCGCGGTCGAGAAGGTGTTCCACGACGCCGACTACGACCTCCGCATCCTCGACCGTGACTACGGCTTCCGGGGAGCGCGGATCTTCGACACGCGGGTCGCCGCACAGCTCGCGGGGGAGCCCGCGGTCGGACTCGCGGCGCTGCTCGAGAAGTACCTGGGTGTGAAGCTCGTCAAGGAGCACCAGAAGGCGGACTGGTCGCGGCGGCCGTTGCCGCCGGCGATGCTCGAGTACGCGGCGGCGGATACGCAGTACCTCCCGGTGCTGCGCGACGCCCTGCGCGAGCGCCTGACCCAGCTCGGTCGCCTCCCCTGGGCAGAAGAAGAGTTCGCCCGGCTCGAGTCGCTGCGGTGGACGGGGACGCCGGACGGCGGCGACGCGTTCTTGCGGGTGAAGGGGGCACGAGCTCTGCCGCCGCGCGCGCTGGCGGCCCTGCGTGAACTGTATCGGTGGCGCGAGACGCTCGCCGCTCAGCAGGATACCGCCACATTTCGCATCATCGGAAACGACGCGCTGCTCGCCGTGGCGAAGGCGCTGCCGCGGTCGCCTGCAGACCTCGCGCAGATTCCCCAACTTCCAGCCACGCTCGCGCGCAGGCACGGGACCGCCCTGCTGGGCGGCGTGGGCCGGGCGCTCGCCCTTCCGGAGACCGAACTGCCGCAGGTGGAGCGCGGCACTCGGCCGCCCAAGGATGCGGCGCTCGACGCGCGCGTCGAGCGGCTGAAGGCGGCGCGCAACCGCGTGGCGGCGGAGCTCGGCCTGGATCCGGGGGTGTTGTGCGGCCGGTCCACGCTCGAGGCGGTGGCGCGGGCGACTCCCGTGCCAAACGATCGCGCCGGGCTCACCCGGGTGGCGGAGCTCCGGCGCTGGCAGATCGACGTGCTCGGGAGCGCGCTGCTCGCGGCGCTCGCCTAAAGCCCCATCAGGGCCCGCACCTTGGGGTCCATCTTCTCCGGCGTCCAGTAGGGCTCCCACACGATCTCGATGTCCACGTCCTTCACGCCGTCGAGCGCGCGGATCGCCTTGTAGGCATCGTTCGTGATCATCGGGCCGGCGGGGCAGCCAGGCGACGTCAGCGTCATGCGGACGCGCACTTCCCCGGCGTCGACCTCGACGTCGTACACGAGGCCCAAGTCGACGATGTTCATGTCGAGCTCGGGGTCCTTCACGTGCCGCAGGGTCCTGCGAACGACCTCCGCGGTCAGCGCCGCCGGCGCCGTCATGGGCGCCTCCTCCCCAGGATCACGCGTCATGCCCACCGCTCCTGCCCTTCGTGGCAACGTAGTCGACCGTGTAGCCGCGCACCAGGCAGCGCCGTCGCCGCGCGATCCAGCCATAGAGCCGCCGAGCCACGGGCAGTACACCCGGCAGCCGGAACAGCGGAGCCAGCCAGCGCTTCCCCGGCAGGAGGCGCAGGATCTCGGGCACCGCATCCGCACCTGCGAACACGCGCCCGTCGGGGAGCACCAGGTGCATCGCCGCCGCGAGCGCGGGCAGCGGAATACCGAAGGCCGCGACCCGTTCCTGGTCTTGAAATGGAACCGTGTCGAGCCGGTGTTCGCGATCCCAGCTCAGGGCGAGATCGACGGAGCTCCGGCAGAAGCCGCATTCGCCGTCGTAAATCAGCGTGGGGCGCTCAGTGCGCATCGGACGCCTGCGCGGCGGCGTCGGCGACCCGGCCGCGTACCGCCTTCAGGACCGTGAACGGGCGCCGCGCGCGCGGTGCGTAGGCGCGGTTGGTGAGCAGCACGACGAAGAGGTCGCGATCCGGATCGATCCAGAGCGACGTCCCGGTCCAGCCGGTGTGGCCGAAGCTCCTCGGCCCAAACCGCGTCCCGGCGCTCGAAACGGATTCGCCGGTGGGTAGCGCCTGCCAGCCGAGCGCGCGCGCCTCCGTGTTATGCCCGAAATCCGCCGCCTTGCTCGTGAAGAGCCGCACGGTTTCCGCGCGCAGCAGGCGCCGTCCGTCCGGAAGCGTCCCGCCGCGCAGCATGAACTGGGCGAAGCGCGCGACGTCGGCCGCGGTCGCGAACAGGCCGGCGTTCCCTGACACACCGCGCAGTTTGAAGGCGCTGCCGTCGTTCACCACGCCCGCCACCGCATGGCCGCGCCACACCCCCGTCGGCGCGATCCGCGACCTGAGCCGGGCGGGCGGCCGGAACAACGTCTCCTCGAGACCGAGCGGCGCGAACAGCTCCCGCGCGACGAACCTGTCGAGCGGCTCGCCCGCCGCGCGGCGCACCACCTCACCCAGCAGGATCGCGTTCAGGTCGCTGTAGATGACGCGCGTGCCGGGCGGAACTCGAGGCGCCTCCGAGAAGACCCGGCGCATCAATGCTGTGCTGTCGGGGAGTGCCTTGAGCTCGGGGTCCGGGATGTCGGCGCGCAGCCCGGAGGTGTGCGCCAGTAGCTGGCCCACGGTGACCCCCGCCGCAGCGGTCCCGGCGAGCTCGGGGATGTAGGTCGCGACCGGCGCGTCGAGCTTCACGGTGCCGCGCTCCACCAGCAGCATGAGCGCCGGCGTCGTGGCGATCACTTTCGTGAGCGAGGCGAGGTCGTACAGGGTGCTGTCGGGGTCCACCGCGGGGCTCGAGACGGACCAGGTCAGGTGACCGTAGCCGTGGGCGAACCGGATCGTGTCGTGGCGGCCGACCACCAGCGCAGCGCCCGGGTAAGCGCCCGCACGGATGCCATCCTGCACCAAGGGATCGAATGTCGCCGCGTCGAACGGCGCCCGCCCAGGCGGGCCGACGCCGGGCCCGCGCCCCGGCGCCGCCGCCGACCCCGTCTGCAGGACCAGGACCAGCGCTAGCACCACACGCCCGGGATCCGCCGGCTGCACGACGGGCACCGCCCGTCCCCTCCCACCCGCTGCTGCTTAATCAGGTAGCCGTAGCGCTCGACGAGCAGGTCGCCGCAGTCCGGGCAGTAGGTGTGCTCCCACCTCCCGACCCGGCCGGGAAGGTTCCCGGCATAGATGAACTTAAGGCCCGCCCGCGCACCGATCTCGCACGCCCGGAACAGCGTCTCTGGCGGCGTGTCGTCGGGGTCGGTCATCTTGTAGTCCTTGTGGAACGCGGTAACGTGCCAGGGGATCTCGGGTGAGATCGAGGCGATGTATTCGGCCGCGCGAGTGAGCTGCGCCGCGTCGTCATTGAACCCGGGCACGACCAGCGTGACGAGCTCGAGCCAGAGGCCACGCTCGTACACCATCCGGATCGCGTCCAGGACGTGCTGCAAGACCCCGCCGAGTTCGCGGTAGCGCTTATCGTCCATCGCCTTGAAATCGATCTTGTAGCAGTCGGTCCACGGCCGGATGTAGTCGAGCACCTCGGGCGTCGCGTTCCCGTTGGAGATGAACGCGGTCTTGAGCCCATGCGCTTTGGCGACCTTGAACACGTCCACCGCCCATTCGGCCGTGATCAGCGGCTCGTTGTACGATGACCCGAGCAACCTCGCGCCCTGCCGGCGAGCGAGCCGCACCAAGCCGTCCGGGGTCACCTCGGTCGGCATGACGCCCGCAGCGTCGTCGCGCAGCGCCTGGCTCGTCAGCCAGTTCTGACAGTAGCCACAGTGAAAGTCGCAACCCAGCATGCCGAAGGTGAGCGTGTCCGAGCCCGGGAGCACGTGGAAGAACGGCTTCTTCTCGGTGGGGTCGCACTGCAGCGCCGCGACGTAGCCTGCAGGGACATACAGGGTGCCATCGCGGTTGAAACGGACCTTGCAGATCCCCCGCCGCCCTGGGCGTACGAGGCAGCGGTGGCCGCAGGCGAAGCAGCGCACGGCGTCGCCCTCGAGCCGTTCCACCAGCTCGCCCGGGCGCGCCCGCGCGTCCAGCGTCTGGGCGAGGCTCGCGGCCCCGCCGTCGGGGGTGTCGTGGGTGAGGAAGGAGATGATGCTGCGGTGAGTCATGGCCGGCCCTCCGACCGGAATATACCGCGGGGCCGTGCTAGCGCAGAGTGCCGGGCGAGAGCTGGTAGAGCAGCAGCGCGGAAGCGATGTCCCGCGGCGAGAGGTCCCGGACCTTGGTATTCGCGAACATGACGTCGGCCGAGTCCGACGAGTGATCGAGACCGATCAGGTGGCCGATTTCGTGGAGCGCCACGACCCGGACGTCGTCCGCCGCGAGGGGTCGGCCGCCCGGATCGAACGTGGCGAGCGTCACCACCCCGTTCACGAGGTGGCCGTCCTGGTCCCAGGTGAGGTCCGTCTGACCGGTGCGCTTCATCTCGAACTGGACCTTCCAAGCGAAATGCACCTCGGCGGACACGGAGTCGGCGTCCAGCCTGAACCGCACCGGCACGCCCGCCTGCTGCCAGCGCTCGAACGCCTCGCGCACGGCGTCGAGGAAGCTCGTCTGGAAGTTCGCGGCGGTCCCGGGGCCGAGGAACACCCGCACCGGCGTGAAGATGCGGTTATCCCAGCGGTGCAGCATCGAATCGCCACTCTCCGCGACGACCTCGTTCAGGTAGGTGTAGCCTGCGCTGGCGCGGATGCGGCGGCGGGTCTCGGAGCGAGCCAGCAGCACCATGTAGCTGGTGCCGGGGTCGGCCGGGGCCGGCGCAGCCGTCGGGGGCGGCGGGGACTGGCCGGCCTGTCGCGCCGTCGTGTCGCGTCTCGCGGTGGCGCTATCGGGGATGATCGTCACCAGGGTGGAGGAAGGCGCGGCCGATTCGATGCGCGCCGACCGGTGTGACGGTCGCACGAACCCGTTCCACAGCATCGCGAACACGAGGAACACGATGAGCCCGGCGACCAGGACGGACAGGCGGCGCTCGATCATGCGCGCAATATGTCGGAACACGGTGGCGCGCCGCTAGCTTTGGCCCGCGGGCGCCTCTATGATTGGGGCCTCCCCTATGACTGGACAGTAGGTGATCGCGTTACCCGCGGCCCCGCTCATCCGCTGGCGCGGCTGGGTGATCGCGGCGTGGGCGGTGCTCGCGCTGCTGTTTGCGCCGCGCGCGATCGACGTCCAGGACGTCCTGGCGTTGCGCGGCGGCGCCAGCGAGACAACCGAAGCCGCGCGCGCCAGCGAGCTGCTGAAGCAGGCCTTCCCCGGTCCCTTCGCCGATTACGTCGCCATCGTAGTCCACGGTCCAGTGCGCTGGACGAACCAGCGGTTCGGCGTGGTGCTCGACACGCTGAAGGCGGCCGCGGAGCGGCGACCCTACGTCAGCCAGGTGATCGCGGTCCGCGCGATCGGCGAGTCGAGCTTCGTCAGTAAGGACCGGCGCACCACGTTCCTCATCGCGGCGCTCACGCCGGAGTTCACGAGCGACATCAGCAAGAGCGTCGTCCCCGACCTGCGGGCGGCGGTGCACGACGCCCTGGCGCGGGCGCCCCAGGCGGACGGCTTCGATGTCAAGGTGACAGGCTTTCCGGCGCTCGACCACGACGTCCGGACCGTCAGCGCGGAGGACACGAAGCGCGGCGAGGAGCGGGCCGTGCCGGCCACGCTCGTCGTGCTGGTGGTGGCATTCGGCGCGCTGGTGGCGGCGATGCTGCCGGTCATCGTGGGCGTGCTGGCAATCACCATCGCGCTGGGCCTGGTGACCGTCGCGGCGCGCTACCTCCCGATGTCCGTGTTCGTGCTGAACATCACGACCATGGTGGGGCTCGGCGTGGGGATCGATTACTCGTTGCTCATCGTCACGCGCTTCCGCGAGGAGCTGAATCGCGGGCTGTCGCCGGTGGACGCGGCGGTGCGCACCATCGAAACGGCCGGCTCGGCGGTGATCACATCCGGGCTCACGGTGGTCGTGGGCTTCGCCGCGCTCGTCACGACACCGTTGTCGGACACCCGCTCCGTCGGCGTCGGCGGACTGCTCGTGGTGGCCGTGGCGGTGCTGCTCGCGACGACGTTCCTTCCCGCGCTGCTCGCCGTGCTGGGGCGGAACATCGACCGACCCAAGTGGCTCGCGCGCCCGCTCGCCCGGTTCCACGCGCCGACCGGCTGGGAGCGTTGGGCGCGCTGGCTCGGGCACCGTCCCTGGCGGGCGGTCGCGTTCGGCGGCGTCGCGATCGCGCTGCTCAGCTTCCCCCTCACGCAGATCCGCCTGGGCCTCCCCGCCACCAACTGGTTTCCGCCCCAATCGGAGTCGGGGCAGGGGCTCGCGGCGCTGCGCGACATGGGCGCGAGCGGCGTCATCCAGCCGATCCGCGTCGTGGTGCAGCTGCCCGAAGGGGAGGCGGCGCTGGCCGCCCGCCGCCTCCCCGGCCTCAAGGCACTCACCGATTCGCTTCGGAAGGACCCGCGGGTGCGCGAGGTGCGCGGCGTGGCGAGCATCCGGCCGGGCATGTCCACGCTGCAGCTCGCGATCTACTACTCCGACCCCGAGGCCGTGCGCGCCAAGAACCCCAAGTTCTTCGGCGCGTACCTGAGCGCCGACCAGCGCATCACCCTGTTGGACGTGATCCCCGCAGATACCGTGTCGCTGGCAGGGATGATGGACGTGGCGCGGCACGTGCGCGCCGTAGTAGCACGCGGCGTGCGCGGGCTCGCGGGCACGGAGATCGTCGTCGGCGGCTTCGCCGCGTCCAACGTCGATACCCAGCAGGAACTGCTGCGACGCTTCCCCCAAACGGTCGGGCTGGTGCTGGGCATCACGGCGATCATGCTGTTCGGCGCGTTTCGCTCGCTCCTCGTACCACTCAAGGCAGTGCTCTTGAACTGCCTCTCGGTGGGCGCGTCGTTCGGGCTCACCGTCCTAGTGTTCCAGCACGGCTACGGCGGGAGGCTGTTCGGGCTGGAAGGGCCGACCGAGGCGATCTGGGTGGTGGTCCCGGTGCTCGTGTTCGCGATCGTGTTCGGGCTGTCGATGGACTACGAGGTGTTCCTGCTGACGCGGGTCAAGGAAGTGTTCGACAAGACCGGCCGAAACGACTACGCGACGATGGAGGGGCTCTCCGCCACCGCCTCGACGATCACGAGCGCCGCGCTCATCATGATCCTGGTGTTCGGCACGTTCGCGTTCGCCCGGGTGCTGGCGGTGCAGCTCGTCGGCTTCGGTCTCGCGGCGGCGGTGTTGCTGGACGCGACGCTCATCCGCATGGTGCTGGTGCCGGCGATCATGCACATCGCGGGGAGATGGAACTGGTGGCCAGGGGTAAGGGCACCCAGGCTGGAGACAGGGAGCAGCGACTAGGTTCGAGGACAGTCCATCGCTAAACGCGGCTTCTCGTGTCGTCCAAGCGCTGTAGGTGCGATCCCCACACGTCCCAATGCCAGGCCGGTACCCTGATTCCGGTTCTCGGATCTTTCAGGGGCTTGTACTGCAGCCACTCCGGTCGCAACCCCAGCTCCCCCCCCAGCGCCAAGAGGCGATCCTTGTCGGCGCTCACGAGGTGGACCATCCGCTCGCCGCGGACCCTGTGTCGGTGAAGCCACACGCCGCCGTCGAGGGCGAAGCACATCCCCTCGCGGCGGCGTGTGAATTCCCGAACGGACGGCTCTACGAGCAGGAAATACGGCCCTCGGTCGTGGCGCTCCCCACCGGGGTGGCGGTGCCCGAAAACAGGTAGCACTTGTGGGGGGTATTGGCGCTCGACGCGGTCGCCGACCAACCCTGCGGCGTGGCCTCATTGACCGTGAGGCTGACTCCCGTAGAGGCGCTGAAGTTGTTCATGGCGCCGAGGCTGGTCGTATAGGTCGCGCTGTCGTAGAAGAAGGCCTCCTCCGCCGTCGCGAGGTTCCGAAGATCGGATTTCATCGCGCCGATGTAGGCCTTCTCCTTCGTGTTGGCGAACTTCGGGATCGCGATAGCCGCGAGAATCCCGATGATCACCACCACGATCAACAGCTCAATCAGGGTAAAGCCGCGTCTACACGTCACCTGCCCACCCTCCGGGCGCCAAAGGGCGCCGAGTCCGAGAACGCACAGACGGGCTCGACGCCACCTATACTGGGCACCAGGGGCCGTTCCTGCAAGAGCCATGCTTAGCTCTTGGCATCGACCCAATTCCTTCCCAGACCGATACTTACAACGAGCGGCACGTGCAGCTGGGCGGCCTGCTCCATATGGCGTTTTACCAGCTCCGTGGCGGTCTCCTCCTCACCTTCCGGGACCTCAAACACAAGCTCGTCATGCACTTGCAGCAGCATGCGCGTGGCGAGCCGGCGCTCCCGCAGGCCCTGGCCGATGCGGACCATGGCGATCTTGATCAGGTCGGCGGCTGATCCCTGCAGCGGCGAGTTGGTGGCGGTGCGCTCCCCGAAGGCGCGGACGTTGAAGTTGCGGTCCTTCAGTTCCGGGATGTAGCGGCGCCGCCCGAACAAGGTCTGCACGTACCCCCGTTCGCGCGCTTCGGCGACGGTGCGGTCGAGCCAGGCCCGCACACCGGCGAACCGATCGAAATACTGGGTGATGAAGTCCTTCGCCTGCTCCTGCGTGATGCCGAGCTGGCGGGCGAGCGCGAACGGGCCTTGGCCGTAGATCGTGGCGAAGTTGATCGTCTTGGCACGGGCGCGCATGTCGGGCGTCACCTGCTCCTGCGGGACGCCGAAGATGATCGCCGCCGTCTGACGGTGGATGTCCCCCCCCTGCTCGAAGGCGCGCACGAACGCCGGATCGCCGGACAGGTGTGCGAGCAGGCGAAGCTCGATCTGGGAGTAGTCGGCGGTCAGGAGCAACCACCCCGGTGCGGCCACGAACGCCCGACGGATCGCCTCCCCGCGTGGGGTCCGCACAGGGATGTTCTGGAGGTTCGGGTCCGAGGAGGACAGCCGACCCGTGGCGGCGCCGGTTTGGTTGTAGCTGGTGTGAATCCGGCCGGTGCGGGGATCGATGAATCCCGGCAGGGCGTCGACGTACGTCGACTTGAGCTTGGAGAGCTCGCGGTACTCGATCAGCAGGCGCGGCACCTCATGTCCCATCGCGGCCAGCTGCTCCAGCACCTCATAGTCGGTGGACGCCCCGGTCTTCGTCTTCTTGAGGACCGGCAGCTGGTGTTTTTCGAACAGCACGTGGCGCAGCTGTGGGGTCGAGTTGACGTTGAACTCGGTGCCGGCGGCGCGATAAATCCCCCGCTCGAGCTCGGCCAGCTCCTTCGCGAATTCGCGCGAGATCTCCCCCAGCCGCCCCAGATCGATGAGCACCCCGTGCCACTCCATGTCGACGAGGGCGGCGATGAGCGGCACCTCGATCGTCTCGAGCAGGGTGAGCAACTGGTGGTCCTCGAGCTCGGACTGGAACGCGGCGCGCAGCCGCAGCACCATCTCGCTGTCGGCGCCGCAGTAGCGCGCGGCCTCGACCAGCGGCACGGCAGCGAACGCGCGCTCGGCCTTGCCCCGCCCCGCCACGTCCGCGTACGTGCGCATCTCGAGAGACAGGCGCTCTCGTGCGAGCTCGTCGATCGCATGCGAGCGGCGGCCGGGATCGAGCACGAAGCTCGCGAGCATGGAATCGTAGGTGACGCCCACGAGCTCGACGCCGGCGCGCCGCAGTGCCAGCCAGTCGTGCTTGATGTTGTGGCCGGCCTTGGGCACGCGCGCGTCAGCCAGCAACTCGCGCAGCGGCGCGAGCGCCTCGCTCACGAGCGCCGGGAGGTTGCGCGGCGGCGTCCCGCCGGCGAGCTCGCCGTCAGGAGCCACGTGCGCGAACGGCAGGTACCACGATCGCCCGGGCGCGACGGCGAGGGACATCCCGACCAGCTCCCCCCGCATCGGATCGAGCGACGACGTTTCGGTCTCGAGCGCGACCAGGGGTGCACGCCGGCATTCGGCGACCATGACGGCAAGAGCGGCGGGGTCGTCCACGATCGTCGGCTCTGCCGCCGGGCGGGCGAGCGCGGGCGACGGGACCGAAACGGGCGGAGGCGTCGAGGGAGCCGCCAGGGGGGAAAGGGGAGTCGACCCCGCGACGAGCGGCGCCCGCTGGGCTGGGGGAGGGGGAGGGGGAGCGGAGTTCTCCGATGGCGCGACGGCGAGCTGATCCAGCTTGGGGATCAGGGAGCGAAACTCGAGCTCCGTGAAGAGCTCGGCGAGCCGCGCCGTGTCGGGCGGACGGACGCGCAGCGCATCGAGGTCGAGCGGCAAGGGGACGTCGCGGCGGATCGTCACGAGGTCACGCGACAGGCGCGCGAGTTCGGCGTACTGCTGTATCGCCTCGCGCGCGCGCTTGCCCCGGATCTGCTCGGCACTGGCGAGGATTGTGTCGAGATCTCCGAAGGTTTGCAGCAGCTCGCGCGCGGTCTTCTCGCCCACCCCCTTCACGCCCGGGATATTGTCCGAGGTGTCGCCCACGAGCGCGAGGTAGTCGACCACCCGTTCGGGGGGCACACCCAGACGCTCGCTCGCGTTCGTGTCGTCGACCCAATGCTCTTCGACCGCTGCCGGTCCGCCGCGGCCGGGATTCAAGAGCGCGATACCGGGTCCGATCAGCTGATAGAAATCCTTGTCCCCGGAGACGATGATGGCCTGTAGCCCGCGGGCGGCGGCCGCCGTGGCCAATGTGCCGATGACGTCGTCCGCCTCGTATCCTTCCACCCCTACTACGGGCACGTGGAACGCCTCGAGGATCTGCTCGATCCGCTCGACGGAGCGGTCGAAGTCTTGCTGCAGCTCATGCGTGAGCTTTTCACGCGTCGCCTTGTAGGCCTCGTAGGTCTGGTGGCGGAACGACTCGCCCACGTCGTGCACCCAGGCGAGATAGTCGGGTCGACGGGTTTGCAGCAGGCGGATCAGGAAGTTGGTGATGCCCCACGCAGCGGAGGTGTTCTCGCCACGCCGCGTGGTGAGGGGGCGCGCGATCATCGCGAAGAAGGCGCGATAGATCAGGGCGTAGCCGTCGACGAGATAGAGGGTCAGTCGCGGTTGCGTCATGGGCGAAAACATACAAAAACCCCGCCCGGTGGTTCTCGGGCGGGGCGACGCGAATGGCGTGGGGTCGCTACACGCGAACGACGTTCATGGCGTGCAGCCCCTTGTCCCCGGTCTTCACCTCGAACTCCACCGCCTGCCCTTCGGCGAGAGTCTTGAACCCGTCCATCTGGATGGCCGAAAAATGCACGAACACGTCCTCGCCGCCATCCTGCTCAATGAAGCCGTAGCCCTTGGCATCATTGAACCACTTCACCTTTCCCTTGGCCATTCGATCTGCCTCCTGCAGAGTCCGACATCGGGCGTTGGCGCCCGCTCGACCCCCGTGTCGAGCGCGCGATAGAGATGGTGCGCACCGGGGAGCTTGTCAAGAAAGCGCGGTGTCGCGGCGATGTCGCCGCGGGCAGGCGTCGTAACGAGCGGTCGGTCAATTGCTTGTCGCGGCATACAAGGCGCGGTACACCTCCCGGTTGCGCAGCACGGCGCGCACGTAGCCGCGGGTTTCCTGATACGGGATGAGCTCGACGAATTCGTCGGGATCCGCGGTGCCCGCGCGGGCGAGCCAGCGCCTCACGGGGGCGACGCCGGCGTTGTAGGCCGCGACGGCCGCATCGACCCGGCCGCCGAAGCGTCGCAGCAGCTCGTCCAGATGGGCCGCGCCGAGGTGGAGGTTCAAGTCGGGCACCGTGATCCAGTCAGGGTAGAAGGTGACGTCGAGCCCGCGCGCGGTGAGGGCCGCCGTCCCGGGGGTGAGCTGCGCGAGCCCGCGCGCGCCGGCGGGGGAGAGGGCCTCGGCGTCGAACACGCTTTCCTGACGCACGATGGCGACGAACAGCAGCGGGTCGACGCCGAACTCGGCGGCCTCCGCTTCCACGGCCTGCCGGTTGGGCCACGGGAAGATCGCGCGCAGTACCCGCGGATCGGCCGGCGCCTTGAGGGCCGCCTGCCAGCCGAGGCGTACCGCCGCGGGGCCGAAGCCGCGGACGGCGAGCCCCTCGCTCCAGGCGAGCAAGGCGTCGACGTCCTGCTGCGGCGAGCGACCGAGCATCATGCGCACCTCCGTCTCCGCCGCGCTGTCGAGGCCGGCGAGCTCCAGCGTGTCGAGCCGGCCGAGCCACGCCGCGACTGCCGGGGGCGGTGGAGGCGGCGGAGGCGCGGCGAGCCGGAGCGGCGGCAATGCCACTTCGCGACGCGCGCGCAGGCCGTAATACCCGATCGAGTCCTCGTGGGCGAGCGCGACCCAGGCCGCCTCCGCGTCGGCGGTGTCGCCACGCGAGAGGGCGAGCTTGCCGAGCCAGAACCGCGCGGCCGTACGCTGCGGCGCCGCGGCGGCGACCTCCGCCTGGTACAGCGCCGCCGCGCTGTCCAGCAGTCCCTCTTGGGTCGCCTGGGCCGCGAGCCGGAAGCGCGCCAGTGACGCTCGCAGATCGGCGGGGTAGCGCGCGACCAGCTCGGCGAACCACTGCGCGGCGCCCACCCAGTCGCCCCGGTCGGCGAGCATGTCGCCGAGGACGTAGAGCGCGGTCGGTGCCGCGGTGTCGGCGGGATACGACTGGGCAAACCCGGAGAGGGCTTCGCGGGCGCCGGGATCGCCGAGCCGCACGAGGATGCGCGCGCGGCGGTAGATCGCCAACGGGCCGAGCGCGGCGTCCTTCGCCACCGCCCGATACGCCCGCTCGGCATCGCGCGAGCGCCCCGCCCCGGCGAGCAGCTCGCCGAGCAGCACCAGCGTGGCCGCGCTGGAATCGCCCTGGCGTACCGCCCGCTCCACTTCCATGCGGGCATCGGGCGCGGCGCCGTGAGGCTTCATCGCGCGAGCGAGCGCCACGCGCTCGGGGGGAGTGCGCGGCGGCAGGGACGCGAGCGCCACCCCCACGGCCGCCGCGGCGTCATCGGTCTCGGGCGCGCGCGCCATCAGACCGTACAGCGCGTCGCGCGCCCGGCCCGAATCGCCGCGCGCGAGAGCCAGGCGCGCCACCTCCAGGGCCCGCCCGGCTTGCGCGAACGCCTCGAGCGCCGCCGCGCTATCCCCCGCCACGAGCAGGGCCTGCGCGCGCGCGGCCGGCACCTCGCGCGCGGCCGGGGGTGGCAGGTCCGCGAGCAACCGGAACGCGACGGCGGTGTCGCGCGTCACGCGGGCCTGCCGCACCCGCAGCCAAGAGTCGATGACCGCGAGCCCGGCAGTGCGCGCCGCTCCGTACGCCGCGGCCGCGCTGTCCTTCTCTCCCCCCGCCTCCCAGGCGAGCGCGGCACGCACCGCCAGCAGGGCCCCCCGCGCCCCCGGCGCATGCGCCCGCGCGGCGGCGTAATGCCCCGCCGCTTCCGAGGCGCGCCCCAGCCGCGCTTCGGCTTCCGCCAACACCGCGAGCCCCGCGCCATCGGCATACTCGCCCAGCCACGGCTGCCCGGCGAGCAGCCCCCGGGCCCGATCGTAGCGGCGGGCGCGCAGCTCGGCCTTGGCCCCCGCGAGCACGAAGGCCGGCTCGAGGTGCAACTCGCGCGCCGCGGCGGCGAGCAGCGTTTCGGCCGCGTGCCACGGACGCCCGGCGAGTCGCAGCGACTCGGCCCGCTGCGCCGCGGTCTGGTGATCGTCGTGCTGGGCTGCGACGGCGAGCGGCGCCGCGGCCCCGAAGGCGAGGAGGGCCGCGATGCGCTTCACTGCCCGCGGCGGACGCGCGCGAGGACGCGCTGGTATTCGGCGCGCGACATCGGCGTCAGGCGGAAGCGGCCGAACCCGGTCTGATCCTGAAAGAAGAGCGTGAGCCGCAAGCTCGAATAGGTCCAGCGCACGCCCCGCACGCCGCTGCGGGACACGTCGCTCGAGAAGTCGAACACGTCATCGGGTTCGCCCAGCGTGATGAACACCTCGCCCCGGTCCGTCAGCCAACCCGGGTCGCCGCTCTCTTGAAAGCGTTGGTTCGCGGTCTGCACGCGGCGGAAGTACTGATCGAGCGCCTCGTTCTCCGGCGTCATGGGCACCGGGTCGGTGGCCTTGTAGAACCGCCGCCAGACGCTAGGACGGTCTGCGACCGAGGCCTTGCGCAAGCTGTCGACCCAGTCCTGTCGGTCGAAATACCGCAGCAGGCTGATCATTTCGTCGAAATTCGTGATCGCCCATTGATCCGAGAAGCTCACGACGAAGGGAGCCCGTTGGGGCGGGGGCGCCCCGCTGCCCGGCACGAGCGCGGCGACTTCCAGGCTGCCCTCCCCCACGGGCAGGTTGCCGGGGGCGAAGGCCAGCTCTGCGGCGCCGAAGCGCTCGTCGCCCGTGAGCGAGACCGTGTCGTGCGCGACCTCGGTGCCGCTCAGGTCGAACCCCCGTGCCACGAGACGCGCGCCGCGCAGCAGCCCATAAGCCTCGACGTAGAACCGCAGCGTGTCCCCGCCGTACGGCAGCGTCGCCCGCGGGTTCACCAGCAGCTTGGGCAACTGGGCGCGCCCGGTGCGCCCGGGCCCTTCGTAGACGGGAATCGGCGAGCTCAGCGCCCGGCCGGCGAACCGGGGCACGGTCTCGGTCCGCTCTTGGCGTGTGGAGGCGGGGGCGTTGCGGTCCCGCACGGTCACGGTCACGGTGTACACGCCCGGCGGGAGGCCGACGAACTGCTGGTAGATCACGCTCTCGTCGGCGCGCAGGGTTTCCTGAAACGTGCGCACCCGCACCGTTTCGTCGCTCCCGATCTGCCGGGCTTGCGTCGTATCGGCGCGGAAGGCGACCTCGACGTGGTATTGCGCGACGAACGTGTTGCCGTCGCGCTGGAAGCTGAGGGAATGATTCGCGAGCGACAGGGCGAAGACGGCGAGGGTGGATGTGGGCGCGGAATCGGCGAGGTACCGCACTGCGGCAACGAAGGGGAGGGGCGCACCTGCGACGAGGAACCCCATCCGGCGGTACACGCTCCCGGCATCGGCCAGCGACGGCAGCGTTCCCCCCCGCGGCGGGTGTGGGTCCGTGCCGACGCGCTGCCAAGAGCCGCAGCCGGCGACCGCCAGACTGGCGAGCAATCCCACTTCCCCGAGTCGTCTCACTTGCTCAACCTCAAATCCGGGCGTTAGTTTCGCGCGTCCCCATGTCCAGCGAGAACCTCGCCGGTCGGACGATCGCCGGCTACCGCCTCCTCGAGCGCGTCGGTGAGGGAGGCACGGCCGAAGTCTATCGCGCCGAGCACCCAGAACGCGGTCCCTGCGCGTTCAAGGTATTGCGGCAGCGACTGCGGGGCGACCCCACGGCGGTGAAGCGGTTTCTGCGAGAGGCAGGCTACGGCTCGCGGGTCCGCCATCCGGGCGTCGTGCGCACCTACGACTACGGCGAGGCCGACGGTCTGTATTACCTCGCACTCGAGTGGGCGGACGGGAATTCCCTCGCCGACTACGTACACCACGCGGGGCCGCTCGCTCCGGCGCAGGCCGTGCGGCTGGTCCGCCAGCTGGCGGACGCGCTGAGTGCGGCCCACCAGGCGGGTATCATCCACCGCGATTTGAAGCCCGAGAATATCATCTACGATCCGGCGACGGAGCGGGTCAAGCTGCTCGATTTCGGGATCGCGCGGGACGCGGAGCTGCCTGCGGAGGAGCGGCTTACGCGCACCGGGTTCTTCGTGGGGACGCTCAAGTACGTGGCGCCCGAAGCGCTCTCAGGCGAGCTGGTGGACGGCCGCGCCGACATCTTCAGCCTCGCGACGATCACGTACTGGCTGCTCACCGGCACACACCCCTTCACCGGACGCACCCCACGGGAGCTGTTTCAGCAACTGCTGACCGGGACGCCGGTGCCGCTGAACCGGGCGGCCCCCCGACTCGCGTTCCCGCCGGCGCTGGAGACCGCCATCCTGAAGGGGCTGGCCCGCGACCCGGCCAACCGCCAACCCACCGTGACGGAGTTCGCCGTCGAGCTGGAGGCCGCGCTCGCCGCGAAGCCGGCGACGAAGGGTGGCGGACTGCTCGGCGCTATCAAGCGCATCGTCGGTGGGTCGAATGATCCCACACAGTAGTAGTAGATGCTACTACTCAGTCAATTGATGGCTACAACCACTCCCCTTTCCGAGCAACTACGCGACCTCCTGCGCGATCGCTCCGTCACGCGCGGCGACTTCGTGCTCGCCTCGGGGCGCCGCTCGGGGTTCTACATCGATGCCCGCCGGACGACCATGTCAGCCGAGGGCCTCGCGCTGATCGGCGCCCTGGCCTTGGAGCGGTTCTCCGCCGTCGGGTGGCGGCCTCAACTGGTGGGCGGACTCACGCTCGGCGCCGACCCCGTGGCCTACGCGATCGCCGCGGCGAGCCTGAGCCGCCCGCCGACGGTGGACGCCTTTACAGTGCGCAAGCAGGCGAAGGATCACGGCACGGGGAAGCGGATCGAGGGCTGCTTCGCGCCCGGCGCCGGCGTCGTCATCGTGGAAGACGTGATCACCACCGGCCAGTCGGCGTTGGAGGCAATTCGGGCGGTCGAGCACGAGGGTGGGCGTGTGTTCGGTGTGCTCGCCGTGGTGGATCGAGAGGAGGGGGGGCGCACTGCACTAGAGCAGGCCGGCCACCAGGTGCAGGTCTTGGTGACCGCCACCCAGCTCGGGCTCCCGTGACGGCGCTGCTTCAGCTCGTCGGTCTGCTCTCACAGGCCCCCTGAGCGCTACGCCTGCCGCTGCACGCCCCGCGTTCTCCCCCTCCTCTCACCACTGATGTAAGATGTTGCTCGTGACATTCTCCAGCACCCGGCCAGGTCAGGGCTCGCTCGCCTCGCGCATGCGCGGCTGGAAGGACGACGCCGCGGGACTCGAGCAGCGGCTCAAGGACCTCGAGACGATCGCGCGCAGCCTGCGCCGTCGCTGGTGGCTCGTGGGCTTCGGACTCGCATTGGGGATCATCGGGTGGGGGTTTGGGGTGGTGCACGCGCGGCCGGGAACGATGGTGTTGCTGGCGGGGGGCGGCCTCATCCTCAACGCCCTGCTGGGCATCATCAACGAGCGTGGGTGGTATCGCTGGTGGCTCATCTACGCGCTGGCGTTGCTGGATGTGCTGCTCGTGGCGGTGCTCGTGGTGTGGTTCGGGCACGGCGGCTTCGTCGTGGCGTTCCTGATCGCTGTCCTGCCCTACGCGTTCGACCAAGGGCACACCGTCGGCAACTTTCTCGTGCTGACCGCGGCGCTGGCCTACCTGGGGGCGAGCTACCTCCATGACATGTTGTACGGCGACAGCGGCGGCCTCACCGCAGCGGGGCTGGAGACGGTGGGATTCATCACCGTGGCGTGGGCGCTGAAGCAGATCCCGGCGGTTCTCATCCAACGGATTCGCCAGACGCGGGACGTGATGGGCGAGGCGGAGCGCGGCTACCTCGCGGTACGCGCCGCGGCGGAGGAGTCGGATGAGCTGGGCTTTCTCGAGAAGAGCTTCAACCGCATGCTCGAGGAAATCGGCACGACCATCTCGACGGTGCAGCGTGAGGCGGATGAGGTAGCGGCGTTTTCGGAGCAGCTCGCCGCGTCAGCGGAGCAGCTGCACGCCACGTCCGAGACGGTGACGCACACCGCGCAAAAGCTCGCGCGCGACCTCGCCAAGCAGCGGGAGCTGGCGGAAGCGGCGCGGGGCGAAAGCGCCAAGGCGGCCGACCAGGCGGAGTCGCTGCGGGTCCGGGCCGAGCTGATGCAAGTGGACGCGGCGCGGCTCGTGGCTGCCGCGCAGCGCGGACGGGAGCGGGTGGCGCGGGCCAGCCAGACGCTGCGCGCGGTCGGCGACGAAGTGCGTGCCACGGCGTCCACGGTGGCCGGGCTGTCCGGGATGTCGGAGCGGATCGGCGGGTTCGCGCAGACCATCGCCCGGATCGCGCGGCAGACGCACTTGCTGGCGCTCAACGCCGCCATCGAGGCGGCTCGCGCCGAGGAGCACGGCGAGGGGTTCGCGGTGGTCGCGGACGAGGTCCGCTCGCTCGCGGCGGAGGCGGGGAAGTCGGCGCGGGAGGTCGCCGAGCTCGTCTCGGAACTCCGCGCCGGGATCGACGCGGCTGCGCGGGCGATGCAGTCGGGGGAGGCGCAAGTGCGCGACATCGGAGCCGTCGCGGCCGAGGCGGACGGCGCCCTCCAGGAGCTGCACCAGGGGATCGAGCTCGTGGGGGACCTCGTGAACGCCACGGCCGAGGTGTCGCGCGGCCAGGCGCAGCGGCTCGCCGAACTGGCGCAGTCGCTGCAGCAGGTCGCGGCCATCTCGAGCGGCTCCTCACAGAGCGCCGACGGCGCCGCGGCCGCCACCCAGACCCAGATCACCTCGATGGGCGACCTGACGGCGACGTCGCAACAGCTGGCCCAACTCGCCGAGCGGTTGCGGGCCAGCATCGCTCGCTTCTCGGTCCTCAGGCGGGAGGAGACGACACGGGAGCCCCCCGTCACGCGCGCGGCGGCGGACTGATCACCCCGCCCGGGACACGCGAGCGGCCTCGGGTCCTTGGTCCCAGATCCCCGCGTTGAGGGGGTGAAAAGCGCGCAGGGTCTCCCGGTACGGGGTGATGAGCAGGTCCACGTAGCGCTCCAGCGAGACGTCGAAGGGGAAGCGGCTGCGGAACTCGCCCGCGGTGACGCCCAGCATGGCTTTCAAGTGCCTGCCGAAGCTCTGCGGCGACGAGTAGTCAAGCCGGTACGCGACGTCCGAGACCGAGAGCCCGGGGTTGAGGAAGAGATAGGCGGCGTGCAACAGGCGCATCCCGGCGAGGTAGGTCTTGGGAGAGGGCAGGCTCGTCCGGTAGAAGCGCGACATCAGCGTGCTGGGGCAGATGCGCAGGTGGCGCGCGAGGCCGCGCACCGTGCTCAGCACCGGTGCGAGGCGTGCCAGGGCGTCGAAGAACACGCGGACATCCCCGGGCGCGTCCTCGAGCACCGGGATCACGCGCGCCAGGATTCGCGCCGCCACCGGGGACGCCGGGTGGGCGAGCAGATCGCGCAGCCGCCGCCAGCCGGCGGCCTCGGTGCAGTCGACCGCGGTGCGCACCCCGGTGGCGCCGAGCCGCAGCAGCGTCTCGGTGACTTCGCGATCGTGGTGCGAGACGAGGGCGACGGCGGGGATGGCGGGAAACTCGCGCACGAAGCGGGCGACGACCGGCAACTCCTCCCCGCGGCACCGATGCACCGACAGGACGAGGGCATCCACGCGCTTCCGGCGGGCGGTGTGCAGCGCGTCCCGCAGGGAGTCGGCGTGGAGCGTCGTGAAGCAGCCGTCGCCCACGGCGTCGACACGCGGGCGCTCCGGCGGGGGGAGGACGGTGCAGACGGTCACCATGCAGGCAGACGATAGCGTGACGTCATCAACGTCGGGTCAAGCTGCGCCGGCTCGCGTGTCCACGGGCGTCGACCGGCGCTCGAGACCTCAACCGCATGTCAACGTGGAGGGAAGGTGACGCAGCCGCCGCGGCGTGTGGCGCTGGTCCTCACCCTGGTGGCCCTCGTGCTCGCCGTGGGGGGCGCGCTCTCGTTTCGGCGCTTCGTCAGCCACTCGCAGCGCGATCCCGGGTTCCCGTACCGCGACCAGGCCACGCTCGAGAAGGTGATGCAGCGGGCCCGCGCCGCCGAGGCTCACGGCGACCGACCGGGCGCCATCGTCGCGTATCGGTTCGTGGTGGCCGTTGGCGCGGGCGGCGACTCGACGTTCGCCCGTTACGTCGCCGCCGCGCGGGCCGGGCTCGAACGGGTCACCCCAAGGCCTGCCGATACACCTCCAAGTCCCCGCCGCTGAAGCACACGAACCGCACCAGCTCGATCGACGTCGGCTGCTCGAGCTGCTGTCGCACCGTCTCCACCGCGATGCACGCCGCCTGCTCGATCGGGTAGCGATACGCCCCCGTGCTGATGGACGGGAACGCGATCGAGCGAAGGGCGTGATCGGCCGCGAGCCGGAGTGAGTTGCGGTAGCACCCGCGTAATAGCTGCGGCTCGCGCCGCTTGCCCCCGCTCCACACCGGGCCCACCGTGTGGATCACGTGCTGGGCGAGCAGCCGGTAGCCTTGGGTGATACGTGCCTCGCCGGTGGGGCAGCCGCCGATCCGCCGACACTCCTCCAGCAATTCCGGCCCGGCGGCGCGATGAATCGCGCCGTCCACGCCGCCCCCGCCGAGCAGGCTCGAGTTGGCCGCGTTGACGATCGCGTCGACCGGCTGCTGCGTAATGTCGCCCTGGACGGCTTCGATCTTCGGCATGGTGCGTCCTATCCTAGCTCTGTCTACTGAAATGGGCTTGACGCGCGCCTGACTGCGCCGGCCGATCATCGGTGGAAGCGTCGCCGCCGCTCGACTTCCGGACCGCCTGGCACCGCTCCGCAGGGGACCCTATTGTTGAGTTTCGCCAGGGGGCGCCGCGTGCGGAGCGCCCGCGGCACGCTGGTAGGACGGGGAGTGAGCCATGCCGAGCCGCGACCTGATCGAGCGGGTGCGCAAGGCGCTGGGTGACCGCTACACCGTGATCACCGCGGTCGGGCGGGGCGGCAACGCGTCCATCTTCGGCGCCTACGACCAGGCCGGTCAGAGGGTGGCGATCAAGGTGCTCCATCCGGAGCTGGCGGTGTCGGTGGCCGCCGACCGGTTCCTGCGCGAGATCCGCTACGCCTCGCAGCTCAACCATCCACACATCGCGCGCCTGCTGGATTCGGGCGAGACCGACTACCTCCTGTGGTTCGCGATGCCGTACCTCCCCGGGGAGACCCTGCGCCAGGTGCTGCGCCGCGAGCAGCGGCTCCCGGTCGACCAAGCGTGCCGCGTCGCTTGCGAGGCGCTCGACGCACTCCAGCACGCCCATCAACACGGCATCGCGCACCGCGACATCAAGCCCGACAACATCGTGCTGTCCCCCGAGGGCGCGATACTGGTCGACCTCGGCATCGCGCGCGCGATCGCGACCTCGGGTGAAGACCGCGTGACGCGCAGCGGATTCGTCGTGGGCACCGAGGAGTACATGAGCCCCGAGCAGGCGGCGGGAGTTCCGGACGTGGACGGCCGCACGGATCTCTATTCGCTCGGCGTGGTGCTGTTCGAGGCCATGGCGGGCCGGCCGCCGTTTTCGTCGGTCAGCGCCGCCGCGGTACTCGACATGCACCAGCACCAGAAGCCACCGGACATCCGCAGCCTGCGACGCGACGTCCCCAAGGCGCTCTCGCCCGTGCTGGCGCGCGCGCTCGCGAAGCAGCGCGAGGAGCGGTGGCAGACGGCGGGGGAGATGGCGAGCGCACTGCGGCCGTTCGCGGAGGGGGTCGGGATGGAATGAGACCACGCCGCCGGTTGCTCGTCCTCGCAGCGCTGCTGGCCGCGGGTTCGCCGCTCCGGGTGAGCGCGCAGTGTCCCGATGGCTCCCTGCCCCCCTGCCGCCTGGCGCGCCCCGCGCTCGACACCGCTCGTTACGTGATCCTGCCGTTTGTACATCGCGAGGGGAGCCGGTCGCCGCTGCTGGACGGAGCGGACTGCGCCGAATACTTGAGCGAGTCGTTCGGCCGCTGGAGCGACGTGCGGCTCGCCGACAGGACGCGGACCTACGATGCGCTCGAGCGTCGCGGCGCGCGGGCGCCGTTCCGGATCGGCTTCGGCACGGGGCTCGCCATCGCACGCGAGCTTGGGGCCGGGCGGCTGGTGATGGGGCAACTGTGGAGCTCGGCCGACACGCTGCGCCTCACGGTGGGCGTCTACGATGCGGCGCGCGGCGGCCCGCCGCTGCGCGAGGCGAAGGCCCGGGTTGCGGCGAACAGCACCCATGCGGGCACCGCGTTCGACGCGCTCGCCGACTCCCTGCTCGCCGCCGATCCCGGGGCCTTCAGCGGTGGCAGGGGGGCCGAGCAGACCCATTCGATCACCGCCCTGCGCGCCTACACCCAGGGGGCGCGGTCCATTCGGACCTGGGATCTCGCGGGCGCCACGCGGCACCTGCGCTCGGCGATCGCGGCGGACTCAGACTTTGCACGCGCGTATGCATCGCTCGGACAGGTGCTCCTGTGGGCGGCCGATTCCACACCGGAGGCGATGCGCGACCGCGCGGCGATCGCCCGTCGGACCGGCGGCTTGCTCGAGCAACTCGGCGCCACGGAGCGACCCCTACTGCTCGCCCAGCAGGCGATGTTCGAACGGCGCTGGCCGGACGCATGCAACCGCTACCGGGAGGTGCTGCAGCAGGATTCAGTGAACTTCGACGGCTGGTACGGGCTCGCGCAGTGCAACGCCGAGGACCCGGTAGTGATCCGAGATCCCGCGGACAGTACGCGCTTCGTGTTCCGGGGGAGCTGGCACACGGCGGCGCTGGCGTACCGCAAGGCGCTGCTCCTCGCCCCATCGTTCAACTTCGCCTTCGGAACTCGTGCCAGAGAGCGAATGGCGCGCCTCCTGCTGGCGGAGGAGTTCTGGTGGCGGGCGGGTCGGCTCGACACACTGCCGTACTACGCATTCCCGGAGCTCGACTCCGACACGGTGGCGTTCTACCCCGCCTCGGGCGCTGTCATGGCCCGGGGCGGCCACCGGCCGACGACCCACGCTCTGGCGCTGGCGAGGAATCGCCAGACCCTCGTCGACGTCACCACTGCCTGGGTGGAAGCGTTTCCTCAGGATCCGGTGGCACACCGGGCGCTCTCGTATGCGCTCGAGGTGATTGGGAAAGTCTCAGCTATCGTGGGAGAACCGCGCACCGCCGTCAGTGAAATGGCGGCCGCCCGGCGGCTCGAGCAACGGCCTGCCGAGCGAGTGCACGACGCGGTCACGATCGTGCGGCTGCTCGTCAAGGGGGGAGAATTCGAGGCGGCGCGTCGAACAGGGGATTCGCTCTTGCGCACGATCCGGGCACCGACCTCGGGGGTCGCCGGAGTTGCCGTCCTGCTCGGACGACCCGCGTTGGCCGCGCGACTGGTCGCGGTCGAAGACACGTCCTGGCTCCCCAGCAGCGCCGACAACGACCCGGTCAGACTCCCCCTCGCGGCGGGCATGACGGGCCTCCGACTCCTTGCCTATGCGGCGGTGGCGGCGCCGCGCGAGAGCATTCAGGCCCTGGAGCGCCGCGTAGACGACCTGCTCCACACCCTGCCTCCCGGAGGACGTGCCTCTGCGCGCAGCGCGCTGCTCGATCTCCCGGCCGAGCTCGTGTTCGACGAGATGGGGCTGCGACCAGCTCATCGGTCGACACCTCCGGGGCCCGACGCGACCATGGAGACGCAATGGGCACTGGCGCACGGCGACACGGCGTTCGTGCGGGCGCACCTCGATACAGCGGCGTCGTCACACGAGTACGCGTACCTCAAGGCTCGGACATTGGTCGCCCTGGGCGACACCGCGAGAGCGGAACGCTACCTCGACGGCACGCTCGAGAATCTGGCGCGTGTCTACTCGGCGCTCCTCGACTATGTGCCTCTTACCGGGGGCCTGATCCGCATGATGGCGCTGCGCGCCAGTCTCGCCGCCGCTCGAGGCGAGGCCGCCGCAGCGCGGCGCTGGGGGAGCGCGGTGGTGGCCCTCTGGTCCGGCGCCGAGCCGGCGCTCCAAGGCACAGTGGGACGAATGCGGCAAATCATGCAGCCGGCGCAGTAAGGGCGTCTTCCAAAGGAGGCGTTATGCGCGTGCGCACCAGATCGATTTGGAAGCTGGTCCCGTTCCTCGGCGTGCCCGCGATCGGATACTCGTGCCAGCGGCCGGAGGCGGCACCACCGCCACCGGCGCCGTGTTTCGACAGCCAACCTACCCTCGCCCAGCTCCAAGGGTTGGAATACGACCCCGTGCTAGGAGCGGCGGATGCAGCGAACGTGGACTACGTGCATCATACGCTCGGGACGGGCACCGCCAGTTGGATCGAACCGGAGACGAACGCCTATTCCCCAAACGTGCGAGGCCAATTGGCGAGTGGAAAGACCTGCGTCCTGGCGCGAGTGCGGACCGCCACAAAAGTGACGGTCTCCCCGTTCATGGGCGATAGCGTGGCGTACTGGTTGGTGACGGGAATCCCGGATTCCGTGGGCCAGTCATGGTTCGTCCCCAACAATGGGCAGCCCGCCAGTGCCTATATGAAAGCTTGGCTGAAGGGCCACGCGGGGGTCCACGGCCACTCTCCCTGGGGACACGCCATCGCCCGCTTCCTGCGGGGGAGCGTGTTTGCCTGGGGCGTGTGTGGCGACATGTGCTGCTCAGGCGCGCTCGAGTAGTCCAAACTGCTTGCCACCGGGTGACTCAAGTGGCATTGTGCTAGCCACTTAGAGTCACCCGTGTCCTCCGACCCGCTGTTCGACCGCCTGGCCCACGCTCTCGCGGGCCGCTACACCATGGTGCGCGAGCTGGGCCGGGGCGGCATGGCGACGGTTTACCTCGCCGCCGACGTGAAGCTCGGCCGGCGGGTGGCGATCAAGGTGCTCCCGCCCACCACTCGCTCCTATCTCGGCAGCGGGCGGTTCCAGCGTGAGGTGCTGTTCGCTGCCCAGCTCTCCCACCCCCACATCGTGCCGTTGTTCGAAGCCGACGAGGCGGACGGGCTGCTGTTCTACGCGATGGAGTACGTGGAGGGGGAGTCGCTGAAGGACCGGCTGACGCGCGACGGGCCGCTCCCCGTTGAAGAAGCGATCAGGATCACCGCGGAAGTGGGCGATGCCCTCCAGTACGCACACGAGACCGGGGTGATTCACCGCGACATCAAGCCGGGCAATATCCTGCTGTCCCGCGGGCACGCCGTGGTGAGCGACTTCGGGATCGCGAAGGTGGTGGCTGAGAGCGGCGCCACCACGGACGGCACGTCCATCACGGGCACGGGCATCACCGTCGGCACGGCCGAGTACATGAGCCCCGAGCAGGCGAGCGGGGAGAAGCGGATCGACGCGCGCTCCGACGTCTACGGGCTGGCCGCAGTGCTGTACGAAATGCTGGCCGGCGAGCCACCATTCACAGGCCCGAGCGTCCAAGCGGTGGTCGCTCGGGTGTTGACCGATTCCCCCCGCCCGATCCACACGGTCCGGCCCAATCTGCCCGCCCACATCGAGCGGGCGCTGGGCGCGGGACTGGCCAAGCTGCCCGCCGACCGGCCCCCCACCGCTCGGGTCTTCGTGGACATGCTGACCCGCCCCACCGCCGATCGGCCGGTGCCGCGGCCTCGCTGGGTCAAGATCACGGGGGCCGCCCTCCTCGTCGGCGCTGCCGGCATCGCGATCTGGGTGGCGACCCGTCATCCGACGGTCGCCCCGCGGCCCTCGGCCGGGATGGTCCTCGTGCCCGGCAATGCGTATCGGGTGAGTGCCGGCCCGGGCCGCCCGGCGACGGTCGTGCCGCTCGACTCCTTTTACATCGACTCGACGGAGGTCACGGTAGGCGCCTACGCGCCGTTCCTCGCCGCCACCCATGCCGCAGCGCCATGGACGGAGCAACCGGCCGCGAACTGGCCGGTCACCGGCGTCCTCTGGGCGGAGGCGCAAGCGTTCTGCCAGTGGCGCGACGCCGCGGCACGGCTTCCCACGGAAGCGGAGTGGGAAGCGGCCGCCGGGGGCCCAAGCGGGACGGCGTACCCCTGGGGCAACTCCTGGGAGCCCGGCCGCGCCAACGCGGCGGCGGCAACCGACAGCTTCAAGCCGGTTGGCTCGTTCCCTCTCGGGCGGTCGGGGGTCGGCGCCCTGGACCTGATCGGCAACGCGTGGGAGTGGGTTGCGGCGGAGACCCTGGCGTCGAGCGGGCAGGTTCTCCACGCGATCAAGGGAGGCGCCTTCGACACGCCGCCCAGGAATGCGGCGATCCCCGCTCGCAGCTGGTTCCCCGAGGATCGGCAAGCGGTTTGGAAGACGGGTTTCCGGTGCGCACGGCGCAAGTGACACGGCCCCCCGAACCAGTCGGCCCCCGCGTTAGAATTAGCGCCACGATGAAGCACGTGTGGCTGATCGCCGCGGCACTGTTCGGCGGCTGCCAACCCCAGGCGCGACGCCTGCTGCTGCTCGACCTGGCGTTGTCAGACCCGGTCGCGCTGAACGGGACCGCCCGGCCCTGGAAGGACGCGGGCTACACGGTGCGCTACCGACGCTTCTATCCACACCTCACGCGGGCCGACCTGGGGCAATACCGCACGCTCGTGTTTCTGTTGGGGCGAGAGCCCGAGGCGCCGTCGGACGCCCTCACCGCCGGCGATGTGGCGCTGCTGGCCGAGTGGGTGCGGGGCGGAGGCGTCGTCGTGCTCGGCTACGACGGCGACGGCGAAGGCTACCTCGACCGCTGGACCGCGAACCGCTGGCTCGAGTACGAGGGGACCGGGATCTCGATTGGCGACCGGGTGCTCGAAGACACGACGACCCGCACCGTGACGACCGGGCGGCCACAACCGTGGGCGGTCGCCCGCCCCGTGGGCGACGAGCCGCTCGGTTCCGTGTACGAGCCGTTTCCGCTCGATCGCAACCACGTCGTGGTGGCACGCGAGCCGACTCAGTTGCTCGCGCTCACGAGCCATCACGCCTTCGTCCGGGCGCCGCGGGAGCCGGCGGAGCGCCCGGACGCCGGCATCGCTGCCGCCGCGCGCGTGGGGGAGGGACTGGTAGTCGTGATCAGTCGCCACGCCCTCGGTGCCCTCGGGCCGCAATACCGGCCGTCGACGACGCCGCTCCTCGCCGCGGACGCGCTCGTCGATACGTACGGTTTCCTGGCGGCTGTGGCGCGCTGGACGCGCCGCCCCGCGGAGTGGGCGCACGTGCCGCCGGCGCGCCGCGGCTCAGCGCTGTCGTTTGAGGAGGCCCCCCTGCCCGTGGAGCTCCAGCCTCCGCGGTTGGCGCCGCCCACTGGAACCGACGCGACCGGGCTGCCGCTGGTCCCGGACGCAAAGCTCGCGCGCGCCACCAACGTCCCCGATTGGCTGCGCCAGCAGGGGCTGCGCGTACTGTGGACGCCCCTCCTGGCGACGCGCGAGGAGCAGCGCGTCCCGAGGCCGTCCGCCACGCTCGACTCGCTGGTGACGTTCCTCGACGTCGGCGGCTTCAACTTGCTCACGGGCGATGCCTATCCCGAAGGGGGCGACTCGGCGCACGCGCGCTGGTGGGAGCGCGACGCCGTACGACGCGCCTGGAGCGATGCGGTGAAGCGGCTCGGACCCACCAGCGTAGCGTGGATGCCGGCATTCGACTATGCCGCCGCGCGCCTCCCGCCGGGCGACTCATCGCGCGGACCCCGGGGTGAGGCGCTCCCGGCGCCGTGCGCACTCGACACGACGCTTTGGGCCGCCGGCTTCGCCCCGGCGTATGCGGCGCTGGGCCGGCTCGCCGCGGAACAGCGGACCCTCGTCATCGCGCTGGGTCTCGATCTCGGGGACCCGCTGCGCGACGCGCGCGCTCGGGGGCGCAGCTACGGCATGGGCCAAGACTTCTGCGATGGCGCGTGGCACCGTGCCCTCGTCCGGCTGGGGCGCCGCGGCGTGCTCGACTCGCTGCCGTACGCGGCGCGCTACTCCACGCTGCGGGAGGCGGGACTGCTGCCGCTCTATTATCGGGCGCTGCAGGACGACGTGGCCGAGCGGGCCAGCACGCTGCGCGATCGCGTCCTGCGGCAGCGGCGCGATCTGTACTTCGCCTTCCGGCTGCCCCAGGCGCCGGGCGACTGGTTCACGCTCGGCCTGCTGCGCGGTTTCGCGCTCCCGGACCGCCCGCTGCTACTGCTCACGCCCGAGGCCAAGACGCGTGAGGTGCTCGCGTTGCTCCGCGCGCGGGGGATGAACGGCGTACACGCGGTGCAGCTTGCGCCGGCGCTCCTCCGGACGCGCGACTGGACCGGTTTGAAGCGCACCGTCTTCGAGGATAACGATGGCTTCTGGCTCGCCGGCGAAGCACGCGGCTCCGGAGCCCCGGGGGGCGCGAGGGGCCCAGGGCCTCGACTCCCGGGCGACAGTCTGGTGCGGCTGGTGCGGCGCCTGGCACGTTGAGGCTTGCCCCCACCCTTGCGAAGCCGATACCTTTCCTCCGGGTGGCGGTAGGGCGTGATGGTCGCGGTGCGCCGGGCGTAGTGGCGCGCTGAGGAAAGTCCGAGCTCCACAGGGCAGACTGCCAGGTAACACCTGGGCGCCGTAAGGCGACGGAACGGGCCACAGAAAACAGACCGCCCTTTATCCAAGGGTAAGGGTGAAAAGGTGGGGTAAGAGCCCACCGCGGGCCTGGCAACAGGCACGGCACGGTAACCCCCAGTCGGAGCAAGGCCAAGTAAGCAGCGAGACCCGGCCCGGGTCGTCTGAGCTGCGGGTAGGCCGCGTGAGGTGGCTGGCGACAGCCATCCCAGAGAGATGACCATCTGTCCGCAAACAGCGGGTAAACAGAACTCGGCTTATGGCCCTACCGCCCGCCTCTCCATGACGTTGCCGTCGAAGCCGTACCCCCCTCAATGGGAGCAGGTTGCGGACCTGCGGGTGTTCCGCACGACCACGCACGAGTGGGAGAAGCTGATCGGCTGGCGCGCCGACATGCGGAAGCGCGGCTGGAAGCTGTTGCGTGTCTCGAGCGAGGGAGCCGAGATGGTCGCCATTTTCGGCCGGACCAAAGCCGAACGCGCCTCCACGTCCGACCGCCCATAGGAAGGCCACATGACACGTCGGCTGCTGGTGACAGGAGCGGCACTCGCCGCGGCCTGCGCCTCGCGAACCGGCGCGGGCGGGTCCACACCGGCGCCCGTCGCACCCCCTCCCGCGGCACCGGCTGCGGCGCCGGTCCAGCCGATAGCCCAACCGGCGGGCCGACGCTCCGACGTGATCCACTACGGGCCGAGCGCGCTGCGCTATGTGGTCCATCGCCGGCTGCACATCCAGCAGGGACAGGCGGAGCGGCCACAGGCCCAGGACCTGGGCGCGCGCATCTACGTTACCGCGACCATCGCGGGGCCTGCCGACTCGGTCGGCTACCCGGCGACGTTCACCGTGGACTCGATCGTCCCCGATTCCGGGACGCCGCCCCCAGTGGCCGAGAACGTGAGTAAGGCTCGCAAGCTGGTCTTCAGCGGCCGCCTGTTACCACGCGGCGAGTTCGTGAACGCCGTGCCGTCCGACAGCGTGCTGGCGCAGTCGCTCGTCCAACTGCTCGCGGGCTTCCGAGACTTCCTACCACGCATTCCGCGTGATGGATTGAAGCCCGGCGCCGCTTGGACCGATACGGTCGAGGCGACCCAGAAAGGGGCCAGCTCCGAGGTCTCGCGGCGGGCCATCGTCCGCTCCGCCGCCGCGGCGGGGGAAGACTACGCTGTCGCGCACAGCGTCCGCCTCGAGGCGAGCTCGACCTACCAAGTCGCGGGTGCCGGGCAAAACGGCGGCCAGCCGTTCGAGCTGGCGGGGTCCGGCAGCTCGACGGCCGTCTCCTTCATTGCCGTCGATGGACGTTACCTCGGCGGGGAATCCCGTGACTCTGCGGCGCTGACGGTGCGCCTGCCGGTGCAGGGAATCGCCATCCCGGTGGTCCAGCTAACCCACACGACCGTGGCGGTGCAGCCGTAGTGAAGGGCGGTGAGACGGTGAGGCGGTCGAGCGGACTGAGCCTGCTGCTGCTGCCGCTGCTCCTCTCCGCTGCCAGCGCGCAGGTCGCCTCCAATCGCGCCACTCGCTACCTTTATCCGACCGACGTGACCGACGCCCGCGCGCTGTGGGTCAACCCCGGCGGGCTTGGTCGAATCAAGGAAGCCTCAATCCATCTCGACGTGACGGTCGGCGAGCCGGGGCCGGGCGGACGCCTGCGCCAGTTGACGGCCGGCTTCAACTCGCGCGGCTTCTCGTTGGGCTATCAGCGAGATCTGTTCGACGGCGGTGTCCGCGGGCACACGTACCGCTTGGGGTTCGCAGGCGGCGCGCGCCGCCTGGCCGCGGGCGGCGCCGCGACGCTGTATCGCGGAGCATCGTCCAGCAAGGGGTGGGACGTTGGGGTGGTGTACGATCTCGCCCCCGCGCTCACTATCGGTGGGGTCATAGCCAACATCGGCCGCCCGATAGTGCGCGACTCCACCCAGCCTGTCACGTACACTGCAGGGGCGACGCTGCGGCTGCCGGGCGCGGGGGGGTTGGGAGGGGTGGGAGGCGTGGTGGGCATGGCGGGAGTGAGCGGGGCGATTTCGGCCGATGTGCGGATCATGTCGGACGGCGTGGCGGGGTACGCGTTTGGAGCGCGCATGGGGCTGCGCGAGCGGACCGCGTGGCCGCTCCGGCTCCTGTTGCGCGTCGATACGGACCGTACCCTGAGGCGCGCGGGGTTCGCGTTGGGTCTCTCAGTTGGCGCGGACGACTTGATCGGCGCCGTCGCCACGGCACCCGGTGACCTCCGTCGCGTCGACGCCCTGAGCCTGTACGGTGTGTCCACGCGGCGCTTGACGCGCTAGCTACCGCCGAGGGATGTCCCCAGCAGCCGCTCGAGACGCCACACCAGTTCGGACAGGTCGCGGAACGAGAGCCCCCGAAACACCGTGTCCCGCTGCGACTGCGGTAGCAGCAGCACCAAGCGAAATTGCAGCCCCCGGCTGACGTGGGCGCCATACCTCGCGCGCACGCCGTCCCGCGGGTAGGAGCGCACGCGGTGCGGCGTGACGATCGCCACGTTGTGGCGCCCCACCACGAGGAACGTCGTGTCCTCCGCGCCCGCGGGAGCGAACACGAATTGGGCCACGTCCCCGGTCGTCAACGCCCCCCGCCGACGGAGCGCCCGCACTACGCCGTCTGGAATCGGCGCGCTGACCGCGAGCCGCGCTGGCTTGCCCAACAGCGTGAGCGCCACCAGGGCGGCGCCGGCGAGGATGACGAGTCCGATGAGCGCCTTGACCGCCATCACGGGGGAGCCACCGCGCACCCGCACCGTCTCGCCAGAGGCCGCGGGAACCGCCGCGACGAGGGCCCGGCTCGCTTCCTCGGCGGTCTGGAAGCGCTCTCCCGGATCCTTGGCGAGCATCCGGTCGACCACGCCGACGAGCGCTGCGGGCACGTCGTCGCGGTGATCCCCGATCGGCGCATGGTTCGCCGTGGCCTGCTTCATGAGGATGGACTGCGCCGACTCGCCGTCGAACGGCGCGAGGCCCGTGAGCATCTGATACAGCAGGATGCCGAGCGAATAGATGTCCGAGCGGGCGTCGAGGCTTTCTCCGGTGGCCTGTTCGGGGCTCATGTATTGCGGCGTCCCCACCACCATCCCCTCGGTCGTGAGCTGCGAGGACGCCTGCTGCGCGGCCTTGGCGATCCCAAAGTCGGTGACCAGGACGTGCCCGCCCGTATCGACCAGAATGTTGTCGGGCTTCACATCCCGGTGCACGACACCGTAGCGATGCGCGTAGCCGAGGGCATCGGCGACCTGCCGGCCGATAGTGGCGGCCTTGCGCACCGAGAGCCGCCTCTTCCTCTCGAGCAGCTGCCGCAGCGACGGGCCGTCGACGCACCGCATCACGATGTACAGCACCTCGTTCTGGTAGCCGCCGACCTTGTAGATCGGCACGATGTGCGGATGCTCGAGCCGGGCGACGGTGCGCGCTTCGCGCACGAAGCGCGTGGCCAGCGACGGGGAAGGAGTGAGCCCGAGGTCCACGACTTTCACCGCTACGTCGCGACGTGCCCGCTTCTCCCTGACGCGAAACACTGCGGCGAAGCCACCTTCGCCCAACAGGTCGCCGACGATAAATTCCGCTCCGAGGGCCTCTTGTAGTCGCTGACGCAGGGTGGAGATATCGAGGGACATGGCGGACGCGAAACCTAGGAAGGCACGCCGCGTGGCGCTAGGGACGGCGGCGCTGGCGTTGGTGTGGCTGTTCGGCGTGTGGCCACCACCGCTATGGTGGCGCGATCACCGGCCGCGCGCGACGGCGATGATGAGAGAGGCGGAAGGTTGGCAGGCCGGATCGTCTTCCAACCTTCCCGCCGTCCATCCGACTGCCCTGCGAGATATCTCTCCGGTGCTCCAGCGCATGGTCATCATCGCCGAGGACTCGCGCTTCCGCACCCACCACGGCATCGACCCCGCGGAGATCGCGGACGCGGTCGGCATCGACCAGACAAAGGGGTGGCGGGGGACGATCGTCGCCGCGTGGCGGCACCGTGACCGGTTGCGGGGCGCGAGCACGATCACCCAGCAGCTCGCGAAGAACCTGTACCTCTCGTCGTCGCGCAACCCACTACGGAAGGTGAAGGAGGCGGTGACCGCGCTGCGCCTCGAGAGCGCCCTCTCCAAGGATCGGATTCTGGAGCTCTACCTGAACGTCGTCGAGTGGGGGCCGGGCGTCTGGGGCGCGGACGCCGCAAGCCGCGCCTACTTCGGCGTGCCCGCCTCGCGGGTCGACGAGAGCCAGGCGGCCGCGCTGGCGGCCACCCTGCCCCACCCACGGACGTCCAACCCGATGTTTCGGCCCGACCGAATGACGGCGCGGCGCGATCTGATCCTGGCGCGCTACCGCGGCGTGGAGGTGGACATCCCGCCCGCGGAGGAAACCGACACGCTTCAGGTGCCGGCGATCGCTCCGACGCCGGTGGAATCCCTGCCTATCGAGGCACCGATTCCAGTGGACACGACACAGGACAGTGTCACGGCTGGCCGGTCGGCGTCTGTCAGTCCACCAACCGCAGCGGCATCACCAGCGCCATATAGCTGGCGGGGTCATCCCAGCCGACCGGCTCCACCGTCGAGGCGCGCTCGGGCGCCTTGAAGGTGAGCCGGACCTCGTCGGTCGGCATGTACTTGAGAATCTCCAGCAGGTACATGGCGTTGAAGCCGATCTCGAGCGGCTCGCCCTCGTAGGTGACCGGGAGCTCGTCCTGCGCCTCTCCCAGGTCGGGAGTCTGGACGGAGAACTTGACGGCGCCGCCCGCGAAGGCGAGCCGAATCCGGTGGGTCTGGTCGCTCGCGACCACGCTCATGCGGCGCAGCGCCGCCGCCATCGCGGCCTTGTCCACCGTCGCCGCTTTGTCGTTCTCACGCGGAATCACCTGCTCGTAATTCGGGTACGGTCCCTCGATCAGCCGCGAGAACACCAGCGTGCCGCCGGCGCGGAACCCGATGTGATTGTCGCTCTTGGCGACCTCGATCGCCTCGTCGGCGGCGAACAGGCGCCGGATCTGCTCGAGCGCCTTGGGCGGAACGATCAAGTCCGCCGTCGAGCCTCCCTTTGCCGGCACATCCATCTTGGCCAGCCGATGGCCGTTGGTCGCGACCATGCGCATGCGGTCCGGGCGCAGCTCCCACAGCACGCCGTTCAGAATCGGACGGCTCTCCTCGGTGGACGCGGCGAACGCGACGTGCCCGACCAGCTTGTGCACGACGCCCGCCTCCGCGGTCCAGGCGCCGTCGAACTTCACCGCGGGGAAGGAGGGAAACTCCTCTCGCGGGAGCCCCAGCAGCTTGAACTTCGACCGGCCGCATTCGATAGCGACGCGTGCCTCGCCGGCGGCCGTGAAGCGCACCGGCCCGGACGGCAGCTCGCGCGCGATGTCCACGAGCTTCTTGGCTGGCAGGGTCACGGCGCCGTCCGCGTCCACCTCCGCCGGTACCGTCGTGCTCACGGCGATGTCGAGATCGGTGCCGGACAGTCGGATTCCCTGCTTCGTCGCCTCGACGAGAACGTTGGCGAGGACGGGCAAGGTCGTCTTGGCGGGGATCGCCGCGGCAACACCGCTCAAGCCTTCCTGCAACTGCTCCCGCGTGATCGTGAACTTCATCCGGCCTGTCGCCTCGCGCTCTGTGGGTAAAGACTCTACTGCTGTACTAAGATAGAACTACTAGTAGTAATAGTAGAGTGTGGGGAAATGTTGGGGAATCGGGCTAACTTGTGTAGCCCGCGCCAGGGTAACAGCATTGTCTGCATCTGACCCGAATGTTGGGAGTGTTGGTATCCGGCGGGTTCCCCACCTCCCGCGCCCCTTCCCACACGCTCCAACACCCGTCCTGGCCCATGTGGGCTAGAGTGCGGACAACTCCTGGCGGGCCATTTCAACGCGCTCCTTGAACGTGCGGTCCCGCATTAGCTGGCGCTCCACCTTGTCCACAGAGTGGATCACGGTCGAATGGTCCCGCCCCCCGAACGCCTGCCCGATCTCCACGAGTTGCATGCCGAGCATGTCGCGGGCGAGGTACATCGCGACTTGCCGTGGGACGGTCAGGGTCTTGGTGCGGGCCTTCGAGCGCAGCCCTTCCGGCGTCACACCCCAGCGGCGCGCCACCACTTCCTGCACGCGATCGATGCTCGGCGTGGGCTGGGCGCCGTAACTCGACGCGTCCTCCCCCTGGCGAATCTTGTCCGAGAGCGCCTCGCGGGCGAGCTCGATCGTCACCTCGCGATTCTTGAGCGAAGCGAACAGCAGCAGCTTGATGATGCACCCTTCCAGCTCCCGCACGCTCGAGCGGACGTGCTCGGCGATGAAGCGCAGCACGTCATCCGGGATCGTCAGCTCGAGGTGGTCCTGCTCCGCCTTCTTCCGCAGGATGGCGATCCGGTGCTCCAGGTCCGGGTGCCCGATGTCCGCCACGAGCCCCCACTCGAAGCGTGAGATGAGCCGATCCTCGAGCCCCGGGATCTCCTTGGGCGGCCGGTCGGAGGTGAGCACGATTTGCTTGTGCCCCTCGAACAGCGCGTTGAACGTGTGAAAGAATTCTTCCTGCGTCATCTCCTTGCCTTCGAGGAAATGCACGTCGTCAACCAGGAAGAGGTCTACGTCGTTGCGGTAGCGCCGCCGGAACTCGGACATCGTGCGCGCGTGAATCGACTCGATGACCTCGTTGATGAACTGCTCGGCGCCGAAGTAGTGCACGCGCGTCGTGGGGAACTTGCCGAGCACGGCGTGGGCGATGGCTTGCATCAGGTGCGTCTTGCCCAGCCCGGTGGCCCCGTAGATGAACAGCGGGTTGTAGGTCTTGCCCGGGGCCTCCCCCACCGCGTGCGCCGCGGCGGCCGCGAGCTCGTTCGATTTCCCGATGACGAACGTCTGGAAGGTGTAGCGCTCGTTGAGCGGTGTCGTCGGCACGGCACTCTTGTCGCCCGGGGCGCCCTCTGCCGGGGCCCGCGGCGCGACGAAGAAGTCCATCTGCGGGCGCTGCTGACGATCCTCCTGGACCCGGAAGACGACCGCCGTGGGACGACCGAACACGCGCTCCGCGGCGCGCGCCAACACGGTGGCGTGTTTTTGCTCGTTCCACTCGACTGCGAATTGATCCGGCGCGCCGACGATCAGGCGATTGTCGTCGAGCGCAATCGGCACCGCCGGCTCGAGCCACGTGCGCACGGTCGCGTCGGGGAGCTCGCGCCGCGCTTCGTCGAGGAGACGTCGCCAGGCTTCTTTAGTAGACTGCTCCATCCGCGAATAACGAGAGGTGGGACGTCCAGCAAGGGCGGCCCGAAAGTACGCGTCGCATGTGGAAAAGTCAACCTTGACCGGTCCCGCGAAATTGATGTACGTTTCCCGGCCACACGAGAGGACTCCATGCATCCGTCGTACCGGCCGCGCAATCGGCGGCGCATCAACAAACATGGTTTTCGCGCGCGGATGAAGACAGTCTGGGGCCGCGCGGTCCTGTCCCGTCGGCGGAAGAAGGGGCGCAAACGCCTCGTCGTCCGCCTGCCGTCCAAGCACAGGAGTCGCTAACGGGCGAGCGGTTTCCGCGCCGCGTGCGCCTCGCGCGTGGCTCGGAGCTCACGGCCTGCTGGGATCAAGGGCACCGCTTGCGCACTCCGCATCTCGATCTCGCCTGGCGTCCGAACCGAGCAGGCCACCCGCGCACCGCGATCGTCGTCCCCCGCTTCCAGTTCACTGCCGTGGCCCGCAATCGCGTGCGGCGCCGCGTGCGGGAGATTCTCAGACGCCACGCGCTCGCATCGCTCCCCGCGGTCGACCTCGTCGTGCGCGCGAAGCGCGTCGCCTACGCCGCCCCGTTCGCAGTGCTGCGCGCCGAGCTGAGCGGTGTGGTGAGGCGCATCACATGAGCGTCGGGCGCTGGCCGCGACTCGCCGTCATGGCACTGATTCGCGGGTACCAGGTGTCGCTGTCGCATCTGGTGATCACGCAGTGTCGGTTCACGCCGTCGTGCTCGCGTTACACGTTCGAGGCCGTCGAGCGCTACGGCGCGCTCAAAGGAACCTGGCTCGGCATGAAACGCATCCTCCGCTGTCACCCGTTGCATCCGGGCGGCTACGATCCGGTGCCGTAAGGACTAGACGTACAGGCGCATAGACGTACAGGCGCACAGGCGCCGAGAGGTCTCGTGGAACGACGCGTCCTTCTTGCATTCATCCTGATGCTCATCGTGTTGATCCTGCCGAGCATCTTGTTTCCTCCCAAGCCGGACCGGCGGACCGGCGGTCGGGCGGTCGGCGACACCACGCCACGGTCGGACACCGCGCCCGCCGCCCCGGCTCCCCCGGAGTCCGTCGCTGCGACCGCGTCGCTCCAGTCCGGCTGTCCCGCAGTGCGTCCGTCGCGCGTCGCTGCGGCCGAAACCGTGTGGGTCGTTTCGCCGCGCGTGCGGTTCGGCTTCAGCACCGCTGGCGCGCAGCTCTTGAGTGCGGAACTCCTTGACTACAAGTCGTTTGCGCCAGGCGACTCAGGCAAGCCGGTGCAGCTCGTCCCCCCCGGCCGGCCGCTCCTGGCCCACTGTCTCGTGCTGGGCGCGGACACGATCTCGCTCGCCGACTGGCGCTTCACGCCGAGTGTGGCGGCGCTGCGGGTGCAACGCGACAGCACGCCCCTGACGTTCACGGCCGAGCGCGGCGGCGCGCGGGTGACGCTCGCTTACCAATTTTCCCCGGACGAGTACCACTTCCAGGTGCGCGCTCATGTCACGGGCCTCGGACCGGCGGGCGCCGTCCTGCTGGTCGGACTGGGGGACGGGCTGCGCTCGGTCGAGGCGGACACCATGGACGATTTCCGCCACTTCGCGGTGGTCACCAAGGCCGCGAAGACGCAGAGCACCGCGTTCCAGTCCCTCAAACCCGGCGTGGTGAAGCTGCTGGACGGGCCGTTCGAGTGGGCCGGCATCAAGTCGAAGTATTTCCTCACGGCGGCGCTCGCGCTCGAGGAGAATCAACCGCGGTTCGGGGGCGGTATCGCGGTCGGGGGCCCGATCACGGTGACCACCTCGTCGCTGTTCAGCGGCCGGGCCGGGGTGGCGACGCGCACGACGCTCGCGCTGACTCTGCCGGTCCCGCCGTCGGGAGAGTTCCGCTACGAGCTGTACGCGGGACCGCTCGAGTACCGGCGGCTCGCGCGTCTGGGCCACGACCTGGATGATGCCAACCCCTACGGCGGGATCTTCCGACCCATCATCCAACCGGTGTCGATCCTCGTGGTCAACATCCTGATCTGGATGCACGACCGCCTGTCGCTCGCGTACGGCTGGGTGCTGGTGATCTTCGGGATCCTCGTGCGGGCGCTGCTGTGGCCGCTGAACCAGAAGGCGATGGAGTCGAGCATCCGGATGCAGGCGGTGGCGCCGCTGCTCAAGGAGACCCAAGAGCGCTACAAGAACGATCCCGAGCGACTGCAGCGCGAGACGATGCGGCTGTACAAGGAGCACAACGTCAACCCGCTCGGCGGGGGTCTCCCGATGCTGATTCCGATGCCGGTGTTGTTCGCGCTCTTCTTCGTGTTCGCGAACACGATCGAGTTCCGTGGCGCGCCGTTCCTGTGGCTCCCGGACCTGTCGCGCGCCGACCCCTACTTCATCATTCCGGTGGTGATGGGGCTGTCGATGTTCGTGCTGTCCAAGGTCGGGCAGATCGGCGTGCCGCCGAACCCGCAGACGAAGACGATGTTGTACTTCATGCCGGTTTTCATGACGCTGCTGTTGCTGCGGTTCGCGTCCGGCCTGAATCTGTACTACGCGGTGAGCAACATCTTCAGCATCCCGCAGCAGTATTTGATTGCCCGACGGCGGCTGCGCGAACAGGGGCGGCGCACGTAGGCGAGAAGGCAAGGGGGGAAGGGTGCTGAGCGATCCCATCGTCGCGCTGGCGACGCCCCCGGGCCGGTCCGCAGTCGCGCTGATCCGGTTGTCGGGCGCGGGCGCGTTCGACGTCGCGCTGCGCTGCGTCCGACCGTTCCGACCCGAGCGGCCCCGAGCCGCATTGCGCGCGCGGCTCGTCCACCCCGCGACGGGCGAGCCGGTGGACGACGTGCTCGTCGCGTGCTTTCCCGCGCCCCGCTCCTACACGGGTCAAGACTTGGTCGAGCTCTCGACGCACGGCGGCCTGCTGGTTCCTGGCGAAGCCGTGGCGGCCCTCGTGGCGGCGGGGGCACGACCCGCACGTCCGGGGGAATTCACCCGTCGGGCGGTGCTCAACGGAAAGCTCGATCTGCTCCAGGCCGAGGCGACCGCGGACCTGATCGACGCCGGGTCACCGGCGCAGCACCGCCAGGCGCTGCGCCAGCTCGACCGTGGCCTGTCCGGGCGGCTGGAGCAGTTGCGCGCCGAGCTGCTCGAGCTCGAGGCGCTGATCGCCTACGACATCGACTTTCCCGAAGAGGACGAAGGCCCCGTGAGCCCGGCGCGCGTGGCGGCGGCGTGGCGTGCGGTGCGGGAGCGCCTCGCCGGACTACTCGCGACGGCGCCGGAGGGGGAGCGGCTGCGCGAGGGCGCGCTGCTGGTGATCGCCGGCCGCCCCAACGCCGGCAAGTCCTCGCTCTTCAACGCCCTGCTGGGTCGCGAGCGGGCTATCGTCACCGAGGTGCCGGGCACGACGCGCGATGCGATCGAGGCGTACACGGTGATCGCCGGGTTCCCGTTCCGACTGGTGGACACGGCGGGCCTGCGCCGCAGTGACGACCGTGTGGAGCAGATCGGGATCGAAGTCGCTCGACAGTACCTCGGCGCGGCGGATTTGATCCTGTTTTGCCGGGACGCGGGATGCGAGGGGGGAGATCCCGAGTCGGCGCGGTTCCTGACCGCGTGCCGTGCGCCGGTCGTCGAAGTGGTGACGAAGATCGATCTCGTCACGCGACCTTCGGACCGCCTCGCTGTTTCGGTCATGACGGGCGAGGGCCTCGACACCCTGCGCGCGCGGCTCGCCGAGGCGGCGTTCGGCCGGCTGCTCGCGCTGGGCGACGTCGAGCCGGTGATCACCCGGGCGCGCCACCGCGCCGCGCTCGAGCGGGCGCTCGCGGAGGTCGACGCCTTCGACGCGGCGCGCGCTCAAGCCGTGGACGCGGCGGCGGCAGCGACACATCTGCACGCCGCGGTCGGTGCGCTCGACGACCTGATCGGTGCCGTGACCCCGGACGACGTGCTGGATCGGGTGTTCGCGAGCTTCTGCGTGGGGAAGTGACCGCGGGTTGACGCGCGCTCGACCAGGGCGTATCTCAGAGGCAGAATCGGATGACCCTTCGCACTGTCTTCGGCACTGAGGTACTCGCATGAAGCACATCTCGCGTCCCGCATGGGCCCTCGCCCTCGTGGCAATCGCCTCCGCCTGCGAACGGCAGGCACCGCTTTCTCCCGGCGCAGCGCCCAGCGCCCCGAGCTTCTCAGCGTCGGCGACCGGGCCCGCCGAGGACTCTGTGCTAGTAAAGGTGCGAGCGATCAACGCCGAACTCCTGGCCCGAGGCTCAGATGTCGCGATCGAAGGGATCGATTACTTCACGATCGGCCTGGGGAGGCCGAGCATTCGCATTCATCAGGATGGTCTCCGCCCGGTCCCCAACGACCCACGGCGGCGCGCCGACGGCGACAACATCACCTATCTGGTGCGCGCAAGTCACGGCGTGACGGCCAGCGGTCTCTCGGCTGCCCAGACGGCCGGAGCGATCGACGCCGCCCTGTCGACGTGGGACGGCACCAGTCCACTCAAGAAGGTGACGATCATCAAGCGGAGCGAGACGGCTACCGACCCGGACATCTTTGACGGCTTCTTCCCGGGCTTTGGCGATCCCAACGAAGCGTCCGCCACGCGGTTCCAAGCGGACATTGTAGAAGCTGGTTGGCGGCCCCGGGGTTTCTTCGAAGCTGCCGGCGGCCCGGGCGGAGGGCGCGGCATTTTGGCCTTCACGGTGTCGTTCATATTCGTTTCGCATGGCGTGCCGACCGACATCAACGGCGACAACTACTTCGACACCGCGTTCAGCGAAGTGTATTACAACGACAACTTCGGCAACCCGACCGGGGACCGCGCCGGGAACCCGTGGGGCACGAACATTTCGCCGCCCGGTGTCGACGTCCAGACAGTTGCGTTGCACGAGAACGGCCACGCGTTGGGCATCGGACATTTTGGTCCGCCGCCGGCCTCCGTGATGAACCCCGTGTACGCCGGCATCCGACAGTCACCGTTCCCGACCGACTTGGCGTCCATGAACGCTGTCTGGTCCAGCTGGCCGAATCCGTAGGCTCTTCCGCGGGGTCGCGCCGCGCGAGCACGGGGAAACGCCGCATGCTTGCGAGGGGGTCGACGCGGTGATGGATGTGAGTGTCGCTGGCCCCCCCGCGATGCGCGCCCCCGAGCGCTGGCTGGCGGTGCTCCGGATCGCCGTCGGCGCGTGGTTCGCCAAGGCCCTGTTCACAAAGCTGTCCGTCACTCTGCTCTGGGGATTTTTACCTGTTCCCAGCGCTTCGGACCGCTGGCAGCACGTGATGCCGGTGCTCGTCGGGAAGTACGCCGAAGGAAATCCCGTGGCGTTTTTTCGGGACTTCCTGCAGAACACCGTGATCGTGCACAGCGCGCCCTTCGCGCAGCTCACGGCGCTGGGGGAGGCGGCGGTGGGGCTGGGGTTGGTGTTCGGCTGCCTCACGGTTCTGGCATCGGGGGTCGGGCTCTTCCTGGTGCTGAACTACGCCCTCGCGGTGCAGTGGCAGGGCTCGTCCCAGCAGGGATTCCATTACATGCTGATTACCACCCTGATCGTGATCCTTGCGACCCGCGCGGGTCGGACGTGGGGTGTAGATGGCTGGGTGCGCGCGCGGCGGCCCGGCTGGTGGCTGGCGCGCCTGCCGCTCGGCTAGGGTGCCACAAGCAGCGATCTGAAGTCTTCGCTAGGGGATGTAGAGCAGATCGTTGGGCCGCTCGCCCACCGGAATGCTAGCCACGACTTTCTGTGTTTCCGTGTCGATCACCGAGACCTGGTTGGAGCGCCCGTCGGCGGTATAGAGGTGTTTGGCGTCGGGCGAGAGCGCGATGCCCCAGGGGCGCTTCCCGACGGGGATCGTGTCGATCACCTTGGCCAGCGCTAGGTCGATGACGCTCACCGTACCGGCCGCTCCTTCAGTCACGTAGGCGAGACGCCCGTCCGGCGCGAAGGCGATCCGCACCGGCTTGGTCTTCCCGTCGCGGATTGGGAATTGCGCGAGTACCACGTCGGTGGCGAGGTCGATGACGGTGACGTTGCCGCCGGCTTCGGCGGTGACGTACGCGCGTCGTCCGTCGGGTGTGACGGCCACGGTGCGGGGGTTCTCGCCCACGGGGATCGTCTTCAGCAGACGCCCGTTCCTGGCGTCGAGCACGCTCACGTTGTTGCTCGTTTCCGCCGTGACGTACAGCTTCGCTCCATCGGGCGAGAGGGCGATCCCCTCCGGCTCGACGCCCACTGGCGTGGAGAACTTCAGCTGGCCGGTCGCCACATCGATGGCGGAGACGTGCGCGATCTCCTCGTTCGAGACGTACAGCGTCTTGCCGTCGGGGCTCACCACGACCAGCTCCGGATCGCGTCCGGCGGGGATCGTCCTCGTCAACTTGGCCTGGGCGATGTCGATCACCCCGACGGCGTCGTCCTGGCCGAGCGCCACGTACACGGTACGCCGATCGGGGCTCCCCGCCAGACCGCGGGGGCGCTTGCCCACCGGGATGGTCGCCGTGACGCCGTTGCTGCGGGGGGAGATGACGGAGAGGGTGTTACTCAGCTCGTTGCTGACCCACAGCTGCGGGTCAGGCGAGTGGGTCGGCACGGCGGCCGCGAGGCACAACGGCCCGAGCAGGGCGAGGTAGCGTCCCCGCAGCATCGCAGCGTTCATCGGCGCCTTCCGGTCAATCGTTGAAGATGGCCTGATCGACGTGGAGCGCCTTGTCGAGCCCGCGCAGGCGATCGCGCCCGCGGATGTTCCGTAAGATCGCGCCCGTCAGGTCCGTGCCCGTCACGTCGGCATCGGTCAGGTCCGCGCCCGTCAGATCGGCCCGCACGAGGAGGGCCTTCCGCAGGTTGGCGCCGGAAAGGTCGGCGCCGGTGAAATCGACCCCACTCGCGTCGGTGCGCATGAGGCCCATCCCCTGGTTCGCTGGGTCCGCGCCTAAGTCCGCGTTGGTCAGCTTCGCGCGGGCGAACTTGGCGTTGTTCATGGGGGAGATGATGCGCGCGTGGGTGAGGTCCGCATCCGAGAAGTCCGCGTCGTACGCGATGACGGCGAACAGCCGGGCGTCGCGCAGCACCGCCCGGCGCATGTCCACGCGGTACATCACGGAGGCATCGAGGTTCGCGCCGGTGAAGTTCGCCTCCGTGGCGACCGCGTCGGAGAGCGTGGCCGAAAAGAGCTGCGCCTTGACGAAGACGGTTTTCACGAGGCGACAGCGGGACAGGTTGGCCCGCTTGAAGTCGACGCCGCTGAGATCGAGGCCCGAGAGATCGCGTCCGGTGAGGTCGGCCGGAGCCTGGGGCGTGGCAACGGCGAGGGCGGCGAGGACCTGGTCGCGGGTGAGGGCCTGCTGGGCCGGGGCGGGGGCGGTGCTTCCCGCCACGAGGCTCGCCAGCGCCGCCCCCACGACCGCGCGGGTCACTGGCTCTTCTTGAGATCCGATTCGCGGTGCGGCCGTCCCGGCTTCAACCATCCGTCGCTACGCGCTTTCACGTACTGGTACAGCTCCTTGATAGCGGCCGTGTCGAGCAACACCTTCCACGCCGGCATTCCCTTATCGGGGCGGCCGTTCAGTGCCGTGTACTCGAACGAGTCGCGAGGGTACGCCTTCCCCTCCTTGCTCAACACCCACCGCAGGTCGGGAGCGCTGGGGAGTATGGGGTGCATGGCGTCCTCACCGTGACAGCGGAAGCAGTACACGTTGAACCACTTCCACCCCTGGTAGATCGAGTCCGATACCAGGAGGCTGTCCCGCGCCGTATCGCGGATCACCGGGCTTGGCGTGGATCGCGTGCCGTGCTCGGAGGGTCCCGTCGCCGGCGCGTGGAGGGCGAGCAGCGGCACGGCGTACTCCTGCAGAATCGCGGTGATCTCGCTGCGACGGCGCTCGATCACCGAATCGAGCTGTGCCTTGAGCTCCTTGTCGCGATGTCGCACGGCCATCGCCATGCTGAACGCGAACGGCATGCTCGAGACCGCGTCCGAGTCGGGCAGCGCGACCATGGTGAGCGGCACGGCCGCGCGCTTGACCCAGTAGCCCGCCAGCGGTCCCCACACGATCGCCACGTCGATGGAGTCTTTCGCGACGGCATTGATGATGTCGTCGGGGTGGTCGGCCTTGGGGTCGGGGTTGAGAAAGTTGCCGAAGCCGACCAGGCCGATGATGCCGCGCGCGCCGAGCGCGTGGGCCGGCGGCGTGTTGGTGTAGTCGTAGCCGATGATGTTCACCCCGATCTTCAAGTGCTTCAAGATCGTGTCGTCGAGCGAGCGAATCCGGAGGCCGCGGTCGGGGCGGTACACGAAGTAATAGGTGGAGCGGTAGTAGGGCTGCGTCGTGGCGACCGGGTCGAGGCCGACCGGCGCCTGGATCATCACGTCGCAAAATCCGCCGAGGATCGAGTTCCGCAGGACACCGCGCCGGCTGGGCCACCAGTAGTTGATCACCCTCGCGTTCAGGTCGCGCGCGACGAGGTGCGCGATCTTGTTCTCGAAGCCCTCTTCTTGATCGTTCGAAAACGGCAGGTCGAAGGGGTCGGCGCAAACTCTGAGCTCGGTGGGCGCCCGTGGCGCGCTCGCCGTGAGCGCGACGGCCCCGGCTCCGAGGAACAGGGCAGCCGCGAGTTGGGCCCGAGGAGGAATCATCGTGCTCCTTGCTGGTTTCGGCGGACGGAGGGCTTCAGTGTCGTGAAGATGCTACACCCGGTGCCGGAGCGCGTTCGCTCCAGCACCGGGTGCCTTACGGTTCTGCATGCTGCGACTACTGTTACGCCTGCACTGCCTTGCTAGAGCCCGAACACCAGCAGCGTGCCGCCGGCGTTGCTCATGCTGGTGTAGTCGGAGAACGCGCCGATCGCGCCGAGTGCCGCGGTCGGGTCCTCCGGGCTGATGCCGAGGGCCACGCCGGCCCCGGCCCAGCCGCCGATGCCCGAGAGCACGGCGACGTACTGCTTGCCGTCCGGCCCGAGATAGGTCATCGGATTGCCGATGATGCCCGACGGGCACTTGAACCGCCACAGCTCGGTCCCGGTCGTGGCATCCACTGCCTTGAGCCAACCTTCCATCGTGCCGTAGAAGACGATGCCTGAGGCCGTGGCCAAGGCACCGCCGTACGCCGCGAGGTTCTCCTTGATCGACCACTTGATCTTCCCGATGGTCGGATCCCAGGCGATGAAGGCGCCACGGTTGCCGCCCGGGCCAGGGAACATCCGCACGATCGCGCCGACGTAGGGCTGACCGGCCGAGTACTTCACCTCTACGCCCTCGTAATCCATGCAGATGTTGTTCGTCGGGACGTAGAAGAGCTTGGTCTGCGGAGAGAATGCGGAAGGCTGCTGATCCTTGAAGCCGATGGCGGCCGGACAGATACCCTCGGTGTTCTTCTTCGAGGTGGTCCCGAACTGTGCGTTCCGAACCGGGACGCCCGTCGTCAGATCGATCTTCGAGGCCCAATTGACCGGCCCGAACGGCTCGGCCACCAGCACCTTGCCGGTGGTCCGATCGAGCGTGTAACCGAAGCCGTTGCGGTCGAAATGCACCAGCGCCTTCACCGGCTTCCCGCCGATCGTCAGGTCGGCCAGGACGTTCTCGTTGACGCCGTCATAATCCCACTCGTCGTGCGGCGTCATCTGGTACACCCACTTCGCCTCCCCGTTGTCCGGGTTGCGCGCGAAGATGGTCATCGACCACTTGTTGTCACCGGGCCGCTGATCGGGGTTCCAGGTGCCCGGGTTGCCCGAGCTGTAGTAGAGCAGGTTCAGCGTCGGATCGTAGGAGTACCAGCCCCACGTCGTCCCGCCGCCGTGCTGCCACTCGTCCCCCTGCCACGTCGACACACCCAGGTCCTTCCCCTTCATCGACGCGTAGTTGGAGTTGGGCTCGCCCACGATCTTCACGTCGGCATCGGGGCCGGTCGAATACGCCCGCCACAGCTCCTTGCCGGTGTTCACGTCGTACGCCGTCACGCGGCCACGCACGCCGAACTCACCGCCCGAAATCCCCGCGATCACGACATCCTTGATCACGATGGGCGCGTTGGTCATCGTCGAGCCGGTCTTGTAGTCGGCGTTCGGGACGCGCCAGATCTGCTTGCCCGACTTCGCATCCAGCGCCAGCAGGTCGCCAGCCAGCAGCTCGATGAACAGCTTGCCGCTCGGATGGTAGGCGAGGCCGCGGTTGACCAGGTCGCAACACGCGATCGGCTTCGCCTCGGGCGGCTGGTTCGGCACGTGCTTCCAGATCATCGGCGCGCCCGGCTTCGTCAGGTCGAGGGCGAACACGATGTTCGGGAAGGCGCTGTGCACGTACAGCACGTTGTTGATCACCAGCGGGTTGCCCTCATGACCGTTGAGGACGCCGGTCGAGAACGTCCATGCGGCCTTGAGGCTCTTTACGTTCGCCTTGTTGATCTGAGTGAGTGGGCTGTACCGCTGCAGGTCGTACGTCCGGCCTGTCATCGTCCACTCGCCCGGACCCTGGGCGACGGCGGACGCCGCGAGCACCATCATGCTCGTCGCGATTCCGCCGGACAGCAGTTTGAAGCGGTTCATAGCTGACCTCATGTTGAGGATGAGGGTGGTGAGAAAACCGTCCACGCTACTTGCCTGTCAGCGCTCGTAAGCCTCGGGGGGCAACGTCCGGGGGCCCGCGTTCCCGACAGGCCACAGCCATCGTCCGACTCCTCCAACCAAGGAATGCCGGCAGGGATATTGGTTATATCCCCGTGTCCAGGGGCTGTCAATCAGCCTCGAAAGACCTGAGTTTTCAGGCTGAAACGAGGGTTTCACCGCGCCACACCCGCGCCCCGCGGGCGCTGAAGGGGCCCTCATACACGGCGCCGCCAGGCCCGAGCGTCCCCCGCACCCGCTCGGCGAGCGCGTGCGCGGCGGCCGCGCCTGCCACAATCCCGTACACGGCCGGACCCCAGGAGCTCTGCCCCACTCCCATCGCCCCTCCCTCTCGCAGTCGCTCGACCAGGCCCCCCGTTTCGCCCGGCGCGAACACGCCGCCCTGAGCCGGCGCGAACCACCCGCCGGTGATGCGCTGCACCTCGGTCAGCGCCGCCCCGAAGGCTGTGAGGTCGGCTACGGCGACGGCCGGGAGTAGTTGCATCAACACGAGGTGCGCGACCCGCTCGACCTCGCGGCGGTCGGGTGGCGGCAGGCGCGCGAACGCGGCCGCCTCCTCGTCTCCGGAGAGCCCGGACTTCCCGTCGGGGACGACTACCACACAGCGCCAGGCCGCCGGGATCGGCAGGCGAGTGAGCAGGGGCGCGGGCCCGTCGTCGCTCGTCCTCCGGCCGCCCTCGAGCACGAACCCGCCCAACGCGAACGTCCAGGTGCCCACCGCCGAGCGTCGTCCCCGGTCCACGGCCCGGGCCAGCGCCGTCACTTCCTGGGGCAGCCCGTACAGCTCGGCCATGGCGCCCGCCACCGCGAGGGCGAGCTGGGTACCCGAACCCAGACCCGCATGCGCCGGGATGGTCCGGTGCAGGCAGAAGTGGAGGCGAGCGTCGATGCCGTGATGGGAGGCGAAACGCCGCGCGAACTCGAGCGCCCGGGTCGCGTCGGGGCCTTCGGCCCGAAGCTCTGGGGCGGGGGGGGGCGGGCGGGGCGGGGGGGGCGCTCCGCTCATCGCGGCGCGGGCTCGGGCCGCCCTGCGGGCGCGGTGCGCACGTACTCGGTGAGCAGCGCCATCGCCTCGCGCTCCCGGGGACCGGCCGTCTTGTCCACGATCACCTGCAGCCGCGCGAACTCGTCGCGGATCTGCCCGGCCGGCAGGAGGTGCGTGCGGGTCGCGAGGATCGCCGCCTCGAGCACGGCGTGCCGCGCCCGGTTGAAGCCGAGAAATTCACGCCGGAACCCCTGGTGCGCCACGGCCGTCACGATGCGCGCCCGTGGTGGCGTGGCGTCGAGCGACCGGACCTCGACTTCCCTCCACGAGCAGGCGGCTTCGAGCACGACGCCCGGCACCACCGCCGCGGGGAGCGTGGGAAATCGAGCGGTCGAGATCGCGCCGCGCGCGAACAGCATGACGTCGTCGGTCAGGTTCACCACCGCCGCCCCGGTGTCACGCAGGTTGTGGAACGTGGTGGTTTCGACGAACGGCTTGATGACGATCTCTCGCTCGCCCCACTCGACGCCCATAGGGGCGAAGTTGGCCGTCCCGAGGGCGTCGAGCGTGGTGAGGATCGATTCGATGATCACCGGACCAACGCCGCAGGCGGCGGGACGAAGCCCGGCGTCCGAGGCCGTGCGCGCGCGCCGTCGGCGCGGTCGGGGAGGGTCTCCGCCCGGGTCGTGTCCGGGTGGAGGAACCGGTCGAGCAGGGCGTAGCCGTGCTCGGTGAGCACCGATTCCGGGTGAAACTGGAGGCCGATCACGCGGTGCTGGCGGTGCTCGATCGCCATGATCTCGCCGTCTTCGGCCGTGGCCGTGACGCGCAGCTCCGCAGGCAGGCCCGTCCGGGCGACGACGAGGGAGTGATAGCGGGCGGCCTGGAACGGGGTCGGCAGGCCGGTGAAGATGCCGCGGCCGTCGTGATGAATGCGCGATGCCTTGCCGTGGACCGGCCGCGCCGCCCGTACGATCGCGGCGCCGTAGGCGGCGCCGATGCACTGGTGGCCGAGGCAGACCCCGAGGATGGGGGTCGCCGGGCCGAAGCGGCGCACTACCTCGGTCGAAATACCGGCCTCGCCGGGCGAGCACGGTCCGGGCGAGATGATGATATGGGAGGGTCGGAGCGCCTCGATTTCCTCGGGCGTCGTGGTGTCGTGGCGTCGGACCACGGTCTCCTCCCCCAGCTCGCGCACGTACCGCGCCAGGTTGTAGACGAAGGAGTCGTAGTTGTCGATCAGCAGGATCATGGCGCCAGGGCGGCGATCAGGCCGCGGGCCTTATCGAGGGTCTCACGGTACTCCTGCTCGGGGTCGGAATCGGCTACGATGCCGCCGCCGGCCTGAAAGTACACGTCGCCCCCGAGCACCAGATAGGTCCGAATCACGATGCTCGTATCGAGCGCCCCGGTGACGCTCCAATAGCCGATGGAGCCGCAGTACACGGCGCGCCGGGTCGGCTCGAGCTCGGCGATGATCTGCATCGCCCGCACTTTGGGCGCGCCGGTGATGGACCCGCCGGGGAACGCCGCGCGCACCAGGTCCAGCGCATCGTGCTCCGGGGCGAGCTCGCCCACCACGGTGGAGACGAGGTGGTGCACCGTTTGGTAGTGCTCGAGCGCGAACAACTCGGGCACGCCCACGCTGCCCACCCGACACACGCGTGAGAGGTCGTTCCGTAGCAGGTCCACGATCATCACGTTCTCGGCCCTGTCCTTGTCGCTTTCGGCGAGCGCCAACGCGAGCGCCGCGTCGTGCTCCGGACCGACGCCGCGCGGTCGGGTCCCCTTGATCGGGCGCGTCTCGACGCGGCGGTCGCAGTCGACGTGCAGGAAGCGCTCGGGCGAAGAGCTCGCGACGACGAACTCGCCGAAATCGAGGTAGGCGGCGAAGGGCGCGGGATTGCGCAGCCGCAGCCGGCGGTACAGCTCGAACGGCGGCCCTGCGAGCGGCGCCTCGAGTCGCTGCGAGAGATTCGCCTGAAAGATGTCGCCGGCGTGGACGTACTCGATGACCCGCGCAACCGCGTCGAGGTAGCCGGCACGAGTGAAGTTCGAGCGCAGCCCGGGCACGTCGGGGACGGGGTAGGAGGGAGCGGTGTGACGGTCCGGACGCCGGGGGTCTCCCTGCGCGACAAAGCTGCGCAGTCGTTCGGGGAGGCCCCAGGCGCCCTGGTCGCTGGGCCGCCCACCCGCGAGCCGCTGCTTCACGAACGCCAGTCGGCTCACCGCCCGCCGGTTGCGCGCCGCGCCCTGCTCAGGGATGCCCGTTGAGATCACCCAGGCGCTCCCGGCGGCGTGATCCCACGCGATGACCCAGTCGTACACGCCGAGCATCACGTCGGGAATCGCGAGATCGTCGTACCGCGGGTGAGGGATGCGCTCGAGCTGCGCCCCCCAATCGTAGCCCACGTAGCCCGCCGCCCCGCCTTGGAACGGCGGGATATCGGCGAGCGGCTCACACGCGAACGGCGCTAGCAGGGTGCGGACATGGGTGAGCGGATCGGCGGCGACGCGGGTCCAGCCCGTGCCGTCGAGCTGTTGCGTGAGGACGCCCTTGGAACGCACGACCGTCGCGGGATCGGCGACGAGGAAGGAGTACCGGCCGACCTGCCCGGCCTGTGTGGCGCTGTCGAGAAACACCACGTACGGCAGGTCCGCGAACCGCGCGCACACGTCCACCGAGTCGGGGGCGGGAATGAGCTGTTCGGCGACGGGCGCGGGGTCGGTCACGTGCCGCCCTTTGCGTTGCGGCGCTCGCGGGATCGTGTGGACCGCTGCGTGAGCTTTACGTGCTCGGGGCCGCGGTCGTCCGGGGGCGTGAGGTAGCCCCACTGCAGCGCCCCCTCCTGGCGGTAGTTCTTGCCCAGCGTGAGGGCGAGCTTTGCTTTCATGAGCTCACGGCCGAGGTAAAAGGCGTGGCTCGCCTGGTCCACGCCGAGCCCGGCGAAGATCTCGTGGATATCCGTTCCGCGCAGGAAGATCTCGTGGTTGAAAACGGTGATCACCTCGCGGTCGGCGAAGATGCGGAAGTTGGGATCGGTCACGCGCGCCTGCAGCTCGCGCAGCTCGGCTTCGCCGTAGGCCAGGATCGTGGGATCCTTGAGCGTGACGAGCCGGTCGTCCACGCCCTTGGGAAGCGTCTTCTGGGTGACGGCGTGGTACATGAGACGGCGCGCGAGGTCCACTTCGCGCACCACGCCGCGGGCCCAGGGGATCACCTCGGTGGTGAGGACTGCCCGCACGCCCAGCTCCTGACAGATGGCGATCAGGAGGGCGTTCACTCCCGTCGTGTCGGCGGCGGTGAGCTCGGTGATGTTCCCGATGCCCATGAACAGGGCCGCGGCGGGGTGACGGCGGCGCACCGCGGCGAAGCGCTCCAGCGAGGCGAAGAAGCCGAACCCGATCGGCTCGACGACGGGGTCGATCAGGTACGACACCCCCCACTGCTCGAGCGCCTCCACGCTCGGCTCGAGGGTCTCGATGCCCTGCCCGAAATCGGGGATCACGACGACGCGCGTCTTGGTGCGCGCGAAGTCACGCGCCACGTCGAGGTTCGACCGGTTGACGGAGAGGACGAGCTCGGCACCGGCCGCCACGGCGGTGCGAATCTCGCTCGGGTCAAACGAGTCGATGCTCACTCGCATCCCCCCGCCCACCAGCTCGCGCACCACGCCCGCGAGCTCGGGAAACTCGCGGCCCGGTGTGCAGCCGACGTCGATGATGTCGGCGCCGCTGGCGCGGTAGTGCTCGGCCTCACGCCGCAGCGCCTCACGTGCCAACCGGGGGGCGTTGTTCACCTCGGCGACGATTTCGATGTCGGACGCCCCGTACGCACGAGTCGCCGCCGCGCGGCCGAAATACTCGGGGATCTGGCGCAAGTCCTTGGGCCCCTTCTCCACGCGGGTTCCGACCTTCTCCGCGATGACGGCGACGTCGCCCTCGCACAGGCCGGGGATCAGGACGAGATCCGTGCCCGCCGGCACGTCGAGGAAGCGCGCGATCCACGGCGTGGTCATCAAGGCGGCCACGGTGATCTTCATGACGGCCACCTCGTGGGCGAATGCCGGCGCCATGTCGGTGAGCGTCCGGCGCAGCGCCGGCTCGGCGAGCTTTCCGGTCACGAACAGCACCCGCTGGGGTCCGGCGTCCGCCGGAGCGGACGTCACCGCGGGTCGCCCGACCGCACGAACTTGTTCGGCGTCCCCTCGAGCGCGCCGCCCTTCGGCCGCCACAGCACCGACTCCTCGAGCTGCTTCGCTAGCTCGAAGTCTTTGTCCGTGATTCCGCCGGCCGCGTGGTTCTGGAGCTTCACGATCACTCGACCCCACGTGACGGCGAGATCGGGGTGGTGGTACGCGGCTTCGGCGATGTAGCCGATGGCGTTCACGAGCATCAGCGTGGTGGGCCAACCGTCCGTCTTGTAGTTGCGGCGGATCCAGCCGTCTTCGTACCACCATCCCGGGAGGTCCTGCAGCTTTTGCGCGATCTGGGTCTCGTTGTAGGTCGGGTCTTTCTGCGCCATACGAGTCTCCTTATCGGGGCCTTAGATGACGGCCCCGCCGTTGATCATCAACATTTGCCCGGTGACGTAGGACGCGGCGTCGGAGGCGAGGTACACGGCTGCGTGCGCGATGTCCTCGGGCGTGCCCCAGCGCTCGAGCGGGATCGACCGCGCGATGCGCTGCTTCACCGTGGGATCGAGCTCGTCCCCGTAGGCCGTCTCGATCCAACCGGGCCCGAGCACGTTCACGCGGATGTGGGGCGCCACCGAGTGAGCGAGCGCGCGGCTGAACGAGTACACCCCGCCTTTGGCGGCGCAGAACACCTCGGCGTACCCGCCCTTCATCCCCCCCGTGAGCACGTGGTCCCACGCCAGGTTCAGGATCACGCCGCCGGGCGGCTGGGCCCGCATCAGTTCGACCGCCTTCCAGGAGGCGAGCACCGTCCCGCGTAAGTCCACGGCGAGCAGTCGGTCCAGCTTCTCGACCCAGCTGAGCCGGGCCGCTGCTCCCGTCAGGATGTCGGCGCCGGCGTTGTTCACCCATACGTCCACCCGGCCGAGGGCCCCGCGTACGAGGGCGGCCAGAGCCTCGAGGTCCCGCGTCTCGGTCAGGTCCACCGGCAGCAGCTCGGCGCGGCGGCCCTGCGAGCGGACGCGCTGGGCGGTCTCGTCGGCCCCCGTGCGGTTCGCGCGGTAGGTCAGGGCTACATCGGCCCCGGCGGCCGCGCAGGCAACCGCGATCGCGCGGCCGATGCCGCTCGAGGCGCCGGTGACGAGCACCACTTTTCCGATGAGAGTCGGTTCAGCGGCGTCGAACGCCGCGCCAGGCGGCGCCGTTTCCACCGCTCCCTCCAGTTGTCGTTTTGACATCGGGTCTCCGGAAGCCTAACCTATCGGCGACTTTGCGACACCCACAAGGGAGCGCGCGTCATGCAGCTTCTCGTCAGCGTCGCCGATGCCTCTGAAGCGCATGCCGCGCTGCTCGGCGGCGCGGACGTGATCGACGCGAAGGACCCGCGCCAGGGCGCCTTGGGTGCCGTGCGACAGGTGGTGCTGGGCACTATCTGCACCGCGGTCGGGGCGGGCCGCCCTGTGAGCGCGGCGCTCGGGGACGAAGGGCCCCCGACGCTGATCGAGCGGCGCGCCCGCGCGGCCGCGCGGCGCGGAGCGGCATTCGTAAAGGTGGGGTTCCGCGCTGCCCCCACCGTGTCGCAGGCGCGCCGCCGAGCGGAGGCAGCACGCCGGGGGGCGGGGGAGAGGGAAGGGGAGGGCACGCGGGTGGTGCTGGTCGCATACGCCGACTGGGCGCGCGCGCACAGCCTCGCTCCCGAGCCGCTCGTCGCGCTGGCGGCCGACACCGACGCGGCGGGGGTGCTGCTCGACACGGCGTTCAAGCCGGCCGGCCTGTTCGCCCTGCTCGACACCCGGACGGTCGGTGCGTGGATCGCGGCAGCGCACGACGCCGGCCTGTTCGCGTGCCTCGCGGGCAGCCTCGGCGGACCGGACTTTGCCGCGGCGCGCGCGCTCGGAGCCGACCTCGTCGGCGTTCGGGGAGCCGCGTGCGTCGGCGGGCGGAGCGGTCGGATCTCGCGCGCCCGCGTTGCCGAGCTGTCAGCCCTGGCGCGCGCGGCGCCCCTGGCCGCTGCCGCCACCCTCGTCTAGCGCCACGTCCAGCTGCCCCAGGTCATCCGCGGTGATGATGAAGTGCTCCACTCCGGGCGGCAGGGTCCGCAGGAAGAAGGGGTCCACGAGCTTCCGGGGGTCGCCGCCCGCAGGTTTGATCAGGACGACACGCCGGGCGCCGAGCGCGCCGGCGAGCCAGGCCGCGATACTGTCGCTGGTGATTTCCCAGCTGTGCGGAAGGGGGTCGGCCGCCCGGAGCCAGCGGTACGGTGCGAGTACGGGGAGCCGCCCGGCCACGCGCGCGGCGCCGACCTCCGACTGCTGCTCGACGAGCACGGCGCCCGGGAGGCGAGACGCCAGGGCGTGGGCGTACTGATCCATGCCGAGCACGGCCATCCAGTGCGCTGCGTCCTCGCCGATCTTCACCCGCCGGAACATGGTGCGCACCGCCTCGGCGAACGGTCCGCCGCCGGGGATGATCACGATGCGGCGCCGCGGGCTGAACGCCGTCAGCGCCTCGACGACGAGATCGAGCGCCCCGGCCCTGCTGAGCAGTCCTCCCCCGACCTTCACGACCGTGTGTACGACCCGGGTCTCGTCCGTCATGAGGGCACCGTTTCTCGGGCGAGCTCCCCGGCGAGCAGCAGCGCCACCGCCGCCGCCGGCGCGTGGCGGGCGGCCGGGCCGAGCGAGGTCGAGAGATGGGTGACCGTCAATGCGGCGCGGCGGGCCGCCTCTCGAGCCAGGAAGTCACCGAGGCCGGTGACCACGGCGAGGGCGAGCGCGGCGTGGCGCCGGCACACGCGGGTGACCGCCTCGGCGATGCGGGTAACCTGCGCGTCGCACAGCGCGTCGGCGATCGCGCCGATCGCTGCGTCATCGAGCATTTCGCGATCGGCGCACACGACCCGGGCGAGCCGCTCCCCCGCCAACGCTCGCGTGGCGGGGCGCCCGTCCGGCGTGGGGACCGAGTACTCCGCAGGCGTGAGCTGACCCCGCCAGAGGTGAACATCGCCCGCGAGCGCGAACGCTTCCGCCGACACGCCGCTGGGCCGTCCCCGGAACGGAACGCTGGATGCGATAGCCTCCGCCGGCGTGCGCAAGGCTCCCGTGTAGATCAGCTCGCCCTCGCACAGCCGCTCGGGATCGGTGCGACCGATCGCCGCGGGCGCGCCCTCCACGACCGGAATGATGTCGGTGGTGGTGGAGCCCACGTCGATCAGGATGCAATCGGGGAAGCTGCGGGCCACGAGGCGCGCCGTCGCGGCCCAGTTGGCGGCCGCCACGGCGAGCGGGTCGCGGCGCGCCTCGTCCGGGGTGCGCCAGCGCCCGTCGACCGCGTACACGCGCACCAGTCCGTCCGGAAAGGCCTGCGTCACGGCCTCGAGGACGAACGCCACACCCTCGCGCTTGGTGCGAAACAGCTGCGACAGCTCGGCGGTCATGGTCACCGCGTGGGCGTCGCCGGGTTGCGCGCCGAGCTCCCGCGCGAGACGGTCGAGCAGCGGCGCGAGCGCGGCGGGATCGCGCTGAATCTCGTACGGCACCACCCGCGTGGCGGCGACGCGGGTGCCCGTCGCACGGGCCACTTTCGTGTTGACGCCACCGATGTCCCAGCCGAACACGCCCTTCATACGCCGCGCGTCCGGGGTACGTTGGCGTGCGGGTGATTCCCGCGCTCGACCTCCGGGCGGGGCGCGCGGTGTGGGCGCGCGGCGGCCACCGGGCCGACTACGCGCCCGCCGACTCGGTGCTCCTGCCCGAGCGGGAAGCAGGAGACGCGCTCGCGCTGGCTGGCGCGTTCCGCGAGCGGCTCGGTTGCGACGAGTGCTACGTCGCGGACCTCGATGCGATCACGGGTGGGCGGCCGCAGCACGCGCTGCTCGAGTCCCTCGCCGCAGTGGCCGGTCCGTTGCTGGTCGACGGCGGCGTCGCCGATCCGGTGGCCGCCAAGCAGGCGGTCGCGCATGGCGCCGCGCGCGTCGTGGTCGGCCTGGAGACGCTGCCGAGCTTCGCCGCCTTGCAAGAGATCGCCCGGGCGATCGGGAGCGCACGCGTCGTGTTCGGCCTCGACTTGCGCGGAGGGACGCCGGTCGTCCGGTCCGGGGCGCGCCATCGTGCGACGCCGCTCGAGCTGACACGCGCGGCTGTCGCTGCGGGGGTGCCGGCGCTGCTCGTGCTCGACCTGGCGCGCGTAGGGACGGGGCGCGGCGCGGACTTTCACCTCGTGGCCGAGATCCGACGCGCCCATCCGACCGTGGAGCTCTTGGCGGGTGGCGGGGTCGGCGCGCTGCGGGATCTGGAGCGCCTCGCGGACGCGGGGTGCGACGGGGCGCTGGTAGCCACCGCCCTGCACGACGGCGGGCTGGGCAAACATGACCTCGACGCCGTGCGAGGCCGCGGACCGGGGCGGCTCGGGGGTCACCCGAGCGCCTCGCGGTAAGTGGCGGACTGGCCGAAGTTCTCCTCCACCTCGACCTCGATCGCCATCAGGTCCACGCCGGGCGCCGTCGTGAGCTCGCGGCACACGCGCCCCGCGAGGTACTGCGCCAGCATCTCGACCGTCGTGTTCGGGATCGGCAGCAGTGCGCAATCGATCTTGGGAAAGACGTAGCGGGGCTTGCCGTTGACCGCGACCGTCACGGTCTCCCCTTCTTCTCCCACCTGCAGCTTCGGGTTCTGCATCGGCAGCAGCACCTTGTGGTCGAGCTCGTCGGTGAGCCGCTTCATCAGCTGCTTCAGCTCCGAGAAGTCCACCACGTAGTGCGCTTCGGGATCGAGCCCCCCTTCGACCACGACCTGCGTGCGGTAGTTGTGGCCGTGCAGCGTCTCGCAGCGGTGCCCCGGGAAGGTGATGAAGTGCGCGGACGCGAAGACGTGGTTGTCCTTGCTCACCGCCACCTTGAACTGCTTACGCCCGGCCATCGGCTTCCTGTTCTCCCCGCCGCCAGCCGCCCTCCAACAAGACGACGCAGATCGCGGCGCCCGTGAGATCGGCCGTGGCCCCCGGGTTGCTCGTATTGCGCTCGTCCCGCAGCTCGCGGTCGAGCGCGCCGATCGTCTCGCGACCGGCGGCAGTGCGCACCCCTCCCGCGTCGAGCACGGCCCGCGCCCGTCGCTGCACGTGGACCGCGTGCTCAGGGCCAACCTTACGGGCGATGTGCGTGTCCGGCCAGGCGGCCAGAAGTGTGAGGTAGGTCTCGACTACGGCGTCGCGCCAGGCAAGCCCCGCCGCGAGCGCCCGGCGCAGCGCCGGCACGCCAGCATCGAAGGTGGTCTCGAAGTCGGTCGCGTACTCGCGGGCAATCGCGTCCCGCCCGGCCGCCAGCGCCATCGCCGCGCGCAACGTCACCGTCGGTGTCCCGGTCACGTCCTGCTCGGACGTGTGGCCGAGGCCGCCCGGCGCGGCGCGGCGGATCGCGGCGTAGGCCTCAGCCGCGTCGGCCACTGTGGTCTCGGCGAGCGTGGCGGCGAGGCCGGACCGCAGCGGCGCGCCCCCCCTCTTCCCCTCCGTCCCCCCCGGCCGCAAGGCGGCTCGGGCGAGGGGGGCGAGCAGCAGCACCAGGCCGAGGTTGGTATTGGACGGGGCCCACCGGGCGGTGGCCTCCACGGCGGCGCGGATCGTGGCGCCGAGCGGCTGCTGGCCCGCCGCGGCGAGCGCGGGGCCGATCGCCACGGCGCTCGCCAAGAAGTCCTCGTAGGTCGCGTCGCGGAAAGCGGCGCCGGGGGACACGTTGCCGGGCTTGGGAGCGCTCGCCTCCAGCAGGCAGGCGAGCTGCGCCGCGGCAGCGACCTCGGCCGCCCGCGCCGCCCGGCTCACCGCGGCGTCAGGCGCCCGAGGAGGTGCGTGACGATCGTCGCCGCGACGTCGATGGAGGTCGCTTCCTGCAAGCCGCGCCATCCCGGAATTCCGTTCACCTCGACCACATAGTCCGTGCCGTCGCGCGCGGGGAGCAGGTCGACGCCGGCGTACTCGGCCCCCACGGCCTGGGCCGCGCGCACAGCCAGCGCGGCCCGCTCCGCCGAGAGGGTGGTCGCCCGCGCGCTCCCGCCGCGCGCCAGGTTTGTCTTCCAGCCGGCCGCGCTGCGCTCGATCGCCCCGATCACGCGGCCGCCCACCACGAAGGCCCGCACGTCGCAGCCCGCGTGGTCGATCGCACGCTGAACGTAATATACCGCGCGGATCGTCTCCAGCGTGCGAAACACGCGAAACGCCATCTCCTCCGTCGTCACGCGCACCATGCCCAGCCCCATCGAGCCGAACAGCGGTTTCACGATCACGTCTCCGAGCGTGCGAAACGCCGCGACCGCCTCATCCGGGCTCTCGCACACGACGGTCTCGGGGACCGCGAGCCCGGCTCGCTCGAGGATCGCCGTCGTCCACAGCTTGTCCACCGTGCGCTCGATGGCGCGGGGCGAGTTCACGACGAGTACCCCCCGCTCTTCCAGCGCATGCAGCGCGTCCATCCGGAAGATGATCTGCTCGAGCGAGCCGGCGGGCACGATGCGGGCGAGCACCGCGTCGCAGGCGCCGAGGTCTGCTCCGGCAGCGGCAAACCCCGGTGCCGTGCCGCCGAAGCGCGCTACCAGCGCCTCGTAAGCGAGAACGCACCCGGCGTGTCCCCGGGCGGCAAGCGCGCGGCAGAGCTCGTCGGTGTGCCAGCCCTGCCGCGCCGCGAGGATCGCGATGCGCACAGCCGCTAGTTCGTCTTCCCGCCGATCAGGACGGTCACGCCGCCCGTGGCAAAGTTCGCGAGGTCCGCCGCCACCGCTTTGAACCCGGGCGTCGCGATTCCCTTCTCGAGCGCGGCTCGGGACTCCCACCGGAGGTCGGCCATGCGATACAACGTCGGCCGCTGCCCGTCGATGGTCGCCGCGAATTTCACGAGCTCTACGCGCGTCACCCCGATCTCCTGCGCATGGGAAGCGAACAGCGGCACGTGCTTCTCCGCGTAGTACTTCTCGAACGCGGCCGTGTCCTTTGGCTGGTTGTACAGCACGATCACCCCCGACTGCACGGCCGCGGCGGCCTGCTGTTGTTGCGGCGCCGGCTTGGAGCAGGCGGCACCAAGCGCAAGCGTGGCGAGCGCGGCGAAGCTGAGCAACGGACGCTGCATGAGATCGCTCCTTCTGGTGTGAGTGGTGAGGGGGCGCGTTTCAGCTCTCGTGCAACGACGCGCGCAGCACCTCGGGGTTCACCCGTCCCGCGTGGTACGTCTTCCCGCTCTGTGCGCTCGTGAGCCACACCTCCGCCGGGCTGAACAGCAGCGGGTCGATTTTGTAGAAATCACCGTCGTACCGCTTGAAGATCTCGTAGAACGGCGTGCCGTAGTCCTTCGAGGCCGCCGCGGGGACCTTGGGCACGAGCGCGCCGAGCTCGGCGTCGTCGGCGTCGACGGTGTACCGGGCCTGGCCCCCGTACAGGATGCAGTCGTTGGTGCGGCCGATGGCGCGCAGATCGTTCTTCGCGGTCGGCGGGAGCGGTGCCGTCCCGATGCCGCTCACGATGCGCTTCACGTCGAATCCCAGCGTGTCCATCTTGTGCAGCCCCGTCTCGAGGATGCGCGCCGCGATCTGCACGCCGCCCGCGAGGCTGGCCGTCGGGGCCGCGACGAAGGTGAGCTGCGCCGGCGCCAGTCCCGCCTTCTGGCCCACCCACGCCGCGACCGCGTCGGTGGGCGGGTTGCGCGTCTCGAGGACCAGCACGCCGCGGCGCGCCCGCTCCGCGTAGCCCAGCTTGGCGAACAGCTCTTTCTCTACGCGCGCGTGCGCCCGCAGCGGGCCCGAGCCCATCGCGAAGTATTTCTCGACCTGGATCGCCCACCCCGCGTACTGCGACGCCATGCAGCTCACCGCCGGATGATCGGTCCACACGCGGACCCCGGGCCACGTGTCGTCGCCGATCACGACCGGCGCGTACGCCACGTCGCCCACGCCGCCCATACAGATCTCGGCGAGCGCGAGCCCCGCACCGTAGCCCCCGGGAGCGTCGATTCCGGCGTCGATGACGCGCGCTCCACCCGACAGCGTGCGCGCGACCACGCGCAAGGCGCCCGCGTTGGCCGCCATCGAGTCGGCGATCTCCCAGGCGCGCTCGTTCAGGTCCAGCGGTGCGCCGTTCATGGCGCGACCCACTGGAGGATCTCTCCCCGACCCAGCTCGGCCAGGTCGCCTGAGTAACGCGCGTAGCGACCCGTGATCTGCGGCTCCGCGACGGCGAGCCCGTAGCGCGCGCGCAGGTAGCGCAGCAGCACGGGGAGGTGCGGGGGCCGGTAGGTGCACGCGTACCGGAACGTCGCCGGGCGCTCGATCGCGCCGAGCGCGACGAGCGAGCCGCGCTTCAGAAACCGGCCCGCTCCTGCGGCCGCCTTGCCGAACACGACCACCGTGCCGGCGATCATGCCGCTGCCCGCCCCGCGCCGCGCGTCTCCTGTCACGACGACCAGTCCCCGGCGCATCCGCGCGCCGGCCTCCGCCCCGGCGCTCCCGCGAATGACGATCTCCCCACCCGCCATGCCGCGCGACGCGCCCGGCCGGGCCCCGCCCGCATTGTCGCCCGCATCGCCGCCGACGTCGATCCTGCCACCGATCATCTGCACGCCCACGTCCCGGCCGGCGCCGCCCGCGATGACGATCTCGCCGCCCGCCATTGCGGTGCCGATGCCCTCCACCCGGGCGAGGTCGCCTTCGATCCGCAGCGTGGTCGAACGCTCGCCCCGGACCTTGAAGAAGTCGCCCAGCGTCGCGCGGCGGCCCCCGTGGACCACGGGAAGCTCGGCGATCTGCTTCGCGCCGAGTGACGCGAAGCGATCGGCGGCGATGCAATCGGCGACCAGGGTATGCTCGGGTTGCTGGGCGAGCGACAGGGTGACCGCGGCGCTCATGCCGGCCTCCGGTCGCGGCTGAAGCTGCGGCTCCTCACGCGCCGACCTCACTCATGATTTTCCGCAGATGAAAGTGATGCGGGCCCAACTTCCCCCCGTAGTTGCCGGCCGTGATAGACCTGACCCCCGGGCCGCAGGCGGCACGAATGCCGACCCGCATCGCCGCTTCGATCGCGGGGACGTCGGTCCCGTCCAGCACGATCTCGAGCACGCTGTTCACCCCTTCGGGGAGCTGGGATTGCGTGATCGCCCGCAGCGTCGGGTTGAAGGCGTCGTTGGTCGTCGCGATCATGTTCTTGTAGCGCTGCGAGCCCACTTTACTCCCGCTCCGCACGACGCCCCCCGGAAAGGGGAGGATCACCCCTGGCAGGTTCGTCATCGCTTGGACGGCGGCCTCGGCGGCGGCGAGCGCCGCGTCGGCGTCCGCGGCGAGGATCAGGAAGTTGCCGCCGCCCACTCCCTTTTGCATACCGAACGTCTCTTCGATGAGGAACTCCCCTTCCATGACCGGCAGCCGCCAGTAGCGCTTGCCGGCGATCAGCTTGCTCGCTTGAAAGCCGTCACCGAACACGCGCAACGCCTTGCCCACCGTCAGCCGGTCCGGCACGTCCGGCAGGCCGTCGAAACAGGCGGTGGTGGGACACGTGAGCACGGTCTGCCCCACCCGCACGATCAACTGCTCGGGAAGGCTCGCCTTGTCCATCGTGAGAAACAGCACGCTGATACCGGGTCGTCCGTCCGGCGTCTCGCTCTCCTTCAGCTCGCGCTCGATCCCCGCTTCGCACTTGCAGCCGATGACCGACGTGGCGAAGCCGGTGAGCTTCACGGCCGCTTCGCGCGCCCATTTCGCATTCCGCCCCGTGATGATGAGTCGGGCGACCCGCATCGTGAACGCCTCGGCGAACGTGTCCTCGATCGGCACGCCGTTGATCTTCATGGCGCGGGCTCGACGCCGTAGTTCTCGAACGCCACACAGGCGTACTCGTCGAAGAAGCGCCTCAGATCCTTCGTGACCGCGGCGTCGAAGGCGGGGCGCACCGACAGCCGTCGCCCGGCAGGCGCGCGGCGCAGCTGGCCCTCCTCGACGACGAGGGTGCCGCCCTTGATCACGTGGCGCGGGGTCGAGAACATGGTCGCGCGGTCGGGGTCGTCCGGGTAGATCGTGACGTCCGCGTCCGCCCCGACGCCCAGGTGCCCTTTGTTGCTCAACCCGAGCAGTCGCGCCGGTCCGGCGCGCGTGACGACGGCGATCTCGGACAGCGTGTACTCGCGCCCCAACCCGTCCAGCAGCGCGCTCCCGGCGAGCAGCTTCTGGTTCACCTGCTTCAGCTTCTCGTCGCGATACGCCCGGTCCATCAGCAGTCGGATGAGCTCCGGATAGGAGCGGAACGACCCGCCGTTCGGGTGATCGGTGGAGAGCACGACGCGCCAGGGATCGCGCGCCAGCAGGAACAGCTCGAGCCCCACCGCCCACTGCAGCGCCGCGACCGCGGCCTTCTCCTTGTAGGCGTAGGGAACGATCCCACACCCGGTCTCGAGCTCGATGTCGACGTTCACCCACTTGCGACCGGTGCTCACGTGAAGCAGGTGCTCGACCGGCCCATCGGCGGTGACGGTGGTGGCGGGACCGAACATCACCTGGCCCACATCCGCGCTCACCTCCGGATGCGCGTTGACGTGCTCGATCACCTGTTTCGCGGCCGAGCTCCAGCCCTTGCCCCGCTCGCCACCGTAGCTGTGGAACTGGAGGTGCGTGAAGTGCGCGCGCCGGCCGGTGAGCGCCTGCATGGTCGCGAGGGTGGTCGCCACGTTTCCGGGCTGCCCCAAGTTGTTGCAGTGGATGTGTACCGGGTGCGGCAGCTGCAGGGCGTTGGCCGCGGCCGCGAGCGTCTCGAGAATCAGGCGCGGCGTCACGGCGCTCGATCCGACGGCGTCGTCGAGCCCGGTCACATTGCGTGCGGCGTCCCCTCCCCCCCCTCCCCCCGATTTCCAGCGCGCGATGCCGCCCGGATTCACGACCTTGATCGCGTAGCCTCGGGTCGCGCCAAGCAGCCACGCCGCATACTCGCGCGCGCGTGCCGACTCTCCCGCCGCCAGCTGGCGGAGCAGATACTCGTCGTTGCCGAGCAGCACGAAGCAGCCCGCATCGATGATCGGCGTGTCGTCGAGCTCCGCGTGCGCCTGCCGGGCCGCGAGCGGGGCGACCGCCGCCTCCATCGCGGTCGTGTAGCCGAGGCCGGCATAGCGGTAGCCGGTGGTGAACGTGCTCGGGATGGTGCCGCCCGTCCCCGACCGCGCGGTCGCGCCGTCAGCGAGCGTGGGTGCCGGCGCCGGGTCGGCGGCGTGCTCCTCCGGGAGCAGGCGGCGACCGTGGTTCACACTCGAGCCGGCGACGTGCGCATGGATGTCGACGCCCCCCGGCATCACAATCAGGCCGCGGGCGTCGAGCCGCGGAGCGCCGGCCGGCAGCTCGGCGACGATCCGGTCGCCCTCGATGCATACGTCGCGCACCGCGCCGTCGACTCCGTTCGCGGGATCGTACACCCGGCCGCCGGTGATGCGGAGGCGTGCGGGAGCGCTCACGCGCCCAACTGCTGGCGCAGCGCGTGCAGCGCGCTGGCGGTCGTGGATGGGGGCCCGGTGAGTGCCGCGCGCAGCGGCAACGGGACGTCATCCATCCGGAACGCCGTACCGGACTCGTGGATGCCCGCGACCCCCGTGTCCACCGCCACGGCGGGTTGGAAGAGCGCCGCGCTCGCCCGCGGGCCGATCCCGACTGCCGGGAGCCGCGTGAGCCTGTTGACGACCGGCGCGGGGACGCTGGCCGGCGAGCCGATCACCAACGCCGCATCCACCTCACCGGCGTCGAGCAGCGCGGCCGCCCCGGCGTGCGGCCGGTACGTGGGATAGCCCGGGGCGAAGTCCACCGCGAACGGGAAGCCGGTCTGCCAGGTGATCACGGCGTCCGCGCCGGAGCGGTTCCCGCCACCGCGCAGCGTCGCGAGCGCGCAGCGGGTGGGCCCGTTGAGCGCTTGGGCGAGGGTCACGAGCGCCTCCGCGCGGTCGGGGGCGAGGTCGTCGGGCGGGCCGGCGGGCTCTCCGTCGGCGACGAGCGCCACGTACCGCGCCTGCATCATGGCGCGGGCGAGTTCGGCGATGGGGTGAAACCGGGCGTCTTCGCTCGCCACGCGGCCCTGAGCGATCGCGCGCAGGACGCCGAGCGCGTCCAGCTCGTCCGCCGCCGCGACCGCGACGCGGGCGTCGGCGTCCGCGACAGCGCGGCTGGAGCCCACGTCCACGGCGACGACCCTGCGGCTCCGTCGGCCGTCAGGGGCCTGGAGGCCCCGCGGCTCGACGGCGTAGCGCGACGCAAAGCGCGGGTATCTCGTCGCCGGGTCCACGCCCCAGAAGACGATCACGTCGGCCCGCTGGCGGAGCTCGCCCAGCGTCGCGCCCGCCCGGCCCCGCCGCTGGGCGGCAAGGACGCTTGCCGCGGCGGCGGATGTGAGGGTGTCGAGCATCGCGCCCAGGTGGTCACCGATCGCCACCGCCTCACGCTGCGCCTCGCAGGAGATGTCGGCGGCGAGGTAGACGAGCGGTCGTTTGGCCGCCCGCAGGATTTCCGCAGCTCGGGCGAGCGCCTGTTCGAGCGACGTACTGCGGCCGTCCACTCGCACCTCGTGCGAGGCGCTGCCGTCGCCGAACCACGCGACGCCCAGCGTGCAGGCGTTGCGCGCTGCGGCGACGCGATCCTGTTTCACGACGAGGGTGATGTCGTCGCACGCGCACCCGCAGCCGAGGCAGGTGACGTGCTCGACGGCCCGCTCAGCCGGGCTCATGCGATCCGCCGCTCCCGTGCCGTCCCCGCTGTGATCTGGCGGTACACGGCGTCGGCGCGCCGCACCAGCGCCGCATAGCACGCCGCCTGGTCCGGGCCGCGCGCGAACACGGTGCACACCGGGTGCCCCCGGGCGATCCGCTGGCCGGGGGCGGGGATGTCGCGCACGCTGTCGTCCTCGAGCCATGCGTGCGTGTCCCCGATTACGATGGTGCGCTTGGCGTAAACGATCGCCTTGCCGACCGCGCCGACCGCCGCCGCGTCGCCCGGCGGCAGCGACGCCGGCAGCACGCCTGCGCACGCGCGCGCGTGGGTCTCGAAGATCGAGAGCCCGTGCGCTCGCTCGACCAACTCCAGCGCCGCGGTGTAGCGCGGGTTCACCTCGACCGGATACGGTACGCCGCCGCGCGCCACGAAGTCGATCCCGTTCACACCTCTCAGCTTGAACGCCCGCGTCACCGTGTCGGTAATGCGGTCGGCGAGGTGTCGGACGCCCGGCGCTACGCCGCACAGAATGTTGCCGCAGTAGCGAAATCCGCTGGCCCCGAACGCCCCGTCTCCGCTCAAGAGGCGCGAGACGCCGAGGGTCACCGCGTGCCGCCCATCGGCGGCGAACAGGATTGAGCCCGGCACGCCGGCGATCCGCTGCTGGAGGTAACTCCCCGCCGCCACGCGCCGGCCGCGCCACGGCACGATGCCGCTCCCACCGCCCGACGCGCGCGGCTTCACGAGCCACCGAGTCGCAGACCGCGCGCGGCGGGGGGCACTCAAACGGACCGCCGGCGCTGGAATTCCCCCGGCCACGAGGGCGCGCGCGAGCCGGACCGGGTCTCGCACCCGTCGGAGCACGGCGGGCGGATTGCCCCACAGAGGGGCGCGCCGCGCGAGGGCCCGCACGGCGTCGGGATGGTTCTCGAAGCTTGCCACGTACGTAGCGACGTCACAGGGAACGGCGCGTACGGCGTGCAGCGCCGCTCGCACGCTGAAGCGGTTTTCCTCTGCGGTCCGCGCGATCGACACGGCGTCCGCGCAGGCGCGCAGATCGAGGTCCCCGAAGCTATCCACGGCGACGACGCGATACCCCGCTCGAGCGGCAGATTCGGCGAGCCCGCGCGTCGACACCCCCACGATGAGCACGCGGGGGAGCATCAGGAGAGCCCCAGCCGTCGCCGGGCCTGTTGGCGGGAGATCACGTACAAGTGGTCGAGCGCGGTGCCGCGGGCGTCCCGAATCCCCATCGTCTCGACGAGCGCCCGATGCGCGCCGCCCGCGAGGCCGTCCGCGATGAGCGCGGCCCCCTGCGCCGCTGTCTTCGCCACGTGGGCAAACCCCTCCCCCTCCAGCACGCGGGTCGGGCCCAGCGGGCCGAGCCGCTGGCGCATGGCGTGCTGCACCGCCCCCACCTGGGCCAGCCGCCCGGAGAGGACGAACTCGGTTGGCGAGGGGACGGAGAGGGCGAGCGCCGCGGCGTATTTTGCGACGCTCTCGACGAACGCGTCCCAGGCGACGCCCTCGGGCGGCGTGGCTGGCGTGCCGAACCGCTCCGGCGACGCGCCCGCGTCGTCCCAGCCCGCTATGGCGGCGGCTCCGCCGGTGAACAGCATCGCCTTCGACACGCTGCCCGCGAGGAACGCGACCTCGCCGTCCAGCGCCCCCGCCGCGCGGAACCCCAGCGGACCCGAGGAGCCGCCGACGCCGTCCACGATCTTGCCGCCTCCGACCGCGATCACGGCGCTGAAGGCGCCGCCCAGCTCGAGCAGCACGAGCGATACCTGGGCGATCGGTCGCGAGCCACGTTCGGCCTGCTGGGCGACGGCGAGCGCCGCCGCGCACACCTTGTCCGCCGTGCCCATGTCCACACGATTCACCTTGCGGTGCGCCGGGACCGTGCTGAGGTGGATGACGCCCGGCGTGAAAAACACCGGGAGGGCCGACCGGGCGAGTGCCCGGGCCAACGCGCCCAACCCGCCGATCCCGCCCGGCTCGCCTTCGCGAGCGAGGAAGGCGAGCCGCAGGTCCTCCTCGGTTGCCTGCTGCGCCCGGGTGAGCGGGAGGCCGTAACCCGACGGACCGGCGATGCAGTCGAGCGGTCCCGCCGCCTCCAGTCGGCCGATGAAGCGGGCGGGGTCGGCGAGCGCCGTGGCGGTCGGAAACGCCTGGTCGAGAAATACGCGGCCGTCCTCGAGGCCGCACACATCGATGGTGACCGTCCCCGGGTCGATGCCGATCACGCGGGGCATGCGCCTTATTGCTGCGTCGCGGCCAACTCCCGCGCCACGTCGGCGATGGTCTCGGCGTCCAGCACGAGGTCGTTGCGCTCGAACAGACGCGCGACGCACGCCTTGTGCACCTTCATCTTCAGGTTGCCGATGGCGAGCGCGCCGAAGCACCGCACGCCGTCCTTCGTCACGCCGTCGTCCGTCGGCTCGACGCCCTCGACGCCGAGGGGAGGAACCGCGTTCACGTCCGCGATGACCTTCAAGCGCGGGCGGTTCGCCCACGCCTGCTTCGGCACCAGCATCACGCCCGCGGGGCCCGCGTTGAGCACGAGCTCCGCGTCCTTGCAGGCGCGCACCGCCTCAGCCGCATCCGGCATCGTCACAGCGCGTACCGTCCCGCCGAACCGCTTCGCGACGAGATCGCGCGCCCGCTCGCCCGCCTCGGCCTTGCGGGAGGTGATGATCACTTCGGCCCCCGCTCTGGCGAACAAGCCCGCCGCTCGGATCCCCACGGGCCCGGTCCCGGCGACAATCAGCACCCGCTTGCCGCGCACGTCGCCCGCCGCTTGCAGCATCTTCGCCACGGCGGCGACCGCGGTCGTGTTCGATCCGTTCGAGTCAAGCATCAGCGACACCGTGAACGGCCCGAAGAACGCCTGCGTCGCCGCGGCGAGCAGCACCTCTCCCACCGCCATGTCCGAGCCGCCGATGAACACGGCCGTGTGCTTCAGGTCCTTGGGGCCGCGGGTGAAAATGCAGCCGTAGATCAGGTCGCGGACGTCCGCTTCGGTGATGCCGCCGTAGCTCATCACCTCGTCGGCGCCGCTGTCGTAGGCCACTATCCGGTCGAACACGCTCGGCAGCCGGGAGCTGTCGAGCTGCAGCAGCAGCTTGCGCATCAAGGGTCGGGCTCCACGGGCTCGGACGGGGAAAAAACAGTCGAGGGGCGGCAACGCCACCGCCCCCCGACAGCAGGATCCGACGACCGCCGGGGCGTCAGCTCTTGTCGGCCCCGCCCGCAAACGGGTGGGTGGCGGTCTTGGCGCCCGAGATGACCGCGTCGACCCGCGGCTGGTTCTTCAACGCGCGCTCGATCGACTCTTTCACCGCCCGGTAGTTGAAGTCGAAGATCTTCTTGTCGTTCTTCGCCTGCCAGTGGATGAACACGCCCACCAGGATGCAGTAGTCGTCCACCTTGTCGCGCGGAATCACGCCCGAGGACACGCTGTCCACGACCGCGCGGGCGACGGCCGCCTGCGCCGGACCGAACATCTGCACCGCCTGGGTGGCGTTCTTGAGCGTGACCTTGTTGAAGAGCAGGGTGTCCGGCTTCGCCGGTAGGTTGGGTGTGACGACGGCGAGCAGCTTCGTAAAGCCGTCGGTGTTGTTCGACAACGTGTTGACGAAGGCCTGCCCGGCGTGGCCCGCCTTCGACCCGATGATCAGGTCGATGTGGGCGACCTCATTCCCGTCGCCTACCAGCGATTCGCCGATGAAGAAGTCCGCTGCCATAACTACCTCCCGATTCCGGATGGGGTGCACGAGCTTCGCCTGCCGGTGTCACGAATGCGGCGTTGAGAGCGGCGTGGCTGCGGGGTGTCAGGAGAACCACGCGGTCCCGCGTCAGCGGGTAGCTCTTACGGAACCGTATCGATGGGGAGCTAACCTGCCGGCCGTGGAGACCCGTGTCAAGGCCGCGAACAGAGTCGCAAATGGGAACTTTTCGGGCGGCTACTGCAGCGGCGCGCCGCCCGTCGCCACGCGCCACACCTCGTCGGCGAGCCATTCGAGCCGCTGCTGCGCGTAGTCGAACTCCGCCCGCTCGTCCGCCTTGCGAAACTGCTCCGCCGCCGCGCGCAGCGTCGAGGCGATGCCCTGCTCGGCGAGGAAGTTCTCCACCAAACGCAGGCCGAGGTAGTAGCCGGCGCGCTCCGGCAGCACCTTGCCGCCCATCAGGCGCGCGGCGGGCGTCATCCCGCCCGAGAGGAACCGCAGCCGCAGCCCGAGACCGGTCTGATCGAGCTCGGGGGCGCTGACGCGGCGCAGGAAGGCGTCCAGCTCCCGGATCCGTCGGTACTGGCGCCGCGTATAGCCGAAGTATTCCCACGGCTCGAACCCCGGCGCCACGGCCTGCGCCGCGGCGACCGCCGCCCCTTCGTTCACCAGCAGCTCCCGCAGGGTGGCGCGGCTCCCGGTGTCCCAGTAGTCGTAGTGGCCGCGCCGGTCCGCTACCAGACGCCGCAGGTCAGCTCGGCTCGTGGGCGACGTGTACCGCACCGCGTGCGCCGTCTCATGCGCCACCCACAGCGGCAACAGGTGCGGCGCGAGCCCCATACCGTACGTCTGGGGGTTCGCACGGCCGGTGAAGTGCTCGAGGCACACGAATGCGATGCCGCGCCCCCCGACCACCAGCTCGCCCGCGTTGGCCGCGCCCACACCGACCATCAGGTAGAGGTCCACCGGACAGTCCGCTTCGAACCGCTCGAGGGCACGCTGCAGGGCGTCGTCCGCGATCGACACGACGTCCACGTCCTCGAGCAGCCGCTTCAGGTCGGAGCGGTCCGCCCGGAGCGCCGCCGCGATCACCTGCTCGGCGTGGGGGGACGCCGGGTCGAGCACATAGTTGTGCCAGTAGCTGGCCAGGATGGGCCCGTGCCGGTCGAGATACGCGTGGTAGGCCGCGGCGGGGTCGGGCGCGGCGAGGACCGCCAGAAACTCCGGGACGAGATTGACGAGCATGGCGCGGCCGGCCCCAATTTGGGAAACGGTCCCGCCGGTGACAAGCGTCGGTCAGCGGATGGTGATCTCGCCGCGGCTTGACTTTTTGTGGGAGACCGGTCAGTGCCGGTCGCGCATCTTGCGACTCATCTCCGCGAGAAATTTCCGCTCGGCGGGGGTGAGGCTCTCGATCCCGCGCGCCGAGATCTTGTCGAGCACGCGGTCGATCTCCACCTGCGCCGCATCGCGGTGCGGGCGGCGCGGCTTGAGCGCGGCGTCGCTGGCGCGCGCGGCGCGGCCGGGGTGGACCAGCACGCTCGGCTGTGCGGCACGCCGCACGTGGCGCTCCGCCCGGGCGAGTCGCCAGTCCGCGACCTTGAGATACAGGAAGCCGGCCCCGAAGCCACCGAGATGGGCGAGGTGCGCCACTTTGTCGTTCGGCGGAAAGATCGCGAGCGCCAGGGAGACGGCGGCGGCGAACGTCACGAGCCACTTGGCCGCGATCGGCTCGGGAAGCGGGAACACATAGATCGGCCGGTCGGGCGCGGCCCACGCGAAGGCCAGCAGCACACCGTACACGGCGGCTGACGCGCCGATCACGAGCTCCACCGAGCGGAACTGCATCAGCACGAACGACAGCACCGCGCCGCCCAGACCGCACAGCAGGTAGTACGCGAGGAACGGCCCGCCGCCCATCCGCTCCTCCACCTCGGGCCCGAACACGAACAGGGCGAGGAGGTTGAACGCCAGGTGCAGCGGCCCCGCGTGCAGGAACATGTACGTCAGGAACGTCCACGGCTGCGCGAGGGCGCGCAGTGGCACGAACCCGAACGTGGAGAGGAAGCGCGGGTCGACGAAGATCGTCATCTGGAAGAGAAAGACGACGAGATTGGCGACGAACAACCGTCGCACCCAGGGGGTCATGCCGAAAACTCGCTGCGGGCCCATCTACCCTCGGCGCCTCTGCGCTTGTGTGCCTAGCTTGTTATTCCCCCGCGCCCGCTCCCCGGGTTCCCCGCCAGCCGGCAGATGCGCTCGCACAGCTCGGGAAACTCGATCCCGGCGGCCCGCGCGGCCTGCGGGAGCAGGCTCGTCCGGGTCATGCCGGGGAGCGTGTTCGCCTCCAGGCAAAAGATGTCCCCCTCTGCACTCAACCGGAAGTCGACCCGCGAATATCCCCCCAGCTTGAGCGCCCGGTGCGCCGCGAGTGCCAGCTCCTGCAGCTGCCGGGCCGGCTTGGGGTCGAGCTTCGCCGGGAAGATCTCCTCGGACATCCCGGGCGTGTACTTGCATTCGTAGTCGAACAGTTCGTGCTTCGGGATGATCTCGCCCACCGGCAGCGGGACGTCGCCCAGGATACCGACCGTGACCTCCCTCCCTCCGATGAACTGCTCGACCATCACTTCGCGGTCGTAGCCACGCGCCAGATCCACCGCCGCGTCCAGGCCCTTGGCGTTCTTGACGAGGGTCATCCCGACGGAGGACCCCATCCGGGAAGGCTTCACGATCACCGGCCACCCGAGGGCGGTGGTCACGTCCTCGGGCGCGACCGGCGGGGGGGTCATGAACCAGGCGGGCACCGGGACGCCGGCCGCGCGGAACAGCCGTTTGGACAGGTCCTTGTCCATCGCCAGGGCGCTCGCGAGCGCGCCGCTGCCGGTGTAGGGGACGCCGATCACGTCGAGCAGCGCCTGGAGCGTCCCTCCCTCGCCCCGGCCGGCGTGCAGGCACAGGCACAGCACGTCCGCCCGTCGCACTTCGGCCAACTCGGCGAGCCCGTTGGACAGGAAGGCGCGCTCGCGCTCATCGAGCTCGGCCACCGGTGGCGGCTCCCGGCCCACGGCGCTCGTCAGCAGCCGCTCCTCGTCGGCGCGCCCGAGCAACCCGGCGGTCGTGTCGACGACGGAGACCTCGTGGCCCCGGCCCCGCAGGCTGGCGACGATCTGGCTGGCGCCCGCGAACGCGACGGCGCGCTCCGCGGTCGCACCACCGGTGAGCACGGTGACCCGCATCAGCGGATCCCGGCCAGCTGGTGCAGCACGTCGTAGCGCGTGACGATGCCGTCGATCTTGCCGTCGCGCCGCACCAACGCCGCCGGCGTCTCACGCGACAGGAGCGCGGTGAGCCGCTCGACCGGGAGATCGGCGTCCACTACGGGGAACGGCGCATCCATGACCTCCTGGACGGCTTGGTCCAGCGCGCCGGGCTGCTCGAGCGCCTTGGCCATGAGCGTCGGCTCGGACACCGCGCCGACGCCGTCCCCCCCGTCGAGGACCGGCAGCTGCGACACGTTGTAGGTGCTCATGAGGTTCAGCGCCTGCCGCACCGTGGCGGTCGGCGCGACCGAAATGAGCGGCGGGGCCCCCGAGTTCCTCGCCTCGAGCACCCGGGCCACCGTCACGTGTGCGCTCTCGAGGATCTGATTCTCGCGCAGCCACTCGTCGTTGTAGACCTTGGAGAGGTAGCGTTCCCCGGTATCGCACAGCACGGTGACGACGAGCGCCTTCGGGTCGTTCCCGCGGCGCGCCACCTCGAGCGCCGCGACCAGGTTCACGCCGGTCGACCCCCCGCAGAACAAGCCTTCCTCCTGGGCGAGCCGTCGGACCGACAGCATCGCGTCCTTGTCGGACACCGTGATCCATTCGTCGATCACGTCCCAGTGCAGCGACGTCGGAAGCTTGTCGCCGCCGATCCCCTCCACCTTGTACGGGTGACCCTCGGTCTTGCGACGGGTGCGCGCGTACTCGGTGTAGATGGAGCCCGCCGGATCGCCGGCGATCACCTGGATGGCCGCGTTCCGCTCCTTCAGAAAACGGCCTGCGCCGCTCACGGTTCCACCCGTCCCGGGCGCGCAGACGAAGTGGGTAACCTGTCCCTCGGTCTGCTCCCAGATCTCCGGGCCGGTGGTGCGATAGTGGACTTCCGGGTTCACGGGGTTGTAGTGCTGGTCGGCGAAGATGGCGTTGGGGTGCGCCGCGGCGATGGCGCGGCCCTTCATGATGTAGTTCTCGGGGTGATCCGGCGGCACCGCGGTCGGTGTGATGATGACCTCGGCGCCGAGCGCGCGGAGCAGCCGCGCCTTCTCCTGCGACATCTTGTCGGGCATCGTGAAGATGCAGCGGTAGCCCTTCACCGCGGCTGCCAGCGCCAACCCGACGCCGGTGTTGCCCGACGTCGCCTCGACGATCAGCCCGCCGGGCCGGAGCTGCCCGGCGCGCTCGGCCGCTTCGATCATCGCGATACCGATCCGGTCCTTGACCGAGCCGCCCGGGTTGAAGAACTCCGCTTTGCCGTACACCGGCGTGCGGATCCCCTGCGTCACCTTGTTGAGGCGGATCAGCGGGGTCCACCCGATCGTCTCGAGGACGTTGGCGTAGGGCCTAGTGTGGGCCGGCACCGCTATCCGCTTTCGCCTTCGTGGTGTCCCGCCGCACGCCGCTCGTGTCCCGCGGCGCGGCCGTGGTGTCGCGCCGCGCGCCCGTCGTCTCCGGTGGTGCAGTCGGCGCTGGCCGTGCGGCGGTCGTATCGCGCGCTCGGGGAGTAGAGCGCCGCGCGCCGCCGGCATCCGGTCTGCCCCTGCTACCCGCCGGGCCAGCCGCCGGACGGCGGAACTCGATCGGCTGCAGGAACGCCGTCGCCACCGCGAGGCCATGCCGCCGGGCGGGGGCGAACTGCAGCTGCCGTGCGCCCGCCAGCGCCGCCGAATCGAGCGCGGAATAACCGCTCGACTCGGCGACTTTGCTCGACTCGGCGACGAGTCGCCCCGCCGAGTCGACGAACAGGCGCAGCACGACGTCTCCCTCGACCCTCTGGTCGTATAAGCGCGGCGGATACTGGATCGGCGAATCGGGGTTGAGCGGCACCGGCGGCTCCTGGTCCGGGGGCGCGGGCGCCTGCGCGCCGGCCTGATCGGGGGGGGGCGCCGGTTTGCCGCACGCGGCGGCGGCCGCACCTATGACGCCGACGACCGCGAGCCAGCCCCTCACGGAGTCTCCTCGAGCTGCTTCTTCCACGCCGCCAGGCGGTTGAGGGCTTCGAGCGGCGACAGCGCGTTCACATCCAGGCGATCGAGCTCCGCGAGCAAGGGGTGCGTTCCCGGGGCGAAGAGACCGAGCTGCTGTGCGTCGGGAGCAGTGGGCGGAGGTTGGTGGGCCACGTGATGGCCGGCTTCGAGCAGCTTCAGCACCTGCCAGGCGCGCTCCACGACCGCTGCGGGCAGCCCGGCGAGCCGGCCCACGTGGATGCCGTAGGAGCGGTCGGCCCCTCCCGGCTCGAGCCGGTGGAGGAATACGATCTCGTCCCCCGCTTCCCGCACCACCACGTTGAAGTTGCGGGCGTGGGCGAGCTCCTCCGTGAGCTGTGTCAGTTCGTGGTAGTGGGTCGCGAACACCGTCTTGCAGCCGATCACGTTGTGCAGGTGCTCGGTCACCGCCCACGCGATCGCCACGCCGTCATACGTGGACGTCCCGCGGCCGATCTCGTCCAACAGCACGAGGCTTCGGGACGTCGCGCCGTGGAGGATCGCGCTCGTCTCGCTCATCTCCACCATGAAGGTGGACTGGCCGCGCACCAGATTGTCACTGGCCCCCACGCGGGTGAACAGCCGGTCGACCGCGCCGATCACCGCGCGCCGCGCCGGCACGAACGAGCCCGCCTGCGCGAGCAGCATGCACAGACCCACCTGGCGCAGCAGTGTGGACTTTCCCGCCATGTTTGGGCCGGTGAGGAGAATCACGCGTCCGCCCTCGTCCAGCCGCACATCGTTCGGGATGAACGTCTCGCGCGCCATCATCCGCTCCACCACTGGGTGGCGGCTCGCTTCGAGGTCGAGCACGAAGTCCCCGGTCACCTGGGGGCGCACGTACGCCTCGCGATGCGCCAGGTCGGCGAGCCCGCCCCAGACGTCGAGCTCCGCGACGATCCCCGCGGAGGCCTGGACCCGGGCGATCGCCTGCGCGATACGCGCGCGCAGCGCGTCCACGAGCTCCGCCTCGCGGGCGGCGATCCGCTCTTCGGCGCCCAACACCTTCGCCTCATACTCCTTCAGCTCCGGCGTGACGAACCGCTCGGCTCCGGACAGGGTTTGCCGCCGCTCGTAGTCTCCGGGGACGCGATCCTTGTGCGGGTTGGTGACTTCGATGTAGTACCCGAACACCTTGTTGAAGCCCACCTTGAGCGAAGCAATCCCGGTACGCTCCCGCTCGCGCGCCTGGAGCGAGGCGATGTACTGCTTCCCGCCGTCGCGCGCGTCCTTCACCTCGTCGAGCTCGCGGTCGTAGCCCGCGCGGATCGCGTCGCCATCCGGCGCTTGCGCAGGCGGCCGTTCGACCAAGGCGCGGGCCAGCTCGTCGCCCAGGTCGGCGAGCAGGTCGAACCGTTCGGCGGCCCGCTCGAGCAGGGCGGCGCGGCCGCGCGCCTCGAGCCCGTCGAGCGCCGCGCGCACGTCGGGCAACCGGAGGATCGAGTCACGCAGCGCACCCAGCTCGCGCGGAGTGGCGCGACCCAGCGCCGCGCGCCCCGCCAGCCGCTCCAGGTCCCGCACGCCGTCCAGCGCCTCCCGTACCCGGTCGCGGCCGCGCGGGTCATGCACTAGCACGTCCACCGCGTCGAGTCGCGCGTTGATGGCCGCGGGGTCGACGAGCGGCGCCAGCAGCCAACGCCGCAACAAACGCGCCCCCATCGGTGTCGTCGTGCGGTCGAGTACTTCGAGCAGGGTCGCCCCGGCGGCACCGGGGCGCAGCGGCTCTACCAGCTCGAGGTTGCGGCGCGTCATCTCGTCGAGCGGCAACACGTCGCCACGCCGCAGCACGCGGGGGCGCGCGAGATGTGGGAGCCCGCCCGGCTTGAGCTCCCGCGCATAGCGCAGCAGCGCCCCCGCCGCGCCGACCGCCGCCCGGTCCGCCGCCTCGATGCCGAGCCCGTCGAGCGACGCCAGTCGGAACGTGCGCGCCAGGTCGTCGCGGGCGAGCTCCGGGTCGAATTCCCACGCCTCCCGCTCGGTGACCGTGAGAGACCCGACCGGGAGCGTGACGCGGCAGCCAGCCGGGAGCACGACCTCAGGGGCTTCGTAGCGGGCCAGCGCGCTCTCCACGTCCTCGATCGGGACCGTCTCGAGCGCCAACTCCCCAGTGGTCAGGTCCAGGGCGGCCAGCCCCGCTCCATTCCCACCACCCCCCCCACCCGCCCCGCGCGGATCGAGCGCGAGCAGAAAGTTGTTGCGGTTCCGCTCGAGCCAGTCCTCGGCGAGGACCGTGCCCGGTGTGACCGTTTCCACCACTTCGCGCCGCACGAGGCCTTTGGCGAGCTTGGGGTCCTCAACCTGCTCGCAGATTGCCACGCGATGCCCCTTCGCAATCAGACGTCGCAGGTACTCCGTCGCCGCCTTGACCGGGACGCCGGCGAGCGGCACATCCGCCGCCCCACCGTTGTTGCGCGACGTGAGCGTGAGACCCAGCTCGCGGGCTGCGAGTCGGGCGTCGTCCTCGAACATTTCGTAGAAATCGCCCATGCGGAAAAACAAGATGGCATGAGGATACCGCGCCTTGATCTCGTGGTACTGCTGCATGAAGGGGGTATCGATCTCGACTCGCGGCGTCACGGCTCCTCCACGACGAACGGCTGCCCGCCGAGCCGCGTCTTGATCCGCCGCTGCGCCTGCTGGGCCTCGTCCCGTGTGGCGTAGTGTCCCACGCGGACCTTGAACAGCCCGCTTGTATCGCGCACGACCCGAGCATCGAACCCCATCACCTTGAGGCGCGTGAGCAGGTCGTCCACTTGCGCAGCGCCCTTGACGGCGAGCACCTGGACGGAATAGACGCCGCCGGCCGTGGGAGTGGCGGTCTTGGACTGACTGTCAGCGCCCGAGACCGTGGGAGGGGGGATGGAGGGGGTGGTCGGGCAGCGCGACGCGTAGAAGCTCACCTGGTTCTTGAACTCGACATCGTTGCCGGCGCCATCGAGCGCCTCTCGGATCAAACCGCACCCGTGCGCGTCGTCCTTGAGGTCGAAGTAAGCTCGGGCCCCCCAGAAGTCGGCGCGCGGTTTGAGGGGAGAATCGGGGTAGTCGCGCCGCAGCCGCTCCGCCGCCTGTACGGTGGCCGCCGGATCACCTTGGGCGAAGTACAGCTGAGTCAGCAGCACCAGGGCCGAGTCCGCCCAGACCGAACGCCCGTACTCGACGACGACGCGCTGGAGATTGGTGGCAGCGGTTGCGGCGTCGGTCGCGATGCGCGCGGCGGTGAAGAGCGCCCCGGGGTAGAGCGAGTCCTGGGGGGAGAGGCGCGCCAGTAAGCGGCGGACCAACGCGCGGGCGGAGTCTGGGCGGGTCTGGGCTACTCGCAGCGCGGTCGCGCGGACGCTGTCAGTCTGGGCGGTCAGTTGGCCGGAGGGGGAGACGGTGAGCCCGACCAACATCACACCAACCGCCCAGCCGTCCAACCGCCGAAGCGCCGTCACGCTGCCTCCCGGTCCAGGACCGCCCACGACAGCACCAGCTGCACCAGCACCCCCTGCTCGTCGGTCAGCGTGCTCGACTTGAGCGCCTGGTCGGCATCACGCGCAAGCTCCAGCGCCCGCCGGAGCGCGCCGGCCTCCCACCGCTCAGCCCAGCGCGCCCAGCTCGTGGCCGCCTGCTGCCAGCTCCCGAGGCCGTACGGTCGCGCCGAGCGGAGGTGACCGAGCAGGACGGACGCCAGCCGGCCCGGCGACGTGCCGCGGTCGAGCTCGGCACGCGCGAGGGCTGTGCCGACGAGCGCCGTGCCGAGCGCTGCGAGGATACGCACACCGGTCATCCCAGCCTGCTCGAGCACCGGCTCGATGAGCCGGCCAGCCGCGGCGGCGCGCCGCTCGAGTGCGGCGTCGATCAAGTCTTGCAGCGTTTCGCCCGGTCGCGCACCGACCAGGGCCGCGACGTCATCCCGCGTAGCCGCACCTCCTCCCTCGCCGGAACGGCCTGCGGTCAAGGCGGCGAGCTTCTCGAGCTCGCCACCCAGAGCGCCGAGGTCGCCCCCGACCGTCTGCACCAGCAGGTCTGCGGCGTCCGGTTCGAGATCGAGCTTGAGCTGACCCGCCCGGTGAGCGACCCAGCGTTGTACTCGGGCGGGTGGGAGCGGCTCGACGGCGATGCTCGTGGCGATGCGCGCCAACTCCGGGTCGGGCGGCTCGCCCGCGCCCTGCACTAGGACGAGCAGCGTCGTCGGGCTGGGAGACCCGAGGTAGCGCATCAGGTCTTGGCGGACTCTGGAGGTCTTGCGCAGGTCCTCGATTCCCCGAATCACGACGACCCGGGCCGCGGCGAGCATCGGCGGGGTGTTCACCAGGCTGTGGAATGCTTCGGGGTCGAGGTCACCCGCCCGGCGTTGCTCGAAATTGAAGTCTCGTGCGCCCGGGTCGAGGGCGCGGTCGACGAGCGCCCGGACGGCTTCCTCCTTGAGGACGTCCTCGTCGCCGTGGAGGTAGTACACCGCGCCGAGCGCCGCCGCCGTGCCCCCCACCCCCCCCTGCTTGAGGCTCCGTAGCAGCGCATCGAAGGTGAGAGCCCCCATACCGGCCGGAAGTTACCGTGGCCTGGCGCCCGGAGAAAGGTCGGGGCACGGCGAGCCGTGCCCCGAGTGTGAGCGGATTGGGAAGGCGCCTAACGGCCGGCGGAGGCGGGCTCCACCAGCGCGGTGCCGTACGGGCTCGGATTACCCGTGACCACGCTGGCGCGCGGATCCTGGAACGAGACGAACGGCACGCCCGCGTGCGCGACCGGCTTTGGGAAGGGGGCTGGCGGCAGCACCGGCGCTCGCGCCACTTCGGGACGTCGCACCCCTTCGAGGGCAACCAGCGCCAAGGCGGCGGCGACGAATAGAGCCGCCGCGATTCCGGCGCTGGCCGGGACCGCCACCAGCGCCCGGCGCTCCTGGGCCAGACGCGCGTCAAGCCGGCGCCGGAAGTCTGGTGACGGCTCGATGGTCTCGACTGCTCGGAGCGCGAGTACGCTGCGTCGCACCGTGGTGTCGTAGCGGCGACACGCGGGGCACCACGCCAAGTGGCGCTGGAAACGCCTCACCTCGCGTGGAGCCGTGATCAGCCCATCGCGGAAATCCGTATAACGGTCCAGGAATTCAGCGCACGTCATGACGGCTATGTTGTACCGTGCAGGTAGCGACGGGTTCCAGCGGCTACTCGAGCAGCGGCTCGATGAGCTGGGCGAAGCTGTTGCGGGCCCGGTTGAGCCTGCTCTTGACGGTCCCCAGATTGCAGCCGGTGATGTCCGCGATCTCCGCGTAGCTCTTCCCCTCGAGCTCGCGCAGCACGAACACGGCCCGATGGTGGACGGGGAGCTGCCCCACGCACTGGTCCACGGCCTCCTTGAGATACCGCTTGCGGTAGAGGTCATCCGGCCGGGCGGTCGTGTCCTCGAACTGCAGCGGGCGGTGGTCGGCCTCCCAGTGCTTCTTGATCGTCTGGAACAGCACGAGCGGATTGCGGCTGCGGTTGCGAAGCTCGTTCTTGGCCAGGTTCGAGGCGATCGTATAGATCCACGTCGAGAACTTCTTGGTCTGGTCGAACCGGTGCAGGTGGCGAAATACGCGGATAAACACCTCCTGCACGAGGTCTTCAGCCCGCTCGCGATCGCCGATCGTGCGATTGATGAAGTTGAGCAACCGGGTCTGATAGCGGTCCACGAGAGCGCCGAACGCCTGGGCGTCCCCGGCCAGGTGCCCGAGCACCAGCCGGCCGTCCTCGAGCTCGTGCAGCGCTACGCGCTGCTGCGCACGCGCCGTGACGATGGCTGGCGTCTTCCGCTTGAGGGTTGCTCGCATGTGGGTGGCTCCGCTGTTCCAGATGGAAACGGCCCCGGACCGCGCGAGACTACGCTCCTACCTCAGAAACGGCACGAACTATACCGGTCGGTCTGACCTTTCACTAAGTGGAAACCTCGCAGGGCCTTCGCTTCCGGCACGGACGCCGGCCGCCCACGGCAATATCGTCCACCTGAGGTGACACCGCAACGTCTCCGCCGCGTCAGCGCGCCAATCGGAAGGTCGCCATATAAAGGATAGCGACAATCGTCTTCGCGTCACGAATCTCGCCGTCGCGAATTCCCGCCAAGATCTCGGACAACGCACGCGGCACGACCTCGATGAACTCGTCGCGCTCGCGCGCGGCCGTGCCCGGCCCGAGCCCACTGGCCATGTAGAGGTGAATGACCTCGTCGGTGAACCCGGGCGTCGTCCAGATCGCGGTGAGGCGCTCGAGCCGCCGGGCCGTAACGCCCGCCTCCTCGAGCAACTCCCGCCGCGCGCACGCCTCGGGCGCCTCCCCGGCGTCGAGGGTGCCCGCGGGGATCTCCCACAACGGGCCGCCGGTGGCGTATCGGTATTGCTTGATCATCAGAATGTTCGGGTCCGGGCCCGCTGGATCCGAGGCGCAGGGGACCACGGCTGCCGCGCCCGGATGCCGGATCAGCTCGAGCTCCCCGGTGGAGCCGTCGGGGAAGCGGACGGTGTCGACGTCGAGCCGGAGGACCCGGCCGGCGTAAGCGCGGCGCGTGGCGAGTTGCACGGAGCGTCCTCAGCGGTTGAAGAGCCAGGTGATCGGGACTTTGAACCCTTCCGCGAAGAAGAACGCCGCGTTGCGGCGCGGGTTGGCGCGGATCGGGGAGTTCGCTGCCGGGGACGTGAAGGGGACGAGCCCGAGCCGCGTGGCGATGATCTGGAGCCGGAGCATGTGGAACCCGTCGGAGACGAGCAGCACGCGACGGCTGTCCCGACCGCTGAACCAGCGCGCCACGCCGGCGAGCGATGCGGAGGTGCTCGTTCCCGCGGGGAGCGCCAGCACCGCGCCGTCGGGGAGTCCTGCCTTCGCCAGGTAGCGGCGGCCCACCTCCGATTCGCTCAAGGTGTCGCCCGCTCCCACGCCACCCGTCACCAGCACCACGGGAGCGAGCCCGCGCTGGTACAGCGCCGCGGCGTGGTCCAGGCGGGCGCGGAACACGGGTGACGGTCGCCCGTTGTATTGCGCCGCGCCGAGCACCACGATGGCGTCGGCATTCCTGGCCTGGTCGCGCGCCCCGGCGAGCGCGGCGGCCACCACGACGGCGGCCCACGCGAAGGCCAAGGCGATCGCCAGCACGGCGGCTGCCGCGAGCCTGCGGCGCACGGTCCAAAAGGGCATGCGGCAAATATAGAAGCGCCGGAAGACGGGATGTCAGCGGCTGAGCCAGTAGTTCAGCTTCACGAGGAGTACGTTCGTGGGGCGGTCGCGGAACACCTCGTGCGTCAAGAAGTGGCCCGCGTCGAAGGCGGGATCGGGGAGCTCTCCGAAGCGCGATTGCGTCCAGACCACGAACAATGTGGAGCCGGGCCGGTACTCCCAGCGCAGTACCGCGTTGCTGCGGAGCGAGCGATCGCGGAAGGCGGGGTTGGCGAACTGCAGCGAATCGTTCGGGAACGCGCCGTCGGGATGAACGGTGTACACGCGGCTGGCGGCGTCGTACCTGATGGTGGATCCCTGGTCGCGCCCGTACACGTTGAACTGGAAGGTGCGGGGCGCGCGCAGCTCGGCGAAGTCGCGGTAGTCGCCCGCGAACATGAAGGGCTGGGCGTACAGCTGGAACGAGAGCGTCTGGGAAAACGTGAGGTTCATTCGGAGGGTTACGTCCAGGCTGTGCTGCACGAACTGCGCGAACACGTAACGCGCGCCGAGGGTGGCTGAGGCGTTGGGGTCGGTCACGGCCACGACGTACTGCGCCGCGTCCCGACCCACGGTGTAGTTCGGTCCGAGGCTGAGCGAGACCGCGCCGCTGGGCCGCCAGTCCACGCCGGGTGAGGCGAAGAGCCTCCAGCCACTCGCGTCGTTGATCGAGTAGGATGCGACGGCGTTGAGACTCACCGGCCGGCGGTTGTCCGTTCCCACCCCGGCGGATGCATTCCAGCCAGCCGGGGCCGCGGCGAGCGGTCCGCCGCGCGTCAGTCGGTCGTCCAGCGCGCGGGCGGTGAACGTCGCACTGGCGTTGTACGACCAGAAGTTTCGGAACGTCCCGAAGCTGAAGGCGCCGATGGCGTTCTGGATGTTGTTCCAGTCGTAGTTCCAACTGGGCCCGAGAAAGAGGAACGCGCTCGCCTCACGCAGTACCTTGCCGGGCTTCGTCCAGTGGTAACCTCCTGTGGCCGAGCCGGAGATACGGTCCACGCGCCGCTGGAAGCCGAGGTCGTTCACTTCGAACCCCGGCGTCGTGGTGCTACCGGCGAGACCCCACAGCCAGTTGCCGGCGACCTTGTTGAGGTAGACCTCGCCGGTGATCCCGAACAGCGAGGTCCGGGTCGGGTCGTAGTGGAAGTGCTCGGCATCCGGTCGCTGGAAGTAGCGGTTGGATGCCTGCTGCGCCTGCTGGATCGCGACCGTGTCGCCGCCGATATGAGAAAAGCCGAGGTTCGCCGCGATGGTGTACGTGCTCTTGGCCCACCGATGGAACACATCCACACCGCCCGCGTAGGCCGCGCGCCGCAGGAAGTCGAGCGACGGCGTGCGGAGGTCGCGGTGGACCGCGGTCCCGAGCAGGCCGAGCGTCGTGTTCCCGCCGTCGTAATCCCGCTTCACCCGACCGACGAAGTGGTTGGTGACTGGCTCGACTTCGTCCGCATAGCGCGCGCCAGCAACGGTGTCCACCACCCTCGCGTACTCCCGGGCGGTGAGCGCGTCGAGCACGCCGACGGACCAGCCGCTCGCTTTGCCGGAGAGCTTCGCCGCCCCGAGGATCGTCGTGTTGTCGGGCATCTGCACGAACTGACCGGGCGAGGTCGCGTCGCCGTGCGGGGGCCGGCCGATGCGCCGCGAGTAGAAGAACTGCGGCGTACCCCCGAAGCTCGAGAAGCCGCCACCGTTCCCGCCGAAGCCGAAAATGTCGGCCCCCTCGATGAAGAACGGCCGATGTTCCGGCAAGAACTGCTCGAACGCCGTGAGGTTCACGAAGGCGGGGTCGATCTCTACCTGGCCGAAGTCCGGATTGAACGCCGCATCGATCGTGAGGTTCGAAGTGACGCCGTACTTCACGTCGAGGCCGGCGCCGCCGAAGTAGCGGCTGCCGGGGTCGAACGGATTGCCGGGCACCACCGGATCGTCGTACGTGCCGCGCGCGACGGTATAGGGCAGCAGCTCGAGCCGCCGCGGCTGGGGGATGTCATGGAGGCCTACCAGATGGGCGAAGCGGGACACAAAGCCGCTCTCGGTCTTGCCGACGAACGGAAACAACGCGAACTCGTTCTTGCGCTGGATCCAGCGCACGAATCGCACGCCCCATACCTGGACGCGCGCGGCTGAAAACCGTAGCTGCGAGAAGGGGATCCGCAGCTCCGCCGTCCAGCCGAGCGAGTCCACCGTCGCCGCTCCCGCCCAAACGGGGTCCCAGGAGTCGTCGGCGAAGTCGCCGTCGCCGCCGAACAGGACGTCGCCCTTCACGCCGGCGGGATTCAACGTGAAGCGGAACGCAGTGCGATGATCGTGATAGCTGTCGAACAGCACGCGGAAGTCGTCGCTCGGCGGCTGCGCGTCGCGGCGGCCCAGCCGGCGAATGATGCGTCGCGGCTCGCGGTCGAACAGCCGCGCCCCGACGTAGATCGCCTCCGCATCGTACAGCACGCGCACTTCGGTCGCTTCGGACACCGGCTTCCCCTCTTCGGGGTCGGTCTGGAGGAACAGCGTGACCGGCGGGGCGAGGGCCCACACCGGGTCATCGAGGCGACCGTCGATCGTCGGCGGGCGGTCGATGCGGACCGCCGTCACCACGGGCGGCACCAGCCCGTTGGAATGGCGCAGCGCGGTCGAGTCTCCCGAGCCGACCTGGAGGAGCAGCGCGGGGAGGATGGCGAGCGACATCGACGGCCCTCGCGGGAGGCAACGCCCAAATGATGCGCCACGTCCCTGAAGCGTCGCCAGCAGGCGACGGGTCAGGAGCGTGTCAGGGCTTGGTCAGCAGCTCCTCGAACAGCGCCAGCGCGCGGGGGTCCTCGGACTGTCCCAGCCAGAAGAGGGCCTTCTTGCGAACCCCCGGACTGGGGTGGGTGCGCGCGATGCGGATCAGGGCCGGCACGCCCTCGTCCCGCGGCCGCTGAGACAACGCGAACACGGCGCTCTCCTTCACGTCGAGCCCGACGGCGGCGTCGTCCACCAACTCAGTGAGCCCGCGCGTGGCGGCCTCGCCGGCCGCCTGGCCGAGCCAGAAGACCGCCGAGCGCCGCGTCTCGCGCGGCAGCGCAGGCGTGCGTGCGAGGCGCAGCAGGTCGGGCCAGACGGTGACGCTGTCCACCAGGACGGCGGGGAACACGGCGTCGTGCCCGGCGTCGTCCCCCGAACGCGTAGCGAGCTCAAGGAGGTAGCGGGCGGCGGCGGCAGCGGAAACTCGCAGGGGCAGCCCGCGTCGTCGTCGTCGTAGCTGCCGAACGACATGCGATGCCTGCCGCAGCGGCCGTCCTCGCACTCGAACGAGATGACGTTACGGCCGTTGCCGCACACGCCGGGCCGAGTGGCGTAGGAGAATCGTACCTCGCCGTCGGGCGCGGCCGCCACGCGGTCGGCGAGGCTGCCCTGCAGAGCGAGACCGAGCGCGAGGACCAGGGGCGCGATCACTGGTTGATGATCTCCAGCAGCACCTGGGCGGCTCGCGGGTCGTGCGACTGGCCGAGCCAGAAGATCGCCTTCTTGCGGAGCTCGCGGTCCTGCTCCGTCTTGGCGATCTTGATCAGCGCGTCCAGCGCCGCCGACTCGTGGCGCTGCGAGTACACGAAGATCAGCTGCTCTTTCATCTCCCGGTTCTGCATCCGGTCGTACAGCCCCGCCAGCTCGCCCAGGTCGGCCCCGCTCTGGCCCGCCCAGAACAGCGCCTTCTTGCGTTGCTCGACCGGCTCACGGTCGTTCACCGCGATATCCATCATCCAGCGCATGTTTTCCGTCCCGCCCATCTGCGAGAGGGAGAAGATCACTTTGTCCTTCAGATTGTCGTCGCTGACCTTCGCGTACAGGCCGCGCAGGAAGGCGGCGTTTTCGGCCGAGTGGTGCTGCCCCAGCCAGAAGATCGCTTTCTCCCGGGTTTCGGACGGGGCGTCGGAGCGCTCGGCGTACGCGCGGAGGATCTGCCCCGCGCGCGGGCTGTGCTGCTGCGAGAGAGCAAAGATCGCCTTCTCCTGGAGCTCCTGGTCGGTCGCGGTCTTGAGGATCGAGTCGAGCATCCCCACGGCCCGCTCGGTGGGCACCTGCGACAGCCAGAACACCGCCTGCTGGCGCACCTCCGAGTCGGGGTCGTGCTGGGCGGCGTCGAGCAGGATGTCTTCGGTTTCGGCGGTCCGCTTCTGCGACACGAGAAACACCGCCTTGCGGCGCAGCACGGTGGCGCAGGCGTCGCGGCGGGCCAGCACCTTACGCAGGATCGGCACCGCGTTGACCGCGTCCATCTGCAGCAAGCCATTGAGCGCGGCGACACGCATGTCGTCATCCTCGTCCTCGCTCAGACAGCCCTTGGTGTGCGCGGTGTCGGCATCGGGGCCGGGCTGGGCGTGCTGGCTGATCCAGCGGCCGGCCTGCTCGTCGCCCTGCTTGGCGAGTGCCGCCTGGATGCGCGCCAGCAGCGCGGCGCCGTCGCGCAGCGTCGCCGCCTTGGCGTAGCGGCGCTCCTGGGTGACGAGCAGGCTGCGGGCGCGGGCGAGATCGTCGTTCTTGTACAGCGCGAACGCCGCCCAGTAGAGGGCGTCCCCCGCCCGAGTCGTGTTGGGGTAGCGGCGCGTGAGATCGCCGTACAGGTTCGCGGCGCTCGCGTAGTCGCCGCGATTGAACGCCTGGCGCGCCGCCCGCCACAACGAGTCGGTCGGGTCTTGCGCGTCCCGCAAGAGAGATGGTGACGCGCCGTCGAACGCATCGAAAGCGTCGAACGCTTGCAGCCCCTCGAATCCAGCCAGTCCTTCGAAACCCTCAAGCCCCTGCAGCCCCTCGAGCCCTTGCAGCCCCTCGAGTCCTTCGAGTCCCGCGAGCCCCGCGAGTCCCTCGAGTCCCTCGAGTCCCTCAAGTCCCGCGAATCCCTGCAGGGCTTGTAGTCCGTCGAGCGCGACGCTGGGGAGCACGTCGCGGTGCGGAGGGGGGGGGATTGCCGGTTGCTGGATTCCCAAAACGGCCGCCACCACGAGCTGCAGCGTCTGCATCACAGTGCTCCTTGCATGCGCACCGGCCCGGGGCCGGCGGGGTTCGCCGTCCGGAGCCGAAGCAGCACGCCACGTTGTTCCAATCCCTGGTTGATCAGCTGTAAGTCTTCCTGATTCCCGTTCGCCGGGAGCTGAGCGATTTGCGCCAGCACCAGCTCCAGGTCCTCCAGCAGGCCCTTCAGTCTGGCATCCTGTGCTGCCGGTGAGTCGAGCATCAATCGCGTCGTGCCCAGGAGGTCGCGCGCCTGCCGCGCAAACTGCGCGTCGGGCTGGCCGGAGCGCGCCTCCGAGCGGAACCCGGTGAGGAGGGCCTCGGTGCGCGTCAGGTACTGCGCCGCCGCGACCCGGTACGCGAGCATCCCCTGGTCATTGCCGCCGGCGGTCGCCAGCGGGATCGCGTTTCCGCCCGGCTGGCGCGCCGTCCACCGACCGATCCCGATGCCCAGCACCAGCACGGCGGCGATGCCGACGCCCCAGCGGAGCCAGGGGCTTGCGCTGACCGCGCGCCGCCGCCGCCGTGCCGCCCGGGCCGCGGCGATCCGCTGCCACAACTCCTCCCGCGGCGTCTCCGGGGGACGGTGATACTCCTGCGCCATGTCGCGCAGGCGTTGTTCGAACCGATCTTCCCGATCGCCCTGGTCGTTCTGATCGCTCTGATCTAGGCTCATGACACCCACTCTCCTGCGAAGTCCGCCAGCGCCTCGCGCAGCTTGGCGCGGGCGCGCGATAGCTGTGCCTTCGAGGTGCCAGTCTCGATGCCGAGGGCCGCGCCGATCTCCTCGTGCGTGTAGCCCTCGACGTCGTGCATCACGAACACCGTGCGATACCCGTGGGGCAGCGCATCGATCGCCCCCGCGAGCCGCCGCTTCAAGTCCGGCTCGGCCTGTCGTCTGCCCCGCGAGACCTCGGTTGCCTCCGCGAGGTCCGTCTCGCGGTGGCGGAACCGCTTCACCTTCCGGAGCCCGTTCAGCACCACCGACGTGGTGATCGCGTGGAGCCAGGTCGAGAGCCGCGCTTCACCCCGAAAGGAGTCGAGCCGCTCGAACGCGCGGACGAACGTGTCCTGCGTGAATTCCCGGGCCAGCTCGTCGTCACCGGCGAGACGATACGCCAACCGGTACACCCGGTCGACGTGCGCATCGTACAACGCACGCTCGGCGGCGCCGTCCCCGGCGCGGACTCTGGCAATCAGTTCGCGTTCGTCCACCGGGCTCCGGAGCGGCGGTGACGGTCAACCCTCTGACACGGCGCGTGATGGAAGGGTTGCGTTGGACGGCTGCGGTCGGGTTGGGGGGGGGGAGCCTATTTAAGGAGGAGTCGCATCCCGAGGCCCGCCAACAGCGCCAAGAGGAAGGAAGCGAGCGTGCCGATCAGGAAGTATTCGGCGAACTCTCGGTCTTCCAACGCTTTGAAGCGGGCGAGCGACTTCGCGGCGATGATCCAGCCGACCGCGGCGTATTCGCCCAGCAGCACGAGAGTGAGCGCGAGGGCCCGCTCCAAGGCGCCGATGGTGCGGCCGCGGGCGACGTCGATCGCGCTCGCCGTGCGATCCTCGTCCCGGCGCATCTGGAGGGTGGGCAGATCGAGCACGGCGCGGACGAGCACCATGCCCCGGCCGCAGACGTACAGGTAGCCGGTCGCGAGCAGGCCCACGCGACCCCAGAACAGCCCCTGCGCCCGCGGCACGACGAGCGGCGCGAGGAAGGTGCCGACGGCGAGGGCAACGACCACCAAGATCGCCTCGACGATCAGCACGGTCGCGCCGCGGCGCCGGCCGTCCACCTGGCCCGGCCACAAAGCCGCCGCGAGCGTGTACACCAGCAGCGGGACCACGAACAGCGGGTTCACAGGGCCTCCGACAGGGTTGCCCGGAACATCTTATCGCCGGCCGCGACGAGGGGCCAGGCCATGCGGCGGGAGAGGTGCGAGACGGCGCTGCGGTCGACCTTGAGCTGAGCGGCGGCGAAGGCGGGGGGACCGAGCCGGAGCAGGGTGGCGGTGCGGCGCTGCCGTGGCGTCCAGCTCCAGTAGAGCGCGGAGTAGTAGCTTGCGAGTGGTTCGACGGCGGGCCCGAAGCCGCCGAACGCGAGCAGCAGGCGCCGTCGTGATCGCCCACACCGGATCGGCCGTGGTGAGGAGCGCCTGCACCTCGTCGCCCAGCGTGAGGGCGAAGCGCGCGGCGAGCGCCGTGCGCCAGCGGCGGTTGAACTCCGGGAGGGCGCGGCGGAGCGCGTGCTGCAGGCGGGCGCGGCGCGGCGGTGGCAGCGCGCGGGACGCCGTCGCGTCGGCGATGAGGGCGATATAGATGGATGACATTTTACGTCACATTGGTCTTTTATGACGAATTACGTCACAATCTACCGTTATGACGCAAACTGTCAACCGGTGGTCAGCGCGTGCCGAACAGCCGGTCGCCGGCGTCTCCTAAGCCCGGCAGAATGTAGCCGTTGGCGTTCAGCTCCCGGTCGAGCGCGGCGGCGAAGATGGGGACATCGGGGTGGGCCTGGAGCATGCGGCCCACGCCCTCCGGAGCCGCCACGAGGCAGAGGAAGCGGATGCGTTGCGCGCCGGCGTGCTTGAGCGCGCTCACGGCGTCCACCGCGGACCCCCCGGTCGCGAGCATCGGGTCGAGCACGAAGAAGTCGCGGGCGTCGCGGCCCTCGGGGATCTTGAAGTAGTAGTCCACCGGCTGGAGGGTGTCGTGCTCGCGGTAGATGCCGATGTGCCCCACCCGCGCTGAGGGGATGAGCTGGGCGATACCTTCGACCATGCCGAGGCCGGCCCGCAGGATCGGCACCAGCGCGAGCTTCTTCCCCGCCACCCGCGCGCCCTGCATCGACTCGAGCGGCGTGGCCACGTCGATCCGCTCGAGCGGCAGGTCCTTCGTCACCTCGTACGCCATCAGCATCGCGATCTCGTTCACCAGCTGCTTGAAGTCGCGGGTCGTTGTGTCTTTGTCGCGCAGGATCGTGAGCTTGTGCTGGATCAGGGGATGGTCCAGCACGGTGAGGTTGGGGAATCGCGGGTGCGGCATGGGCCGGAAAGTACGGCTCGCAATCCCACGGCGCCACGGTTGCCTCGGTGGGTATGGAAAAGCATTCAGGTTCCTTGATCACGCCTTGACCCTGGCAAGCCATCGTTCCCCGTCGCCTCAGGAGTCGCGAGATGTTCCGCCCGTTCTCACTGATCGCCGCGGGAGTCCTCCTGGTCGGGTGCGCCCGCCCTACGCCATATGTCGCCAACGAAATCGTTCCGGTCCGCTCCGATACGTCCTGGACGGTGCACCCCGAGATCATTCGCCGGTTGCAGGCGCTGGGATATGTCCCCTACCCTGCGGAGGGCGCTGTGCAGCGAATGCACGAGGTGGGTCTGGAAACGAGTCTGGGCGCAGGAGAAGTACTGGTGTACGCTGAGAAACATCGTGGTTGCGGACTGCTCGGGATCGTGGGGTGCAAGAGGATCGACGTGTTAATCGTGGCCGTCAGCCCCGAGAGTCCCTCGACGGGATGGCCCGTCAGCGTGTCGGCCTGGACGTTCGAGAAGCACAATATCGTGCAGGAGTACCGCGAAATCGGAACGACAAAGGAAGTTCGAGCAGACACGGACGCATTGATGCACCAACTCAATCTCTCAAGCCCCTGACGACGACCGCGGGGTTCCGGGACCAAACAATGGCAAACAAAAGGCAGACAAGGGCAAGCTTTGGCACTCCCACCCCACCACCCAGCCCGCTAAGTTGTTCTGCTGCATAGTTCCGGCCAGGTAGCTCAGTTGGTAGAGCAGCGGACTGAAAATCCGCGTGTCGGCAGTTCGATTCTGCCCCTGGCCACTTGATCTATCAGCCTGAGATAGCGCCAGGTGCGCGAACGCCCCAGCGGCTCGCTGGGGCGTTTGTGCGGCCCACTGTGGGACGGACTGTGGAGCTACGCGCTTCGCAGCAGCACGTCGGCCATAATCTCTTCCCAGTTTGCTCTGCGGGGGCCTCCTATCCGGAACGCCCCGCGAGGCGGGCCGTGGCTGTGCCAGGAACTGTGTCAATCCCACGCGGAACGCGGGTCACTCGCGTCGCGACCGGCGGCGCCGCGAGCCGGGGTTCGTGCTCGTGCGCGCGCGAATGCGACGATGGTGCCGCCCGCGGCGTGACGGGAAAGTTCGCCAACGAGGGAGGCGTCCCTGCAACATCAGGAAAGTTTGAGTGGAGCCGCCCTAGCTGGTGCTGGGCTGATGCAACATCAATCGGCGAGGCCGCGGGGCCGACGCTCATACACCGCCGCTGCGCCACTTGTGCCGGCCTGTTCGATGAAGAAGATTACCGCGCTCAGTCGCCCTGCCGACCCCTAACCCCAGAGCACCGAGCCCACACACCCACGATCACCCGTAGGCGATCCATGAGAACCCCGGCCCTGGTGTTGGCCTCTCTACTCATCGGCGGAAGCGTTCCGGGCCTACTCCACGGCCAGGCGCCCGATTCATCGAGAGACGGAAGCGTACTCACTCCAGGCGACTCGGTGCGGATCGTGGTCTGGCGCAAACCCGAGTTCAGCGGGGAGTTCGCGGTCGCCGCGGACGGCTCCATTTCGCACCCGCTCTACCAAGCCGTCAGGGTGGGTGGCGTTCCCTTGGCCACGGCGCGGGCCGCGCTGCGCTCCTTCCTGGCGAAGTTCGATCAGGAGCCTCAATTCGTGATTGAGCCCCTGTTCCGGGTGGCGATCGAGGGTGAAGTGAACCGGCCGAGCGTGTACGCGTTGAGTCCGGAGACGACCATCGCCGAGGCGGTCGCGCACGCCGGCGGTCCCACCCAATTCGGGCGCCTGGACCGAGTCCGGCTCCTGCGCGGCAGCGCTAACGGCGGACACACCCAGGTGCGATTAGACCTGAACCATCCAGAGACCGGGGCCGCGCAGTGGCCGATCCGGTCCGGCGATCAGATCCTGGTGGAGCGCGGGCGGTCCATCTTCTCCCAGGTGATTCTTCCCACGCTGACCGTGGTCGGGGCGTTGGCCTCCGTCGGGATCTTCATCCACCAGTACAAGTAAGCCAGATCACAACCGCGAACGAGACGGGAAGTCACATTAGCTCGTAGGCCTCCCAGTCTTGCCCGCGCGCTCGACCCGTGCGCCAGCGGGAGGCGCCAAGAACTCCTCGAACGCAGCAGCGAGCCGATTGGCGAGGGCGTCCAGGCCCTCGCTTCCCCGGTTTCGCACGGCAACCACTTGAATATCCGCCCCTTCCTCGGTCAGCATCTGCAGCGTCGCCTTGACCTGCTGCAGCGCCCGCCGAGCCCGCTCCCACGCATCGTCCGCCGGCCCGGCCCGCTCAAGACGGCTCTGGCCATTCGTGCGGAGATCGAGCCGTTCCCTGACCGCCGCAATCTCGGCCTCGATCAGGGCGACGAGCACAGGCGTGGACCGCTGCCTCGCGAGCTTCCCGAGGATCCCGGCGGTGCCGGCGGAACTCGCACTGAATGCGATCGACCAAAGCGCGTTGAGCGGGCCTTCATCGAAGATGTGTACTCCTGTCCGGCGGTCGGCCTTCCGTAGCAAGGAGGACATAAACAGCCAGTTCACCGTGACGCCGATGAAACCTGCGGCCGAGGCTTGGCGTGTTGCCAGGATCGCTCTTACGGAGCGGACGGCGCTCGCGGGGTGGAAGATCGCCTCCGCGGACACCAGCCGGAGTTTGAGCAGCAGCCGCTCCCAGGTGTGCATCTCGTGATCCACCGAATAGGTGGGCTGCTCGACTCGCCATCCCCGCTGCTGCAGCATCTCGGCGACCCGGTGGGAGAGTGTCGACTTCCCCACACCGGGCAGCCCGATGAACTCTATGACGGCCGATCGGCGTTTGGTATTCATATCTTCCGCCAGACGCACCGTCTGATCCGGCGCACGACCTGCTCCAACGGCTCCTCCGCGTCGATGTCGACCGTTTCTGTTACGTCGGGAAACCGGAGGCCGCGGATGGCTTCCGCCCGTTTCTCGAGCTCCTGCAGCTGCATGTCCGGCTTCCGCCGCTGCGCCACGTCCGGCCGGACGTGGAGCTTGAGGACCAGATCCGGCACTACGTGCTCGGCCCAGCGATACGGCGTGCCCTCCCACTCCGCCACGGCGCGGAGCAGCCGCCACGGATGGTCCCGCCACCTCCCCAGCATCGGCCCGTCGTTGAAGTCCTGGAACTGGTTCTGTGGGTAGCGGTCGCAGACCACCACGAGACCACGGTTGCGAGCGCGCGTCAGGGCGTGGAGCTTGCCGCGCTTCTCGTACGCCAGAGCCACTGCCCAGACGAGCCTCGCTGCCGCCCATAACGACCGCGACAGACGAGCACGGAGCGATGAGGTCGGCCCAGTGGACCGCCGCCAGGGCCGGTCTCGTACGGACGGCATGCGCTTCCGCAGGAGGCGTTCGGCCTGCAGCAGCGGCCATCGAAGCACCGAGCTCGGCCCAACGCCGCTCCCGAAGTAAATGGGCACCGTGCGGAGCGACCCCGACAGCCATGCCATGGTCTCCACAAGGAGTGTTGATTTCCCGGATCCGTCACTTCCCAGGAATGCGATCGCCACCCCGCCGCTCGGCACCATCCGGCCTTCAGGGCGACGCGAGCGGGCGAGGCCCCGGGAGAGGTTCCTCGCCACCACGCACAGTGCCCGCCACGATCTGCGCCACCTGGCCCCCCCCCGCCGGTACAGTCGATAGTTGTGGACCACTGGGACGGCACAACGTCGAAACTCCCTGACTTTGGTAAACGACGGCTCACCAGCGACCATCTCGGAAACCAAGTCCGCGGCAGCGGCGCCCAACAAGCGGCGAGACAGGTCGGCCACCGGCCCGGCATCTCCCCGCAGCCGCCAATGCACCTCGCGGAGCCGCCTGGGGCAGCACCATGGGGCACCCAGCCGATGCCGAACCAAGGAGCCGAGTCGGAGGTCGAATGCGACCTGAACGAGAAGGAACAGGAACTCGACCGACGGATCAGCTACGTACATCCCTGCTTGTTGATCGAGGCGCCGGGTGGAGAGGACCAACGGTTCCCACGGCAGGCGGTACTCGCTCAGGCGCTCGTCGCCGATCGCCAGATTGTAGCGCAGATGCAATTGCACGATGCTGCCGCAGTCCTCCTCGAGGGCCAGGTAGTGGTGTTCGCCACCGGGGTCCGGGAGGAGGGCCGCCGCTACCGCGCGCTTAAAGCCGGCTTCGGCCAGGATCACGGCCACTCGCAGCGCGTCTTGCCGGTCCACCAGAATGTCCAGCCCTTGTGGCGCGGCCGTTTCGGCCTGCAAGTGCTCGTCGCCTTGCCACCGGCAATAGGCGATCTCCTGCTCGTTTAGCCGGTCGAGCAGTCTGGTCACCATGCCAGGGGCCCGGCCGACACGGCTGCCTCCGCTCGCTGGACCGGTCGCCAGCGGCTCCACGCTCGAGTCGCTGCCGGCTGGCGACTCTTCCGCGAGTGGGCGCTTGAGCTCGGCCATCGGCTTAACCCACGGCGCGGGCCGCGACACTCGGCGACCTCTCGCGCAGCACGCGCTCGTAGATCTCCGCGTAGGCTCGGGCGACGTAATCGAGGGAGAAGTTCCCCATTACGTGCGTTCGGCTGCGGCTCCCCATGAGCGTGCGCTCGTCCGGCGAGGCCAACAATCGCAGCACCGCCCCGGCCAGCCGGCGTGGGTCTCGTGGAGGAACGAGCAGCCCATTCCAGCCGTCTCGGACGATCTCCTTGCAGCCCGGTGTATCGGTGGTAATGAGCGGAAGCCCCAAAGCCGCCGCCTCCAGCAGCACGCGCGGTATTCCCTCGCGGAGGTAGGTCGGGAGCACGAACAGGTCGGATAGCGCGAGCAGCATGGAAACATCACTGCGGGGACCGAGATAGCGCACGTCGCGCGCGCTGCGCTCCACCTCGCGCGACGACACAGCCCCCCGGCCCTCGGACGAGACGGGGCCGATCAGGAGAAAGACGGAGTCTGGTAGCTGCTGGCGCACGAGGGCGGCCGCGTGGAGGAAATCCCGCACGCCCTTTTGCACCACGAGGCGGGCGATCATCGTCACCACGAGCCGACCTTCAAGACCCAACTCACGCCTGAGCCTGCCCACCGCCGCTCCGTCCACCTGCAAGGGCGTGAAGTCGATCCCCGACCCCAGCACCAGCGTGTCGCGACCCGGGCGAACCAAGCGGTGACGCCGGAAGTACGCGCGGTCGTCGGGGTTCTGAAAGATCGTGACCCCTGTCGCGGCGGCGGCGCGGCGTTGCAGCAACCGAAAGACCGGTCGCAGTGAGAGCGCCAGCGGCGACCGCGAGGAGAAGAGGTACCCAAGGCCCGTTATGGTGGCGACCGTACCGGGGACCCCCGCGTCCCGGGCGGCTAGAGGCGCCAGGATCGCGGGCTTGGTGTCGAACGCGTGGACAATGTCGGGCCGGTGCGCCCGGAAGAGATCATACAGTTGCCGCCGCGACCGAAGGTCGCTCCAGGGACTGACCCACCGGTTCAGCGAAAATCGCCAGTACGGAATTCCGGCTTCCGCGAACGCCGTCTCGCTTTCCGACCCGACGGCGCCCGCGTCGAAGCCGCGCTCCCGCAGTGCGTTCAGCAACGGGAGCCGGAACCGTACGTCGTCCGAACCGACCAGCCAAAGCTTCACCATGCTCACTGGCGCGTTCGAAGCAGCGCGAGTGCCTCGGCCGCCGGCATGTTGGCGACGCTACCCCAGTAAGCCGCGCGCTGCTGCAAAGACCGAAGGGACCGGGGGTGCGGGGGTGGGCGGAGTTCGCTCTCGTAGCATCGCATCGCGTCCAGCTTGCGATCCAGCTCCTCCGAGATGTCCACGAAAACATTGGGGGCAAACGCCCTCCCCCTGGCACTTGCAGTCCATTCAGTGCTGGAGGGGGTCTCGAATGCGTAGATCGATTTGAGGCCCGGTGCAGAATAGGGGCGGGCCGCCACGTCGACCGCCTCAGCAACGCGTGCATGGTCCGCGTTGACGTCTCCCCACCAATGGGTGTAGATGACGTGCGGTTGGAACTCCTGAATCTGTCTCTCGAGGGCTTGAATCAACTCCAGGTTGCTGCCCCGATCCAGGCGCTGATCGGCGAACCCCAGTCCGATTGACTGCGCTCCCAGGTAGTGGGATGCGCGCTGTGTGTCACCCGGCTGGTCGTGTTCGCCTTCGCGATAGCGAATCGACTCCGCCGAGCAGACGATGGCTGCGCGGATCTCGTCCCCGCTCTTGAAATGACGGATCATGGTGCCTCCGATCCCGAGCACCTCGTCGTCGGGATGCGCGGCCACCACCAGCACTTTTTGCCCCGTGTGCAGGGACGACAAGCGAGCGCCGACCCGCTCCGCCAGCGCGGCTAAGAGGTGACCGGGAATCTCTGAACCGTCATCGAGAGACAGATCCGAGATCCGTATCCTGCCGTCCGGGAAGTCGAGCGTCAGGCCCCGAGCCGAAACCGCCGTCAATGTGGGTGCGTCGACGGCGGCGCCTTCCGGGGTGTCGCGCTCGACTCCATGCACCCAAATGCGCCGGCCGCCAAACCGGAGGAACGCTCCGGGGTAGGGCCGCGCCAACGCCCGGATCCAGCGATCCAACGATGCCGCTGAGTGCTCTGCCCAGCGAATCGCGCCGTCTTCCGGTCTTCGGCCAAGTTCGCGGATCCACGTTCCAGCGGGGCGCAGGGCTACGTCGTTTCGCGCGATCCCAGGCCAGTGCCGAGCCCACAAGTCAGCCGAGGCGGCCGAAAGCTTCGCGCAGAGGGTGCCTGCGGTCTCCCCGTCCTCGATGCGGCAGGGCAGCTGGGAGACGAGCAACCACCCGTCGCCGTCCTTCGTGTATCGCACCAAGCTGGTTCCCGTCTCGGTTAGCCCCCGAATGAGGGCCCAGTTCAGGGCGGCTGGACCGGCCGTGCCGGGCAGCAAGCCCGCTTGGAGACCATAGACCCCCAGTGGGAATGCTTTCTGGGACAATTCCTCAAGCAGATCGGGGGGGACCCCCACGGCGAGAACGCCCTTGATTCCATGGGCGGCCATAGCCCACCAGGCGTCCGGAGTGTGCTCGGTCGGAACCGCGACGACGGGGACGCCGTCGCACTCGGCAGCCGCGCCGAGAGGGACTGAATCCGAGACCACGGCGATCAGGCCGGGCCTCCAGGCGCTGCTTGCGAGGACGTGCCGGAGCACGTCCTGCCCCCTGTGGCCGCCGCTCACGTAGAGGAAGGATTGGCCTGAGAGCTCTTCCAGGGATGCTCTCATCACGCCCGTATTCCCGCGGTCGACATGCCGGTGGAGATCAGCAACTCACACCTCCTGCCAGAGTGCGCGCTGTACCGCCAGCAGCACTTGTTCCGGGGAATGATCCAGGTCGATGTCGACGTTGTGCCGGGTCGGTCGGCCCTCCCGCGTCACGACCTCCGTGTGGCCTTCGGGCTCCGGTCTCGGCGCGCGTCGCAGTTTGATGACCAGATCCGGCGGATCCGCGTCCCACGCTCGTTCGGGCGCATTGCCGGTGTCGCGGCGCTGGCCCTCGGGGAATCCGTCATACAGGACGATCATGCCGCGGCTGCGGGCGCGGAAAGCCTTCCGACGCGTCGCACGGCTGTTTCGAGGTCGACCGTGCAGGACCAGAACATCCAGCTTCCAGGTCAGCCAGGCCGCGATCCGATCCACCAGGGTCGCGCGTTCGTTCTCGTCTTCGCCCTCGAACACGATCACGAGGCCGCCGCTCGAGAGTGTCCGCCCGGGAATGACCAGCGAGCGGAGGATTCTCCGGTTAAGAGCCACCGCCAGCCCGACGACAATGCGTATCCCTCGTCGCACAACAGCGCCGGCCGGGGTATACGTGCGATACGCGCTGAGCGGCGGAATGGCCCGTCGCTTCAGGGCCCGGAGCAGGCGGTACGACGGCTCGCCGCTCACTATGTCCAAAAGGAGGCGAGTGGCCTCCTTCCCCAGAAGACCCTCCGACAGCTCCGCCAGCCGGTGCGGATCCGTGCGGGCCGCGAGCCAGCGAAGGTCGGAACGCGCCAGGGCATCCATGCAGGGCCGTCCCAACCACCCTGCCATCCGATCGATCAGCCCAAGCGTGATGGCCTTACCCGCAATGAGCAGCAGTAACTCCATGTGGGGATCGGCCACGTACATCGCCATCGTGGCATCGAACTGTCGGGTCGAGAGCACCATCGCCTCCCAGGGCAGTCGGTAGCCCTTCAGAAAGCCGTCCCCCACGGTCAGCCGATAGTGCAGATGCAGGTGCACGAGTCTTCCGGTATCCGAATCCAGGGCGAGATAGTCCTCCAGTGCCGGAACGGCTGTCCAGGGACTCGATGTGCACCGCTTGAAGCCAACGGTGGCCAGAATCGCGCTCAGCGCGAGCGCTCGGTCCCGGTCCACGAGGATATCGAGGTCTCTCCGCCCGACTACGGCCGCTTGAAGACGCGCATTGCCCTTCCAGTGGCAGTAGCTGAGGCGCGCGGCGTGCAACGCGCTCGTCAGCTCGCGGACGATGCGGGGAACTCCACTGATGGATGGCTCCTCAGCCCCAAACGCAGTGGTTGACCGCATGGTCGAGCGGCTCACGATCCGAGTTCTCCCCGCCGGGGCCAGACGGGGCCCCGAGCCAGGATCGCAGGGGTCTCCCCTAGGACGGGGCTGGCGCGCCCCTCCGCGGCGAGCACGGCGATCACGCCGACGATCATCCACAGGGCGCGTGAGTGCTGGACGTTCGTGAACAGGCCTTGCGTGACGATGGCGATCACAAATCCACGGCACGCTCGCGCCACCTCGGGATAGCGCGGGGACTGCGCCGGCATGGTGTCGCGCACTACGGTGAACAGCAACCACAGAAACACCAGCAGGCCAACGGCACCCAGCTCGGCGCCCATCGAGATAAAGGTCTGGTGGACGGGTTTATTGTTTCCGGTGGCCAGCTCGACGTAGTTTCGGAGTTGGCCGTAACCGACCCCGAGGATGGGGTGGGTGGCAAACGCCTCGCGGCCCGCGTGCCACAGCTCCAGGCGATTTTCGATGTTGGGGCCGGATCCCTCGGCGGTGCTTTCGAGGCGCCGCAGCACGAGGGGATCTTGCCGGACGTACCACGTCCCCGTCATGCCGAGGAATACCAGACCGCCGACCAGGGCGGCGAGCCGCGGCCGCGAAATGCGCCGCAGGCGCAGACTCCCCGAGAGCACAAACCCGGCCACGCACCCAACCAGGGCACCTCGCGAAGCGGTCGCCAATATGCCCAACAGGAGCAGCGGTAACATCACTGGGCCGAGCAGGGGCCCGGGCCAGCGCAGCAGCGCTGGCAGCCGGCGGCGGGTCCGGCGCAGGTCTTCGAGTGCCTCCCGTGCGCCGAGAACGAGGAACACATTGAGGCAGAGATAGCTGGCGTACAGGTTTGTGTTGTCGAACGGCCCCGTGGGCCGATAATCGCTCGTTTCCCGAACGGTCACCCAGAGTGATGAGGCCGCGAATCCCGTCGCCAACAGGGCGGAGGCACAGGCCAGTTGATAGAAGCCGCGTGAGAAGTCATCGGAGAGCAACCAGAACATGACGCACATCCACAGCCCCGCGGAAAACAGCTTCGCGGTCTCGCCCAGAGCGCTGGGGGCCGAGAAATAGATCGCCGGAGAGAAGGCGTTCACCAAGCTGGAGGCGATGGCGACCACCACCAACGCCAGCAGTTGCACCGTGTAGCGGGGCCACCCAACGAGGCGCACCAGCGACTGAAGGACGACGAAAAGCGCCACAGGACCGACGACGGCGTCTCCTAGACTGTAGTTGGTCAGGCCGGTGTCGTACTCGAATGGATAGAGCACGGCGATGAGGGTGATCAGTAGCAATGGCCAGGCGCGCCCCACAGCGGGCCGAGCCGGGGCGTCCGGCCACGAAGGGTCAGCGCGAGGAGCGAGCTGTCCGCCCGGCCACCCGCGCTCCTCGCGAGCCTCGCGTTGCCAGGGTTGATCGCTCACTGGACCCCGTTCGCGGAAGTTTGCATCCGACGCAGCGGCTTGCGAGAGAACTCCATGATTTGCGCCACGAGCCAGGTACCATCCTGTCCCAGGAACGGGCGCCGCCAGAACGCAAAGACGGCAGCGAGGAGAGCAATGACCGCGGCGAGCGTCCCGCTCAGGACGCCGAGCGGCGGCAGATGGAGGACCTCCCGCAACAGCAGCGCCGTGGTGAATGCCGGCAATCCGACGAAGCTGGCGGTCAAGAGGGCAGGACCGTGCGCGGCCAGCAAGTCCGACCAGGTGAACGGCACTAGCTTCATGACGAGGTGCGCCTGCAGGAGAACGTTGACGGCGAGCGCGAGGAGCACGGCCCAGGCCACTCCCGCCAAGCCCCAATGCTGGCCGATGATGGCGCCCCCGATCACGAAGGCCGCGTAGGCCCACTGGCGCCACGCCCGGCGGTACATGGCGCCGAGCGCCCGGGTCAACGAATCGCTGATCTTGTAGCTGGTGCGGAACAGAGTGCCCAGGGCGAGAATCCTGAATGGCGTCGTGACCCCAGACCAAGCTGGCCCGAGCACCACGTACACGATCTCGGGGGCCAACGTCCAAGCGACGGCGGTCAGCGGGAGCATGACGAACGCGACGCCGACGATGCACCGGCGGTAGGCCGCCGCCACCAGCGAGCGGTCGTCTTGGATCCGCGCCAATGACGCGAAGAGAATCTCGTCCATCACCTGCCCCAGCAGCATCGCGGGGGCCACCATGAGCTGGTAGGCACGGTCGTACAATCCCAGCGCGGACAAGCCCAGCCACTTCGCGACCACCATGTTATCGCCGTCGCCCGCCGCGTAGTTACCGATTCGTGCCAGGACGAAACCGCCACCGAAGGAGAGAAGCTCTCGAGCTGCGGGCCAGTCCACCCCCAAGCGCTTGGAGTGCGACCGCGCCCGAAGCAGCAACGCCGTGGTCAGGATGGCTTGGGTCGCATTCGCGGCCACGAGAGCCCATTCCCGGGCTCCCGCGAGAGCCGCCACGATGCCAACTCCTCCATAGCCCACCCCGTAGGACACGATGCGCACATTCGCGATGGTTCGGAAACGCAGCTCACGCCGGAGCAGCGAATCCGCAATCACCCCCAGCCCCGCGATCGGTTGCAGGCAGGCCAGCACCCGCAACACGAGGACAAGGCTGGGCGCCTTAAGCAGCGCCGCTATAGTGGGTGCACCGAGCCACAGCAGCATGAAGAGGAGTACGGACACACCCAGTGAGAGCGTGAACGCGGTCTGGATGTGTTCGTCTCGCAGTCTGGGATGCTGCACGATCGCGGGTGCGATTGCTCCCTCCGAAAGGACCCGCGAAAAGTTGATGGCCAGCATTGCTGCCGAGACCAGTCCGAACTCCTCGGGACTCAGGACCCGGGCCAGCACCGCCACGCTGCCGACCGTCATCAATCCTTGCAGCAGGTATCCGGCGCCCATCCAGACCCCGCTTGTGAGAGCGTGCCCGGTGCGGTTGACCAGCGGCCTCTGGTCGCTAGAGGATGTCATGAGGGTCAGCGTGGACGACCGGACGACGAGCGGGCACCCACGGACGAGAGATCCGTCTGAGGCCGCCCCGCCACGCCGTCAATCGGATGGTGTGGGGTAGCCGTAGGAGTAGTAGTACTTGCCGTACCGAGCCAGTTCGCCAGCCGGGTCATTCAGAACGGCGCCCAAAAAGTGTGCGCCGGCGGCGATCAGATACTGACAGGCTCGCTCGGCACTGGACCGGTTCGTCTGTCCCGCCCGCACGACCAGGATGGCACCATCCGCCAGGGGCGCGAGCAGCGCGGCATCCGCGGAGACCAAGACCGGCGGAGTATCGAGGATGATGACGTCGAAATGGCCGGAGAGGTCGTCGAGCAGACGTCGGAGTTGATGAGGCTGGAGCACTTCGGAAGTGCGCCGCGGAAGGGCGCCGCACGGCAGCAGCCAGAGCCCTGCGATCTTCGTGGGCCGACGGAGCGGCCCGCCCGGGGAATCGGCAAGCGTTGCCCTGTCAGCCTTCAGCAGCTCGATCAGACCTGGAGCGGGGGCAACGCCAAATACCCGGTGCAGACGGGGGCGCCGCAGGTCACAGTCAACCAGGAGAACCCGGACCCCCTCACGCGCGAAGGTGACCGCGAGGTTCGCCGCGATCACGGTCTTCCCCTCCTGCGGAGCTGCGCTGGTGACAAGGATCGTCCGCTGGCCCTCGCCCCATCCGAACAGCAAGCCGGAATACAGCAGGCGAAACGCCTCGGCAGCGCTAGACAACGGGGCCGAGTCGGCGACGACTTCCCACGTCGCCTGCTCGCCACGGCTGGCGGCCTCGGGCCGACGGCTCGCTGATATGAAGAGCGGGATCGGGAGCCTGCGCAGCGGACGGCTGGCGCTGGTCTCGAGCAATGGCGGGATCACGCCGAGGTCCCGCACATTGAGCGCGCGTTCCAGCTCTTCCGGCCGCATGAGCAAGCTATTCCCGCTCTCGGCGAGCCCGGCGGCTCCACATCCCAGGAGAAGACCGAGCAAGAGCCCCAGCCCGAGTTTCGCCCAGGGGGGGATGCCGGCGGCTTTGTACGGTAGTGGGGCCCAATCGATGACCCGTGCGTCCCCGGCCGAGATCGCCTCGGCCATCCGCGCGTTCTTGTAATCCTGCCGGATGCGGTCCCCGGTGCTTCTCAAGTCTTCGACCAACCGCTCCAGCCGTCCCCCCTCCGCCTCAGTCGCCGGCAGCCGCTGGAACGAGGCCCCGGTGCGCGAACGAAGCGCAGCCAACGCCTGGCTCTGCGCACCGATCGACGTCAAGTGGGCGCGCACCGCGCGAACCAGCTCTTCCTGCGTGGACCGGATGAGTGCCTTCAGACCGAGGACATCGGGGTTGGTGGGCGCGGCCGGCAAGGGTCCCGTGGTAAGGGAGTCGAGGCGCGTCCGGTAGACGAGCACCTGCTGAGATATCCGGCTGACGACCGGGTCGGCGGCCAGCTCGGGCGTGTACGACAGATCGCGTGCGACGTCCAGGCGGAGGCTGTCGTTCGAAGTGTTGAACTTGGTCAAGAAGGATTCATATACACTACGCTCTGCCTCGAGCTCTCCCAGGCGTGCGTCGAGCGCCGTCAGACGAGCCTGCTCTACGGCGAGCTTGTCCCGGGAGCTGCCAAGCAACCGCTGCCTCCGGAAGGCGCTGAGCTCCGCCTGCGCAATCGACATCTCGCTGTCTGTGGCGCTGAGCTGCGCCGCCAAAAACTCAGCGCGGCTTCGAGCCTGTTCTTGAGCCGAGCCAGCATCTCGCGCCTGGAAGACCCGCACGAGGAGATTGGCGACGCGCTGCGCCAGGAGCGGATCGGGGTCTGAGTAGGTGACGTCAACGATGTCCGTACTCTTGCGCCGGAGCACCGCCAGGCTCTTCAGCACGTCGTCGATGACTTCCTCCCGCGAGCGCACGGCGAGCGCGCCAGCCTTGACGCTCGGAGGGGAGGGGATGGTGAACTGCACGGACCCGACCGCCAGCGGGGTTCCGTACGGCGACTGCGCCTCCCCCTGGAGGCCCTGTGCAGTCACTCGATCGCCGCCGAAGGTGAGGCGCAGCGTGTCTTGCTGGGCGCCCGGACTCACCCGGACATCCCGCAGCGCTGCCCGCACGACCCGGGAAGAGCCACCGAACCTTGAGCCCAGCGGCTGGAGTCGAAGCGCGAGCGAATCCACGACCGCGCCGACAATCCCGCGGCCGCGCAGCAGCTCGATGAGTGAAAGCAGGGGATCAGACCGTTGGTCCTTTGCCGGAAGGTCTTCCACACCGACCGTGAGTGCGCGCCGGGGGTAGGCCAGCCGCACCGTGGCGGTGGAGCGATACACAGGACGTTCCAGCACGACGAACAGGGCGACGACGAACACGATGAGCGCAGCGATGCCCGCCACCAAGCCGATCCGGCGACGCAGCAGCATGAGCAGCTGTTTGAAGTCGGTCCGAATCTCAGCACTATCGGCGCTCCGGCCACCGCCGTCGCGGGAGGGCCGGAGAGAGCCGGGCGGTCCCGTCAGGCGAAGCGGAGTAGGCTCAGGTAGGAGTTCGGACATTAGCTGGGCTCCACGCTGCGAACTCATCGCGATTCCGCGCGTGCAACAGAAATTCCACAAAGCTCAAGGCGATTGCACCAGGGCCCTGCCATATGCTCCGTCGGTGCGGCCTCCAGGAGCGCGGGATGGCGTGAATACGCCTTCACGCGGGTTGCCCAGGACCTAAGTACGGCAACTCGAGCATAATGCGTGCAAGTTTCGCGCTCGGATCATCTTGCAGCAATCGGCCTGCCGCTCAATTCCGAGTGTGGCACCTTTGTTTCGTCACACTGACGCGGAGCAGCCACAACGCGGCGCCTCGTGAGCTTGGCTCGACGGGAGCTGACGGGGCGCGGGCGGGACCACCGTCATCCGCCAGAGGCGAGGCCAAAGCCACGGCAACGCTCACCGGGCGTCGACGACGTAGGCCTGAATCACCAGTTTCGAGCCTGTCCCAGCGGCATTCGCCATCCAATTGCTGGCCCAGAGCACACGTTTGCCGTCCCGAGCCGGGACCGCGTGCGCCTCGCAGCGGTAGCATCCAGACGTTTCCGTGCGCGTGTGGGCGTAGCGTTCCACTGCCCCGCTTCCGTCCAGCTTGACCGCAACGATCTCGTCGTTGAAGCGGCGGCCCGGCCCTGGCCAATAAGAGACGTACACCCATCCCGGACGGTCGTAGTTGCGCGTCGAGACGTGATACGGATACGCCTCGTTTGTCGGATTCGTCAGGGAGGTGATCTTGCCGTCCCGCAGCCGCACCATCACGACGCCGCCGATCAGGGTCCCCGCCACCCTCTTGCCCCGGTTTCCGCAGTGCTCTTGCCCGACGATGACGTCCTCGTTGTTGTCAAACGGATTCAGCGCCATGTCCTGATGCCCGAGGTCATAGACGAACCCGTTGGCAGCCGTTCCGCCACAGTTCGCGTAAAGGGTTGGCATGGGCCGCGGCTTCGCCGCCAGCGTGCCGGGATCGACATCGTAAACTCGCAGACGATCGCCGTGGTAGTTCACCACCACATGCTTGCCGGAAGGCGAGATCGATACCCAGTTCTCGGTGCATCCGCTCGGCAGGCCGCAGTCGGAAATGAAATCCACTCCCGGACCGATGCGCCGGTTGGGATATGGCGCGAACGGCGGCTGGGGATCCATGTCCACCACCATGAAGCGTTTGCTATCCGACAGCGCAATGAAGCGGCCGTCATCGGACGGAGTGCCACCGATCCCAATCACAGGAAATGGCAGCGTCCAACTGCGCGTTTGGGTGCAGGTGCCCACGTCGAACCAGCTGAGCGTACTGGTACGGTTAACCGCGATGCGTTCGTGCGCATGGGCGTAGCTCGGGTGCCAGCGGTCGTCGTAAGCGTCGTCGTTGGGGCACGGCCCGCGCACGGGTTGATATGTCTCGCCATTCAGATAGACGGAGCGGGGGGAGCCGGTATTCTGGATGGCCAGCAGCAGGCCGTCAGCGCTCCAGGGCTGGTCATTGGAATAGTGGTGCCGGGCGTCCGCGCCCCATGTTGGCGAACCACCCGCGCGCAAAGCGATGCTCCTCCCCGGATCGCCGGTGATGCGGGTCACCTTGAGGTGGAACGGCTCTAGGAAGACCGGCATGAGGTACGCCGGTTTAGGCGCATCGGGTGCCGTGAACACCGCCCAGCGGTCGACGATCGGAANCTGCAGTCGGAATGAATTCCCACGCATAGCGTTCCGCGGCCAGCGTGAGCTTCAACACACCAAAGCTGTCTCCGTTCCGGATCTCACTATGGGCTCGTATGCTGGTCGGAGCGCTGACGTCCGCGCCCCCGGTGCCCACCACGAATTCTCGAATACCTGTGGCGAAATCGAGCAGCCCGTCGGGGGTCTGGGGCGCGAACCGTTCGTAATGATGCTGGTCACCGTTGAGCACAATCGCCGCTCCGGCCTGGTACAGCACGTCCCAGAACGCACGCTCGTAGTCGTTGACGCCACCTCCCGGTGTCGTCGAGATCGAAGAGAAAAACCGGGGGTGATGGAAATAAGCGAGTGTGCAACGCTTCGTGCTGGCTGCGAGGTCTGCCCGCAGCCACCGGACTTGCTCGGAGGTCGGCCCGTTCGCGATGACAGAGTTGAGCGCGACGATATGCCATTCGCCCAGTTCATAGCTGTAGTAGCCCTTGCCCCGATCGCCTGCCGCGGCACCGAAATAGTCGAAGTACCCGGAAGCACCCGGCGTGTCATAATCGTGGTCACCAGGAGTCGGACGCGTACGCGCCTTATGTCTTCCCCACGAGGGATCGTAGCACCGTCTGAAGTCGGCGGTTGAGCCATCGGGATAGGCGTTATCTCCGATCGTGATCACGACGCCTGGGATACGGTCAAGCAGGGCTGCGGTGGCCTCTTTCCCCGTCGAGGCGCAGGAGGCAATGTCGCCCGCGCCCACCAGCACCGCCGTCTGGGGGACGGCCTGGCTCGCACCCCAAGAGACTACGGCAACCGGAGCAGCCCACAGCAGGCACACAATGAGTCCCCGGCCCGTCACGGCGAACCCTCCGTGTGGCTAGGAGTCGCTCCGGCGTCAGTTGCAGAAGCCATTGGCGTTGTCGAGATTGCACGCGGGCAAGCAGCCGTCGTCATGGAATGCTTCGTGCGGCGCCACACAAGAGGGCGATGAACAAGCGTCTCTTCGACATCGTTGTCGCCACGTCCGCCATTCTCGTGACCTGGCCACTCATGCTGCTCGGTGCAATCGCTACGAAGCTTGCTTCCCCGGGGCCCGCATTCCATCGGTCGAAGCGAGCCGGCTTGCGTGGCCGCCCCTTCGATATGTTCAAGCTTCGAACCATGCGCCTTGGCGCGGACACTCTCGACCGCAAGATTACGGCAGCCGCGGACGATCGCATCACGTCTGTCGGGCGACTTTTGCGGAAGTTCAAGATCGACGAACTACCGCAATTCTGGAATGTGCTCCGCGGAGACATGTCAGTGGTCGGACCGAGGCCCGAAGATTGGGATCTCGTTCAGGAGTGCTACACTCCGGACCAGCGCCGCATTCTCGACGTCCGTCCCGGCATCGCCTCACCGGTCGATGTGCGTTGGTATCCGGACCTGACGTATCATGATCCGCCACCTGAAGGTGTCTCGATGCAGGACTGGTACGTGGCGCGGCACCTGCCGATTCAGGTGGCCGAAGGGTTGCGGTACGCGGAGGAGCAGACCGCCTGGCTTGACCTGAGGGTGATCGCTCAGACGATCTTCTGCGTGCTCGCGCGCTCATGGTGGCTTCCCAAGAAGCGATCTCCGTCGGCCGATGGACGGGAGACTTCATAATGCCGGCCTGCGTGATCAGCCAGCCGCGGTTCTTCCCTGGCCTCCACTACTTGCACCGGATGATGGTGACCGACGTGTTCGTGGTCCTCGATACCGTCCAGTTCACTCCCCGGCACGAGGAAAACCGGGCCAAGCTCAAGGGTCCCACCGGACCGCAGTGGCTTACGGTCCCGGTGCGGCAATCGCGCCGCGACCAACCCATTGGTGAGATTCGCCCCGACGACACGCAATCCTGGCGACGCAAGTTGATCGGCACGCTCAACAGCCTGTACGCTCCAGCGCCATGCTTCGAGGCCCACGCGCCCGAGATCATCAGCATCCTGGAACATCCCCACGAAACGCTGACGGAGCTAGACCGCGCCTCGTGGGAGCCCGCCCTGCGGCTCCTCGGCATCACCTGTCGGTTCGTCTGCTCCTCCGAGCTGCCGCTGTCAGGCAAAGGGTCGGAACTGCTGCTCCAGATCTGCCAGTACTTGGGCTCGACGGTCTACATTTCCGGGGCGGCAGCCAAAGGCTATCTCGACGTCGCGGCGTTTGCGGCTGCACGAATCGAAGTCGTATTCCAAGAGTACCATTACCCGGTCTACCCCCAGCGGCACGGCGACTTCGCGGCGTTCCTCAGCTATCTCGATATGCTGTTCAATGTCGGGCTGGACCGCGAAACGGTTCTGGCGGGCGGCAGCAAGGGCTCGACAGACTGAGGTGGTGCGTGACACCTCCGCGCGCGCGGCCTCGCGAGGGTGCCGCTACCGCGCGTCGACGATGTAGGCCTGGGTGACGGAG